>DDUU01000054.1:25734-82420 GCA_002344965.1 Candidatus Tepidiaquacellales bacterium UBA2330 | reverse complement strand
CAAAATTATTGTCGTGTACTTAGTTTTCAATTAGTTGAAATAAAAACTTCTTGATTTACAATTTTCTTAGAGTTAAGTTTATATCTTAAAAGATAATAATCATGTCTGAATCAGAGTTCACTTCCATTAATCTGCTGCTGGATAATATTGAAATGGAAAAATACAAAAGTCCAAATTTTCGTTTTCCTTTCAAAATTACCATAAGTTTTAATAAACTGATCGAACACATCGAATCCACAGCTAAAAGTAACGACTTAATAAAAAGAGGTTTCGCCGAGAGCATACTTAAGGAAATAAACAAGAATCCCGGTATACGTGGTACTTTTGCAAATGCGGATGAAGTTAAGCCTTTTGACAAACTCATCTCAGCAATGATGATGTTTGTATTTCCGGATGCATTCTGGGAAAAGCAAACCTATGCACTTTCAGCATTGTTCACTAACAATATATTTTTTTCGTCTCCGATGTTTAAGAAACTGATAATGAACGACATATTGGATTTTAACGGTGAACTTAACATTGACGATATTTCATATAACTTTGGCAATACTGTCGGTAGTTATATGATTATTCTTAATTATGTTTACGGTTTTGACCTTCGTTCCGAATTTCCGCTTATATATAAAATTCCGCATCCCGAGACAGGGCTTGACAGATATTTTAAGTTTAATCTTGCAAATGAATTCGGAGAAATTAAAGTAAAGGGTAAGCTGAGAACTTTTTCGGATTCGGAAAGGAAAGAGATCACACGAAGAATTTACGATATTGATTTTTTGAAAGAGATGATCCCGCCTGAAGATTTTGAATACACCGGATTCCTTGTAATAAACGCCATCAATATAACTGATACGGAAATTCTTTCAGCAATTAAAAAAGATTTTATAGAAAAACATACTGTTTCCATGCAGTCAAGTTTTCTGAAACTGCAGCACAATGTAAGATCGCTGCTTAAAAATCCATCGGTAAATATGGGATTATCCGAAGTACCCGGAAACAGGGATCTTATTTTCAGTTACGGAAGAAGAATTCTGAATAATTTTCAGATCAATACTTACTGTGAAATGTCCGAAAAAAATACCGGCTCTGTCTATCATAAATGCGCTGCAGAAAAAAGAGTTATTATAATTGATGATATTGAAAACTATCCGGAAGCTACTCAAATGGAAGAGTCAATACTTAATGCAGGCTACAGAAATTTGCTGGTGGCTCCATTGATTTATGATGACAAGGTAATTGCAATAATGGAACTTGTGTCCGGGGAACCCGGTGCAATAAATCCTTTTAACACGCTGAAACTAAGGGAAGTATATAATCTCTTCGGTCTTTCCATTGCGAGATTCAAGGATGAGTTTGATAAAAGAATTCAGTCAGTTATAAAAGAAAAGTGCACTTCCATTCATCCGTCAGTGGAATGGAAATTCAGAGATGCTGCAGTTAACTATCTCATTGGTGAGCATGAGCAAAGCGGGAATGAAATGGAAGATATTATTCTTAATGATCTTTATCCTCTGTACGGATTATCGGACATCAGAAATTCCTCACTGATCAGAAATGAATCCGTTAAAAAAGATCTGATTGAAAATCTTGAACTCGTTAGTGATATTTTTAAGCAGGCATATAAATTCAGACAGCTTTATATTCTCAGGAATTTGATATACCGGATTGACAAAAAGATCAGTACTTTAAAATTTACTTTAAACTCGGGTGACGAAAGCAGTATTGTAGAATTTCTTAGAAATGATCTATATCCGCAGCTTGATATTGTAAGTACATTTGATAAAAGCGTAGAGGACAGGGTAAAGAAATTAAGAAGTCTTATAGATGCGGATCTTGGCATTATTTATAAGAGCAGAAAAGATTATGAATCAAGCTCCTCTGCGCTGACCGGCATGATCACATCTTATCTTGATGCGGAGCAGGAAAAGATACAGAAAATTTATCCTCATTATTTCGAAAGATATAAAACTGACGGAGTGGAACACAGTATTTACATCGGCTCATCCCTGAATGAAAACGGAAACTTTGACAAACTGTATCTGAAGAACTTAAGACTGTGGCAGCTTATTCTGAACTGCGGAATTGTCTGTCAGGTAAAAGATATGGAAAACAAATTAAGCATTCCTCTACAGACAGCGCAGCTTATATTGGTGCAGAATAATCCGCTTTTAATAAAATTCAGATACGACGAAAAAAGATTTGATGTGGACGGAACGTATAATGTGAGATATGAGATCATGAAAAAGAGAATTGACAAAGCTGAAATAAAAGGCAGCGAAGAGCGGCTTACACAGCCGGGAAAAATTGCAATTGTATATTCTCATATTCAGGAGGAACAGGAGTATCTCAGATACATTGAATATCTTCAGTCCGAAAAATATTTAAATAAAGAAGTTGAAAAATTCGAACTGAGTGAAATGCAGGGTGTAAGCGGATTAAAGGCGATTCGTGTAACTGTAAATACTGAATCTGAAGAAACAGGGAAAAAGATCGACACCGAAAAACTTTTAAAAGTTGCCGAAAGATTAAACTGAATTATGAATTAATGATTTGTAACGCTTTGTATTGTATATAAAGCCCACCCGTGATGCGCTGTTTCTTCTTTCGGAGGAAGTTTATTTAAAGGAAACCATTTAAATATTTCCACATCATCTGATTTTTTTATATCCGGTATTTCAGCAGTCCGGCAAATGTAATGAAACACAATATGCCATGATTTGTCGTTTCCCGTAAATGTTTCCACATGATCAAGAGAAACCTTCGCGTTTCCGATACTCAGTTGTTCATTTAAAATACGAATAGCGGCGTCATCGGGATCTTCTCCGAAATTTACAAGATCATCAGGAAGAAACCATCCGCTCTGATGATCATATTTATTTTTATCTGAGTATTTAACGAGCATAACATTATTATTATTCAGCACTGTTATATCCGCAACTAACTTTACTATATTTCCTTCAGCAGTTTTCAATTTTTATTTTCCGTCTGCTTAATCTGATTTGAATTTTTTCTGCCGGTTACATATCCGAAGATACCGGCTATTAATATCAGTCCAAGAAATCCGTTAGCAGCTATGCTGATATTTTTTCCCGCATAGTAAACTTCAGGTTCATATCTGAATTCCACTTTATGCTTACCCTGCGGCACTACTAAAGATCTCAGAAAATAATCCGTTTTATAAATGTCGGTCGGATTTCCGTCAATATAAGCTTTCCATCCGAAAGGAATGTATATCTCACTGAATACAACGAGATTGTTTCCGCTTGCATTCACTTCATATTCCATACTGTGTATGTCGCCTTTAATGAGTTTGGCGTTTACTGTTGAGTCCGGCTTATCGATCTTAACGGGAAGCTCTTTTTCCAGATAAGCGGTTTCATACGGATTAAAATTCATGTCGCGGATATTGTTCAGAATGTTTATATCGCTTTCGACTTTTACCTCATCTGCAAAGAATACTTTCGGGATGAAATTTTTATTTTCATATATCATTCTCGAACCTTTGAAGACCTGGGTATATGTTGTGTCTTTTAGCGGCTGATCAGTAACTATATATTTTACCCCGCCGAGAGAAAGTAACAGCGGATTGCTGTCCCCGGCTACATCCACTGCATCCTGATAGATCCTGATCTTTGCGCCGTGATATCCGTTAAATGTATGCAGTCTGAAATATGCAAACGTATTATTTGTGCTTAGTCTGCCGCCGTTCATTTCCGCTATGCGGTAAGTATAAGTATCCGGTGCGTTAGTCAAAAGCCAGTTGGTGTAATCTGATTCTGCAAAAACGGATTTATCATCACCTGGATTATCCCAGTGAAGAGTTTTATTGTTGACATTCCACAGATCAATTACTGCAATAAGTATTGTCCCGATAAGAAACATTTTAAGTGAAAGAGATTTTTTCGAATACATAAATGCAAGCCCGGTAACTATGGCAATAAAAAACGCATGAAGTCTGAGATCGCTTACAATATTATCATATGCAACAGTTGATATCTGTCCGATATACTGACTGATCTGCTGCGCGTTTGCGCCCTGCTGCTGAAGTTTATTTACCAGCGGACTGTTTGAAATTGAATCTGTATAGGAATCCTTGAAACCAAATACTGAAATTATAAACATCAGACCTGCAATGCCGAAAAATACGAAACAAAGTTTTTTAAATTTTTCCGTATTAAGATTTTCTTTTGTGATATCGACAATTGACTTAAGACCGAATCCCGCAAGTATTACAATCGCAATATTCATAAAATGATGTATCATTACAGGCGCTCTGAAACTACTGAAGAAAGGAAAGTAATAATAAAACAGATCGAACACCAAAGAGAAATTCCTGCCGAAAGATAGGAAAAGAAATATAAAAGTTATGACAGTCATCGCCTGAACTACGGGATTTTTCCGGAAGTTATATAATATTCCTACAATGCAAAGCAGCAGTGTAATTACTCCGAAATACATAGGGTTTGTGGTAAACGGCATCTGCCCCCAGTAAAGATTCGCCTTTTGCCCCTGTACCTGCACATCTCCGAAACCATAATAATACGGGAGCACAAAAGTAATTACTTCACCCGGACTGAAAGACCAGTTCGTTGCATATTCATAATCGAGCGGCTGTACATCCGCATTTTTCGTATCGAGCTTCGCCAGTATTCCGGCTTCACCTCTCATGGAATATTTATTATACTCTTTCATTGTCATCAGCACATCAGCGTTCATTGCCACTGCAATCACAGCAGCAACTATGAAAAAAACTCCGGCTTTGATCATACCCGATATGTTTGTCTTTTTTACCACATTATAAATAATCAGATAAAGAAGATATATGCCGAGCATCAGATAGCAGTAGAATATCATTTGTATGTGATTCGAGTTAAGCTGGATATGAAGCATTATAGTGAGAAAGAAAAGATTGAGCAGATTCTGAAATGAGAAGACGGATTTCTTTTCATCGCTGAATGAATCTATCAGCTTATCCAGAGCAAGAAGAATGAAAGGAAAAAATGCCAGCGCCAGAACCTTGGTATTATGCCCGACGACTATCCTCTGAATAAAATCCGTTGCAAAGACTGCAGACAGCGAACAGTAGAGCGCAATCAGTTTATTCTTGAATTTATACTTAGCATACAGATAAAATCCTATTCCAAAAATCACATAATACATAACTACAGGAAGCACCAGATTTTCCGAGGAGTTTGTCAGGATTCCGAAACCGCTGTCCCAGAGGTAATAAAAAAAATCATAAACTCTCGGGTTATATGAAATGATGGGAAAATTCGGCATCCCCATGAAAATGTAAGGCACCCACAGAGGAAAGATCCCGTTTTGTTTTGCATCATCAAGGAAAGTCCTGAAACTTTCTGAAGCGATATTATCGCTTGTAGCAAAGACCTTTCCGCTGAAAAGCCCTTCCCTGAAAAAAATCAGAACCGCAAAGATTATTATTCCTATGAAAATATAATTATCATATTTCGTAAATCCGTCTGAAGTATCCTGTGTTTTATTTCTTAAGGAACCTGAGGGTGATTTAAGTGTAACCTTCTGTTTTGCTTTAGCCATTCGTAAATTTTTTAAAAATTATATTAAAATAATTTAAATCATTTAAACAATCTAACTACTTTTTTAAATTGCCGGAGTAAATTTTAAAACACATAAGTATTATCTAATTTCATTGATAACTCTGCTTAACTCAGCAGTCTGTGATCTTCTTGAATATTTTTTATAAATGTCGCTTTGAATATTCAGATTTCCGTTTTCTTTCCAGGTCATTATTAATCCTTTCATGTATTCAAAAAGTCCGTTCTCATTATTTCTGCCGAACGTTTTTCCGGAGCTGCATTCTTTTATAACGGATGCTGCTTCACCGTCTTCGGGTCCGATACATAAAATTGTTTTTCCGGAAGCAAGATATTCGAAAAGTTTGCCTGTTAGAATTCCCCTGTCATTTTTCACATCGGGAATGACGAGCAGCAGTATTGTGCTTTCGTTCAGATATTCAACAGACTTTTCATGAGAGACTGTAGGGATCACTTCGAGATTATTGCTCATTGACATTTCACGAATTATATTCATTAAAGAGTCTGCGGGACTGCCTATAAATCTTAACTTTATATTTATTTCAGGATTTTCAATAATAACTTTCTTTAAAGCATCAAAAAATATTATCGGATTATAGCTCTCAGCCAGAGTGCCGGTGTATGAAATTATAAATTCACTTTGAGCATCGTCAGATTTTTTTAAATTATTAAAATCCTCTTCGTCATATCCATTCGGAATTATAATAATTTTATTTTCATCTATCTTCTCTGATTTTTTTCTAAACATTCTCTTTAAATCACTGCTGACAGTAATTATTCTATCTGCATTTTCCAGAACAAGCCGTTCGTATTTTTTATCAAGTCTTTCTGCAAACGGCAGATGTTTAAACTCCTTATAATAATATATATCAGTCCACGGATCTCTCAGATCAGCGATCCAGTTAATTCCGTATTTTTTTTTAAGCTTCAGTCCGGCAAGCTGCGCAGAGTGCGGAGGGCTTGTAGTGATGACTGTATCAATTTTTTCTTTCTCTATTAACCTGCACGCTTCGTTAAAGGCAAAATTTATCCAGCCTCTTCTTGCATCGGGAATAAAAAAATTTCCTCTGATAAATCTCGACATTTTCTGCAGCAGTCCGGGTTCAGATTCATTTGAAAAACCGGTAGGTATGCTTTTCTTTCCTACGACTTTCGAATACAGACCGAACGGCTCAAAAGTATCGGTTCGGTATATTTCCGCTTCAGCAGGCACTTCAGCGTTCAAAGAATTATCAATAACGGGATAACTCGCTTTTTCTGCATCAACCGTTACGACATAGGGTTTAAAACCGTTTGAAGGAAGATATTTAACAAACTTCAGTATTCTCTGTACTCCGGCTCCGCCGCCGGGCGGCCAGTAATATGAGATGATTAATATTTTTTTCAAATTCTCATTAATTAAAAAGCAAATAAAACTCCGCTGTCCAGACTGAAAGCAGAAATAATGTAAATGCCGCTGCTGTTAATTTTTTCACCTTGCTGATTTTTTTGAATGATCCTTTTTCAGAGGAAATTAACATTACCGAGCCAATTATAAAAAGAGGTATCAGCACATAATGATATCTCGCAAGTCCGACAAAAAGCGAAACCGTTATAATCCACATTAATATGAATCCGTAAATGAAAAACTTTTTTCTTCCGATCAGCATCAGCCCCCAGATTCCGGTTATCATTAATATAATATACGGAACATTAACCAGTAAAAATATAAATGGATTTGAAGATCTGTAAACATCAGTTGAGGTTTGTCCCGGAAGAGTTTCATTAAAATAATTTATGATCATCCGCTCACTTGAAAATAAATAACCGACTTTCTTAAAAGCGAGCTTAACATAATTAACAGGATTTGAAACCGCATATTCCAATCCGAGCTTAAAATATTCCTTGTCTCTTTCAGCTTCATTGCCGTAATCAAACGGCAGATCCTTATCATAGGAAAAGCTGTAAGTGCCGGTTGCATTAGGATTGCTCCCCATCCAGAAATTTACTCCTGAGGTGGTGCCGGGACTGAATGTACCGACCATAATTTTATTTCTGACTGACCACGGTCCGATTATTAAAACCGCACCGGTAAAAAATATAAGAGAATACCTGATAAAAGCTGACGAGCCGCTTTTGGAATTTAATCCTGACCTGTTTAAAAAAAAATATATTGGTATAAGTATAATCACCGGAAGGAAAGCAGTTCTTACCAGCACAGCGATTCCGAAAATTAATCCCGCGGAAAATATTACCAAAGGTTTGTTTAAAAAATTTCTGGACATTACTAAATACAAAACTGCCATATAAAAAAACCCAAACAGCGGCTCTGACAAAATTGTCTGTGTATATAAAATATTTGAAGGGAAGAAGCAAAATACGGCAAGAGAAAAAAGAGAATATTTCACATTAAAAAAATTCCGGCATACTCCGAAAAACAGCAGGGCGGTGAAGACATCTAACACTGACTGAACAAGTCTTACATAAAACTGACCTTCTCCTGCAAAATAAAAAACAGCGGATAAAAAAGCCGGATATCCTATACCTACATAAGCGGTCGGTTTTCCGTTAAGAGAATACTCGCCATCCAGCAGACTATACGCAAGCGCCTGATAATCCAGACTGTCAGAGCGCAGCACCGGATCTGCCGTAAACAGCAAAATAAATTTTATTAAAAAAGATAATGAGAGTATAATTACAAGAATGGTTTTTTCTTTTTTCTGCAATGTGTATTCTTTACCGCTCATTAAGATTTGGGATTATGGAATGTTTTCCGGATCTGAGCTCCCGTCCATTTTAGAGAATAAATTTTGCTTCATTCTGTCCGCAATCTTTTTTGCATCAGAATCTTTTTCGTTAAATAAATTTTCAATTATTCTTTTCTGTCTTTCAGCCGAATGGTTCTGCGATAATTTTTCTTTACCTTCGACGGAATTTATTGCAATCTCAAAAACCACAATCCCTTTCAGAAGTCCTTCAAGATATTCAGGTTTCAGATTTTCTATGGAATATCTTTCTTTTTCAGGCTCAAACAATTCAACAAGTTCTTTCACAGCATTATATCTACCTTCCGTGTCTTCAATAATTTTTATATTCCCGTAAACATGCGCTGACATATAATTCCATGTAGGCACCGCCTGACCGGATTCATACCAAGAAGGTGAGATATATTTATGCGGACCGGGAAAAATTACCAGTGCTTCACCGGAGATATCTTTCCATTGCGGGTTAGCTTTTGCAATATGACAAACAAGCTTACCTTTTGAACCTTCATTTCTTTTAAGCAAAAACGGAATGTGAGTGCCGGTAAGCTTTCCTTCATTTTGTGAAATAAGTATTCCGAAACTATTGTTTTCAATAAAATCAAAAACATCATTTTCTTTCATTAAATTATGTTTAGGGATATACATGCCGGTTTATATTATATTTTTTTTAAGACCATAGTAATGCCCGTGCCTTCTTTATTATAAGTATGGACATCAAGCCACATAAATATCAGCACAAACCAAAGAGTAAACAAATAATAGAACGGAAGAAGCAGTATAAAAAATTTTGATACGCCTGCGATGAGTATCGGATATTTGATCCCGAATCTCCATGATATTGTACCGTATTTTCCGTAAGTATAATCGAATGAGTGAACTTCCATTCCGGCGCGGTTGACTTTTGCCGTAATGTCTTCTTTTGAATATCCGATCCTTGCATGCTCCTCAATAAAACTTTCGTCATCATCAGAATGCGCGTCGCTTCCTCCGAGATTTGAGGGAGTATTTACCAGCAGCATGCCGCCTTTTTTCAAAGCTCTTGAAAAATTTCTGAATACCAGTTCATCTTCCACAATATGTTCCATCACATCGACACACAGGATAAAATCAAACTGCATATTGTAATTAATTTTAGTAAGGTCGCCGATCTCAAATCGCACATTTTTAAATCCGCATTTCGAAAAGAATTTCTTGCAGTCATCGACCTGATCTTCCTTTACATCAACGGCAAGAATATCAGAATCGGGAAAACGCTTTGCGAGAAAGTAAGTGTACTGTCCGAATCCCATTCCGGCGTCAAAAATATTCATTACTTTATTCTTCGGATATAGTTCACGGATCTTTTTTCTTACATGCCATGATCTGAGAAACATAAGATCGAGCAGCCGGTAAAATATTTTTCTGAAAAATGTATTATCAGACACAATATCACCGAATACTTTTTTTACCGGATCGTATTTCAAATTTTAATAAGTGTTATAATTTTTTGAATAATAAATTACTGTTTTACTTTCCGAATAGCTCTTCAATTGTTTCAGTCATTCTTTCCCATTCATATTTCTTCTTTTCTTCGCGTGCACCTTCGGTAAATTTTTTTTCAAGATCCTCTTTGTAAAATCTTAATACTGCATCAGCTATCCGGCCTGGATCTTTCGGCGCGATTAAAAATCCCGTCTTTCCGTCAATTACTGACTCTGACAACCCGCCTACATCTGTTGCAATCACAGGCTTGTCATAATAATAAGCGATCTGAGTTATGCCGCTCTGCGTAGCGTCAATATACGGAAGTACAACAATATCAGACGCGCAGAAAAAATATTTTACTTTCTCATTCGGGATATAATCGGAAATTACAAATACGCTTTTGTTTAGTCCGAGTCTGCTTATTTGTTCGAGAGTGATCTTTTCATCTTCATAAAATTCTCCTACTATAAGAAGAGTTACATCATCCGATTTTAAAATTTCGGGCATTGCGTCAATTAAATATTTCAGTCCTTTATATTTTCTAACGTATCCGAAAAAGAGTATTACTTTTTTTCCTTTCAGATCTATACCGGAATCTGTCCGTAATTTTTCCAGAGCTTCTTCCTTGCCGACAGGATCTCCGAAAATATTATATATCGGATGCGGCGTATATCTGTATGGTTTGCCCTTTACAAATTTTTTCAGATCCTCTTCTACGCTTTTTGAATGAATGATAAAATAATCGCCGACTTTGAAGATCAGTTTTATCAGAAAATTATCACCCGGTCTTTTTTCATGCGGGATTACATTGTCACAGATAAAAAGAATTTTAGCGCCGGTTTTTTTTTTTACATAATTACATATTCTGTAAAATGCCGGAGCGAAAAAAGGAATCCAGAATCTTAATATGATAAGATCCGGTTTCCGCTTTGCAATCATCTTGGCGGTCTTTTGCCAGTTGAACGGATCTATCGAATCTATAACATTAGAATTTGGAATATCCTTATTAAGAATATTATTGTCGCTGGTATCCGTCTGAGTCTTTCCCGGAAAGAGAAATTCAGGATACTGCCTCTTAAATGAAAAGATCTCAACATCATGATCCTTGGAAAGATAATTAGCAAGAATGGCATTAAGCTGCGCCATAGCGCCTCTTAAAGGGAATGCCGTTCCGACTATAATTATCTTCATTTCAGAAAATTTTTAGCAAAAATAATTTAATTAGATTTTAATAACTAAGCAAAAATCGGAAATTTAATACAAAGATAATTTCCTGCAGGAGATTCTTAAGATTTAATTAAGTAATTTATCGCATTATGAATGAGAAAAATGAATGAAAATAATTTAGATAAATTAATTTACAAAAGACTTTCACGCAGAGAGCTTCTGAAATCTGCCGGCAGTTCGGTTGCTGTAATGTCAGTATGGGCAGTATTCCCGTCCGGATTTTTTGATTTATTAAAAGGCGGAACAGGGACTTTGAAAACTATATCTTCAGATCAGAATTCTTCCGTTCCGTTTAAGCCCATATTACCATCGGATGAGGATAAGCTTTTGCTTCCGGAAGGATATGATTATACCATAATCAGAAAATGGGGTGACAATATTTCGGAAGATACGCCATACGGTTTTAATAATGATTATGTCGCTTATATGCCTTTGGATTATCACGAAGGCGGAAACGATTCTGAAGACGGTCTGCTGATAGTAAATCACGAATATCCTTCTCCGCTTTTTATTAACAAATATTCTGATGAAGATTTCAAAAACGGCAGGATCAAAACAAAGGAAGAAACTGACAGGGAAAAAAAGTTAACAGGTATTAATATATTCAGAGTAAAAAAGAATGCAGGTAAGTGGGAATTTACTGAAGACCTGAATTATAACAGAAGTATTGATTCAATGACTCCTATAAAACTTTCAGGGAAAGCTGCCGGCTCGGAAGAATTAAAATTCAAGGAATATGCTGACGGGACTCTGGCTAACTGCAGCGGCGGCATTACGCCGTGGGGTACTATACTGAGCGGCGAAGAAAATTTTCAGGATCATTATGCTTCTGACAATATCTGGGAATACAGGTGGAATGACTCTAATAAGGATTTTATAATCGAACATTACGGCTGGGTAGTGGAAGTTGATCCCTTTGATAAAAACTCCGTTCCCAAAAAGCGCACTTCACTCGGCAGAATCAGACATGAAAATGTTGCCGTCGGAATTTCCAAAAGCGGTAAAGCAGTTGCTTACATGGGTGATGATAAAGTAAATGAGTGCGTGTATAAATTTATCAGTAAAAACATTTATGATCCGGTTGACAGAAAAAATAATAAAGATATTCTGGATGAAGGTGATTTATACGTTGCGGATTTTCTGAATAATAAATGGCAGCTTCTGGATTTTGAAAAAAGACCGGAGCTGAAAAATAATTTCCGTTCACAGGCTGATGTACTTGTCAATTGCGACAAAGCTTCCAAATTAGCTGGAGGAACGGAATGCAACCGTCCTGAGGATATTGAAATTAATCCGTCAGATAATTCCATATTTATTTCATTCACTAACAATTCCGACAAAGGGGATTATTTCGGAAGTATAGTTAGAATAGCTGAGAATGAAAATGATTTTGAAAGTCTGGATTTTGAATGGGAAGTTTTTGCAAAAGGCGGAGCAGACACCGGATTTTCATGTCCTGATAATCTGACTTTTGATAATGACGGAAATCTTTGGGTGCTTTGCGATATATCCACAACTAAATTAAATAAAGACAGGCAGAAACCATTTAAGAATAATTCTCTGTTTATGATACCTGTTTCAGGAGAGAATAAAGGAAAGGCTTTCCTGTTTGCATCAGGTCCGGTGGAATGTGAACTTTGCGGAGGAACTTTCACTCCTGACGGATCCACAATGTTCATTTCCGTTCAGCATCCGGGCGAAGGCTCTTCCGATTATGATAACCCGACAAGCCGCTGGCCAATGCACGGAGACGATATTCCGAGACCTGCAGTGGTGGCGATTACCGGCTTTAAAAAATAATTTTAAAAAAAACTTCTTTAGGTAAACTTAACCTGTTTCTTTTACAAAAAAAGCCCTGCAGATTAACAGGGCTTTTATCTTGCTTTCCTTTAATTTTTTAATTTGATGTCAGAGTAACTTTCAGGCTGAGCATTTTATATCCGGTATTTTTTAAAGTGATCTCATTGGCTTTTATACCGCTCTCCGAACAGCTTAAGGATTTTTCCTTATCTGAGAATCCTGAATAGATCAGAAGTTGTCTGCATGCCTGATCTTTTGTGTTATCGCTGTCTTCTGTATTTTCAACTCTCAAAGAATGAATTTCTTTAAAACCCAAATCATAATTGTAAATCGTATGGGATTTAAACGGTTTTAGTTTAATAAATACTTCTGTAGTTCCGTTATGTTTTGATAAGGGGTTACTCACATTCTTTGAAACAGAATCAGCTTCCGGACCTGATGTTAAATAGTCACTGCATCCGTATATTACAGCTATTGCTGAAACTAATAGAGCAGCTGTTACTAATTTTAAGGTTTTCATAGTTTTTATATTTAAAATTTATCTTTAATTTATTTTTTATTTGTAAAAAGTTTTTATTCTCCGGCGACAATTCCCGAGACTTTAATTGTTTTTCCGCTGACATTTTTGATTTTAAGATCTATGAAGCTGCATTTCTCCAGAAGTATAGTTTTGCAGCGGATATTCATTCCATCGGAGTTTGATAATTCTATATCATTTTCTGAATTTATATAAAGAGCGAATATTCCGAACGGCTGCAATTCCTGTAAATCAATTATATCGTTTTGTTTTATCAGAGTGTCAAACTTTACAATATTGTTGAAATTGTTTCCGTTGTTTGATTCGAGAGTTTTGTTGTTACTCAACGTCACTTTACCAAAGTGTAAATCCATCTCAAGCAGTATTGTGCCGGTTCTGTTTATGACTGATTCCTTCTGACCTGCCGATACTGTTTTACTTTCGGTTTCATTTGTAACAGTATTATCACATCCCGAAACCAGCGTCAGCAGTATTACCGTCATCAGAGTTAATTTTATTTTTATTTTATTATACAAAATATATTCTCCTTTCATTTTAAAATCCCGAACCGGAGCTGACCGGTCCGGGATGTGATTATTTAATTTATTTTATCAAGTTCATTTGTTTTGTTTCAGAGAATCCGTTTGAATTAATTCTCAGGAAGTAAACGCCGCTTGTGAAATTAGCCGCATTCCAGTTAACTGAATGAACTCCCGCCTGAAGATTCTGATTTACCAGTGTTGCGACTTCCCTTCCCGTTATATCATATACTGCAAGCTTCACAGGAGATTCGGCAGCCAGACTGAAGCTTATTGTAGTGGATGGGTTAAACGGATTCGGGTAATTCTGATTCAGCACTATTCTATTTTCTGAAACAGGCACATCTGAATTCTTTCTTATACCTTCAGGATTAAGTGGTGACTTTACAGAAAGAAATTTATCGATGTTTGATTCGATTATTGAAAGATCTTCTATATCTACAAATTCATCTCCGTTCAGATCTGAAGCTACATATCCATTTGTGAAATTCCATACATCATTTTCAATCAAAGAATAATCTTCAAGATCAATGAAACCGTCCTGATTCACATCGCCGCTGTGCATTACGGATCTCTTCCCAGCGTTGAATGAATTATTACCGTAAGTATTTCCGGCTACTGTAAAATCCATCTCATTAAACTGATCTTCAAATATTCTCACTGCTGTTGCGCTCCATACCTCAAGACTGTTTCTGTGTTTAATTACAATATAGCAGTCAGTGAAACCGTTAGCAGAGCTTTCCGGCAGTCTGAATCTGAAATTTCCTTCCATTGTGTTTTTATCAATTTCTCCTGAAGCCGATGAATACACATCTTCCGGATTTTTTTCTGTTCTCAGCTCTGCCGTAAATGTATCATTTACTTTTGAAAATGCAGTAGCTGCATCATATAATCCCTGTGTTCCTACTTTAATTTTAACATCTGAATAAGGATAGATCGGCTGTGAATCCGCTTTACTTACCTGCATTATAAAGAACGCACTGAATAAGAATAAAGCTTTAAAGATCTTTGAAACTATTGCTGTTCTGTTTTTTAAATTTTGAGTTTTCATTTTTAATCCTTTTGTTTTTAAGTTTAATAATTATTTTTTTCTTGTGACACCATAGATGTTTCCAAAACTGATGGCAGATGATTTACCTGTATTTTCAATTGTAATATCATCAAGTCCGAACCCGTTGTAACCTTCCCATTGGCAACCTACTTCCGAATCAATAGTAGTCGAAGTAACTCTCAGCTGACCAGGGTCGCAGTTCTTCAATGAGATGATCCTGAATGTTTCCAGATTCGCTGCATCGCATTTCAGAGTGTATGATTCTCCGGGAGACAGTTTAACCGAAAATTCAAATAATGATAATTTCTGATCGGTTAAATTATTGTTTACCTTTTCTGTCAGGTTATTTTTACTGCTGAGCTCCGGCGGAGTCATTGCGTTTTCACTGCATCCTGTTATTATTATTAATCCCAGGAATGTCAGAGTAAATAATGTGCTTTTAATTTTTTTCATTTGATTTTTTTTAAGGTTAATAAATATTCTGATTATTCAGAACTGTGTCAGGTAAATCCGGATTTGTAATCTTTCATTTTTCTCCTTTCGTTTTATTTTAAAGAACTGATACAAAATTATGAGAAATGAACTGCTGAAAGAATAAATGCGAATACATTTAAATCCGGGATGAAGTCTTTATAATTATAGGGGTTTATAAGCAGGTGTATAAAAAAAAATCAGGATAAATCCGGGGGGATTTACCCTTTTTAGTTTAATTTATTGCCATAACTGATGTTTATTTCAGACTCAGAGAATCGTGCGGTTTTCGATCGCGAATGTCAAAAGGCTGTGGGATCCTTTAAGTCCGAGCTTATTACTGATATTAGTGCGGTGATTTTCAAAAGATTCAATGCTAATGAGGAGATTCTCGGCAATTTTTCACCGGATTATTTTTTATGATCAGAATATTATTAATATCATTCATGTTTTTGATAAAATTGAAACTGCGGCTATTGTTCTACGGATTGAATTTAATTCACACTCTGATATAAAAAAATTTTAGTCGGCTGAAGCTTCATTATGAAATTGATATAGAAATATTCAGTTAACGATCTTTCATTCAGATCTTAATCTCAGAAATTGAGTTTCTTCACATTTAAAATAAATCTTCAGTTGATTTTACCTGAATAGATTTATGAAACTACATTATTTCAAAACTGTAGGGATTATTATTCATAAATATTTTTCATCAATTGAAACTGAATAAAACATTTAGATAAACTTATGACATTAAAATGGAATTAAAATCATGAAGCATCTCCGGTTTTGTAGTCCCGGATAAATCTTTTATTGTTTCGCCAGTCTTTTCTGATTTTAACAAAGAGTTCCAGATAGACTTTCTTTCCGAGGAATTTTTCTATTTCCAGGCGCGATTTGTTTCCAAGTTTTTTAAGACCGCTCCCGCCTTTGCCGATAATTATTATTTTCTGTGATTCTCTTTCTACGATAATATCCGCATTAATAAAGATCAGGTTTTCAGATCTTTCTTTGAATTCCGTAACATTTACAATTATACTGTATGGTATTTCCTCATGATAATAAGTCAGAATCTTTTCACGGATAATTTCCGATACAAAAAATTTTTCGGGTTTATTGGTAAGAGTATCTTTACTGAAAAAAAATTCTCCTTCAGGAAGATATTTCAGTATCACATATTTAAGTGTTTCGAGATTTTCACATTTTGCGGCGGAGACCGGAACGGTATCATCATATCCGAAATTTTCTGAAATTTTATTCATTACAGGCAGGAGGTTTGCTTTAGTGACGAGATCTACTTTATTTAAAACAATGATTCGTTTTTTATTCCGAATCTGATCTTTAAACTCTTCGTCAATTTTTTTTAATTTATCGAGATTGATTTTAGCGGCGTCTATAATATGAATTATCAGGTCAGCTTCTTCGAGGGATGATTTAATTTCCTTCAGCATAAATTTCTGCAGTTCGTATTTCGGTTCAAGGATACCCGGAGTATCAATAAAGACAATCTGATAATTTTCTTCCGTAAGAATTCCGAGTATCCTGTCTCTTGTAGTCTGGACTTTTTTGTTCACTACCGAAAGATTAAAATTCAGCAGTGCGTTGAGAAGAGTGGATTTACCGGCATTCGGAGCGCCGAAGATAGTTACAAAACCGGATTTTTTTACCAAAATATTATTTAATAATTTTTATCTGTTCGGGTGAATTTAAAATTATCTGCGGTTTATTTCTGAAAATGGAAACATTCCCGGTAATTTCAACGCGTTTATTGTTAAAGACATGCAGATCACCGAAGAGTTCAAACTTGCTTTCAAATACTACTCCTGAAAAATCATTTTTGGGAAATCTATTACCGAAATTCAGATACGCGACTTTTTCGGTAATGTGAACACCTGTAACAATATCATTCACGGTTACAATTTCCCCGATATGGTCTTTTATTTCCTCAGAGTCTATTCCTTTTACAGTTTCATCCGAAGCGTCCGGAGATAAATTTTCCTGCTTATCAATTTCTGTCAATTGATTTTTATCCTCACCGGAAAGAGATTTTAAATCAATCGTTTCATCCGTTTTTTTATCAGAGCAGGAAAATAAAATTAATGAACATAACATTACAGCAAACAGGCAAGAGGTGATAATTTTCATAGGGCAAAATAAATTTAATTCATAAAATCATTTCATTATTATAAATACATTAAACTTATAAAACGTAATTAACTAACGGAAGAAGTTCATCCAATTCCCGATCAGTAAGCTAAAGCATCTAATAATAATCCGGAAACAGAAAAACATTACATTGTAAAAATTTTCGATGATATAAAAAGAACAGAAATATTATCTGCTGCTGTCAGAACCCGATTTATTCCGGGCTTCCGTAACTACATTATTTAAAACAGACTGAAGATCCGGGTTTAAATTCAGAGCTTCATTAAAATCCTTAAGCGCACCGGAATAATTTCCGTTTTGAAAAAGTGTAAGTCCGCTTGACATTAGAGAAACTGACTGATTCTGGTTATTTTCCGTGAAAGTATTAAAGTCACTTACCGCATTTCCGTAACTTCCCATTGCGGTATAGATCTCACCTCTGAAAAGATATGCGTCCAGTAAGGTCGGCTGAACAGTCAGGGCTCTGTTAAGATCTGAAATGGCATTAGCGAAATCATTTTCATTTTTATAGACAAGAGCACGATACATAAAAGCAGTTCCGAAATTCGGATCGAGGTTAATAGCTGAAGTAAAGTCTGAAACAGCAGATGAATAATTCTGCAAAGCCGTAAAAATTCTCCCGCGGATCAGGAAAGCTTCTTTATACTGGGGATTTACCGTAACAGCAGTAGTGGCATCCTGTTCAGCAAACTGATATTCCTTCAGGAAGAAATACGCCACGGCTCTGTAATAATTTCCGACTGCGTTCTGCGGATTTGAGTTAAGGTATGAAGTTAAGTAATTAACGGCGTCACTGAAATCACCACCTTCGACAGATCTGATACCTTCATTAAGATACTGCGAAGGTTCCTGCTGAGAGAAGGAGTTGCCGTTAAGGAATAAAATACAGAATGAGATAAGAATAATTTTCATAAAGGAGATTTAGCTGATATAAATATAGTATAAAGAATTTTTAAAAAAAAGATTTTTTGATTTTTAACCTGAGCTGAACCTGACAGCTTTCGACGGTAGGTTTTTTAATCAGCAAACGGATTTGAAAAGCTGTCAGGTTTTGTATGAGATACTAAAACTTAATAGTTATCTATCTGAGCTCTTTGCAGTTTACCGGAATAATCAATATACACCGCTTTCCATTCTGTATAAAAATCATAAACAGTCCAGCCGCCTTCGCGGTGACCGTTTCCGGTCTGCTTTACACCTCCAAAAGGCATGTGCGCTTCAGCGCCGATTGTCGCGCCGTTAACATAAGTAATTCCGGCTTTAATATCTCTTATCGCTTTGAAAGCATCGTTTACATTTTTTGTAAAAATACTTGATGACAATCCGTATTTTGTTCCGTTAAGAATTCTGATGGCATCATCCAGGTCAGTGCATTTTATAACTGATAACACCGGACCAAATATCTCTTCCTGTTCTATCCGCATACCCGGCGTAACATCAGCAAAAATAGTCGGTTTATAAAACCATCCGTCTGAAAGTTCTCCGTCTGTTGCGAACTCTCCGCCGCAAATCAGATTTGCTTTGTCTTCTTCTATACCTATCTTTACATAATCATGAACTGACTGTCTTTGTGATTCGCTTACGCAGGGTCCCACCTGTGATTCCGGTTCATTACCGTAACCGAGTTTAAGATTCTTTACTTTCTCCGCGAGTCTTTTTATAAAATCATCATAAATATCTTTATGCAGTATTAGTCTTGAAGTAGCCGTACACCTCTGTCCTGTCGTGCCGAATGCACCCCATAATACAGCTTCCAGTGCAAGCTCTGTATCAGCATCTTCCATAACAATCTGCGCATTCTTTCCTCCGAGTTCGAGAGATACTCTTTTAAGATCACCTCCGGCAACTTCATTTATTCTTTTTCCTACCTGAGTAGAACCCGTGAAAGAAATCAGATCGACATCGGGATGTGATATAATTGCTTCTCCGACGATTCTGCCTTTGCCGTGAACAATGTTAACGACTCCGGGAATATAATCTTTTCCAAGTACTTCTTTTATTGATGCTTCAATTATTTCGATCAGCGTAGTAGCGGTTTTTGGAGTGAGCTCCGCAGGTTTAAAAACGCAGGTATTTCCGCAGACAAGTGCCGGAAACATTTTCCAGGTCGGAATTGCCATTGGAAAATTCCAGGGTGTAATAAATCCGCCGACACCAACAGGCACTCTGAAACTCAGATTCATTTTGTTTTGTAATTCACTCGGAGCATTATAACCGAATAACCTTCTTCCTTCCGAAGCTGCATAATATGCAGTATCAATTCCTTCCTGCACGTCACCTTTAGTTTCTGCAAATACTTTTCCCATTTCTCTTGTCATTTCAAATGCAATCTCATCTTTTCTTTCAGACATTCTGTCTCCTACTATTTTTAGAATATCACCTCTCTTTGGCGCGGGAATTAGCCGCCATTTCTCAAAAGCAGCTTTTGCCGCAGTTACCGCTTCATTCACATCATCTTTTGAAGAAGAAGGGAATATACCTATTAAGTCTTCATTCCATTTCGCAGGATTTCTGTTTTCAAATGTTTTACCTTCAGAAGAGTCTTTCCAGACACCGTTAATTAAATTTTTAAATTTCTCCGCCATGTATTTGATTTTCTTATTATGATTATTAATTAATCAATTTAAGTATAATGAATGTTTATAAAAATTGAATAAATTTTATTTTATTCAGTTTCCTCTTATTTCAATCAGATCTTTACAAAAACATTCTGTAACGGCGGCTTTATTTCAGGGAGATATTCAATTATCTATTTGAATTACATGAGTAAATCAATATTTTATTTTTTTTAAATTAAAATAAACCATTTTGAAACGTTCTGAGCTGGAATTTATTCCGGAATATTTTGGAAATTACATAAATGAACTTGAAGATCTCGAATTATCCGAAGCTTTGATAAATTACGGTCCGGATCTTTTCAGAAAAGAATATACTGCGCTTGAAAAAGCAGGTGACATTATTTATGCTGAAAACAAATGGACAATCAAACAGATCATACAGCATATAATTGATTCTGAAAGGGTGTTTCTTTACAGAGCTTTATGCTTCGCAAGAGGTGACAAAACAGAATTACCTTCATTTGATGAGAATAGTTATGCTGAAATGTCGGAATCTAACAGAAGAGATCTGGATGAATTAATCACTGAATTTGAATCTGTCAGAACTTCAGGAATATTACTTTATAACAGTTTTAGTCTCGAAATGCTGAACAGAACAGGCATATGTTATAATAAAAAAATTTCTCCTGCAGCAATCGGATTTGTAATTGCAGGACATACATTACATCACTATAAGGTAATAAAGGATAGGTATATTCCTCTAATATAGAATTAATCATTTGAGACAGAATAAAAAAATTTAAGGTATCTTGTAAGATTTCCGCTTCTTCTGTCCTGTTCCGGCTTCTAACAGCGAAAAACCGTTAAAACGGTTTTTCCCCCTCATCCCCAAAACACTATCCTATTCGTTTACCATTTCTTATTCCTCACTTCAGCAGCACAAATCGCCTGACTAAACCCTTTGCTATGCCGTCCTTTATCAGTCTGTAAAAATAAACTCCGCTCGGATAACCGCTCCCGTTGAATTCCGTCACGTATTCTCCGGCTTCCTTCATTCCTAACTCAAGTACTGCTGCTTCTTTTCCCTGTATGTCCGTTACAAGAAGTTTTATATTCCCGCTCTCGGATAATCTGTAACGGATCAGTGTCAATGGATTAAACGGATTCGGATAGTTCTGATCAACTCCGGTCGTGAACGGTATTTCATTCGATGAATTAAAAATGTTTACAGTTGCAGTATCATTTCTCAGAAGTAATCTGTCTGTTTCCGTCGTCTGCTGCGGCGATCTCCTGTTTTGCAAATACAAATCCGTCAATCCGTCTTTGTTAAAATCACCCGGCAATACTCCAATTCCTTCAGCAACTGTATTAGGAGGCAGCACCATATCAGTGATTTCCGTAAATACTCCGCTGCCGTTATTCTCAAATACTTTCATCGGTCTGTTGAAAAATATATTTGAAGTTATAAGATCTAAATCGTTATCAAGATCTATATCTGCAAATATCCCTTCTGTTGTATGTTCATTATCAGCAGGTAAATGCGTAGCCGTAACGTCCGTATAAAATCCGCTGCCGTTATTAAGCAAAAGTCTGTCCTGCCTGGTCCTTCCGGGTCTGAATGCAACATTTGCAAAAAATATATCAGGATCATTGTCGTTATCCACGTCAGCTAATGTGACTTTTCTTGTCTCTTCAACTGCAGACCCGGGAAGTCTTTGTGCAGTTTCATCAGTAAAAAATCCGCTGCCGTTATTTATATAAATTTTGTTCCCGTCCTCATTTCCCGCAATCAGATCATTATCGCCGTCATTGTCAATGTCAGACAGTTTCAGATCCTGCGTTACTTCAAAGGAAACCGGAATTCTCAAATCTGTTTCATTTCGAAAAGTAGTGTCGCCGTTATTGATAAGGACTAAATTCTGTCCCGCATTTCCTAAAATAATATCAGGAAGAGAATCATTATTGATGTCCTTTGCCAGGACAGCATTGGCAATGCTGTTTGGCAGTCTGTTATTGAAATTACTGAAACTACCGTTACCGTTATTCAGATAAAATTCATGTATCATATTATCCTCGCTTGCAAAGACAATATCCTGAAATCCGTCCTTGTTAAAATCAGCTATCCCAATGTCTTCACTGTCATAGCTGAGCTGCGGAAGATTTCCGGGAGTACCGTCCGTAAATATTCCGTTTCCGTTGTTTATCAGTATTTTGTTTGGCGCAAATTCCCTCGCCAGAATAATATCAGGGTTACCGTCATTATTAAGGTCAGCAGTCTCTGCGTCCATTGTAGGTCCTGTTACCGTTGAGATAGACAGGTTAGTAGTTGTTACATCATTATACAGGATTTTTCTGTTCTCAATAGAAAAGGAGATTATTATAGGGATTAAGACAGATGAAATTATAAATAATTTTTTCATGCGATTTTATTTTTTGTTGAACTACGGTTTCTCATACTTTAAAGTTTTAATTTCTTTAATCCGGAGTTTCTGAGTTATTAATTGAATTAAGTTTGCATTTTCTTTAATTTACCTAAAATTCTCCTGATGCTTAGAAAGACAGCCCTTATTTCTGCGTTATTCTTGTTTGCGTATTTTATTCCTTATGATAATGCAGTTTCACAGGATAAATGGTGGAAAGAAAAAAAGTATAAGAATGAAAACCTCAGATCAAAATACGATCTGTGTAAAAGAACATTTATAGAAATTGCTTACGGGTTTTCTAACAGAAATATAAATTCTATTAATCAGTATTTCGACGAACAGATTTTTCTTAACATAATCTCAACCGATAAAGGTTATTACAGTCCGGGTCAGGCGGAAATTATTTTAACCGACTTTATGAATTATTTTAAAGTTGTTGAATTCAAATATATTACTTCCAAGAGGTTTAATACATATGCATTTATAAACGGAAAATATTCATACAGACTCGGTAACGGTAAAAGAAATCTCGATGTAACTATATCTCTGAAATATCTCAATGATAAGTGGTATCTGGATCAGATTAATATAAATTGAAATTTACTGAATAGACTTATGTAAAATGATTATTATTTTTAAATATATGAGTTTTGGAACAGAATAATAAAAAATATATAAAGAGTCTTTTTGACAGGCGGTTAAAAATTTTGATTTTAATCGCTTTTTTGTTTGTTGTCTGGATTACTGTTTCCGGATATGTCACAAATTATATAAAGTCGGAAACTGTCAAAAACTGGAATGTAATTTCAGCCGAATATAATGATAAAAGAATTCAGACCGTAAGTAAGTTATTTAATTCTTATCTTGAAGAGCTTAATAAATTCTCCCGGAATATTTCCGCTGATCCTGAAATAATTAAGCTCGTGATGAGAAATGACTCGAAAAAATTATTCGAATATCTGCTAAATCTTAAAACCGAAAGCAATACTCATATTGAATTTTATAACTCACGGCTTGAGCCGCTTGCATTTAAAGGAAGAAAACTTGATTCTGATATTTATTCACTGAATAAATGTATTAACGGAAACAGATTCGCCGTCTTAAAAGAAATTGGTTTTTATACTTATCTGATTATTTATTCCCCTGTCTATGATCCGGAATCCAAACAGCGTATTATCGGCGCTTCGCTGACTGCAGAATTAATAGACATTAAGTATCAGATAGATAATAAGTTTTTTAAAAATACCGGGCTGCTTTATAATATCAATGCCGAAACAAGAGTAAATCCCGAACTCTATACATCAAATGTCATTTCAGGAAAAATAGATATTATATCTCCGAATACTGAGGATTTCAATCAGGTCGAGCTCAAAGGGCTTTCTGATGACGTGATCGGCGTAATTCTTATTCCCAAATATAACGAACAGACACACTTTAATGATATTGATAATTATTCCGCCAGATTAAATTCTGTTCTTATATTTGGTCTGACGGTGATATTGTTTCTTATTATATACAGATTTATTGCAGCAGCTGATTCTCCCGTATTAAGATTTATTTTATTTTCTTCTCTATTGATATTCCTGAGATATCTCTGGCTGGAGTATGGTTTCCCATCAGCTATTTTTAACTCAGATCTTTTTTCTCCCGGATTTTATGCTTCCGTCTTCGGAAACGGTATTGCAAGATCCGTCGGTGAATTGTTTGTAACAGCATTCATTATTCTGATTATCTCTGTATATGCTTTTAATACAATTCTGAACAGTAAAGTTAAATCCGCTGTCAGTTCTGTTCCTTTTGATATTCTGAAAATAACTTTATCGATTGTTATCTTCTTCCTTTTTATTTACGGATTTGGATGGGTAATACAAAGCGTTGTCTTTGATTCCAACCTAAAGTTTTTTGATAATGCCAATATTATACCGTCAAGAGAATTGTTCCTGATTCAGCTCATTATACTGATCCTCACATTCTCACTTTTTCTTTTGCTTGTTTCTATTGTATTTCTTTTAATAAGAAATTTCCGTTTTAATGTATTCCGGATAAACTCTTTAAAAAATTATTCTTCTTTTATAATTCTGTTTATTCTCTTATTTATTAATCAGATTCTGACTTTTTATGATACAGACTTCCATATCAGTTATATTTTCAGAGTAATTATCATAATCAGTATTTTTCTCTTCGGTATTTTTATCAGCCGTAAGCTTACAGATGTTCAAAATTACAGTATTTATTCACTCAAGAATTTTTCCGTACTGCTGCTGCTGTGTATTATTACCATTCCGGGAATTCTGCTCGATAATATTACTTCACAGGAAACAAGATATGTCGAACTTATCGGGAATAAGTTAACCGAAAAAGAAGATGATAAAATAAAATTTCTGCTGCTGACCGAGCTGTCTGAAATTTCAAATAATAAAAAAATAGAAAGTGATATAAGAAATAAGAATAAACTTAAGGAACTCGCTTTCTCTATCTGGAATGAAAGCAAATTCAGCGAGGAAGATCTGAACACATCCGTTATTATTCTGGATACAAACCGGAATATTCTGAGTGATTTTATGAATAATTTCAGGCAGCTGAATCAGGATTCCATAATTGCTTTTGCAAACAAAGAGTATTTTAAAAAGATAGAATCTTTGAAAAATATTCAGGATACCCTTTATTTTGATTCTCTGAATGCCTCCGAAGACACAGATGATGAAAGTATTACAGATGCAGAATCGGATGAAGAAACCGAAATGTCCGATGAAAGCTTTATTGAAGATCTTAATAATCTTTTCATTACGGATAAAATTCTGATTCTTAATAACAGTGTTGAAAAATATTTTCTCGGTATCGTGCCTGTAGAAAGAGTGGACCTGAGGAATACCGTGTTTGAAACTAATCTCGGTTATTTGCTTGTGGCTGTCCAGTATGAATCAAAAAATATTCTTCAGCAGTCTTCTGTTCAGCTTTTTAAAACCTATTCGCGCAACAATCTTTTTGACAAGCTTATCTCCGAACCTGTTATTACGGAATATGTGAATGGTGAAATTTTAAACTCCACCAGCAGAGACCTTACTAAATCAAACACTCTTTCTCTTAACGCTTTCAGAGAGGCAATTAAATATAAAAATGACAAATCAGACTGGCGGTTTGAAATTATCAATAATGAAAAATACAGGTCCTTTTATATTCTTGACCAAAGCAAAGATAATTCTGTAAATGAAAGAATTTATTCCGTTAGTCTCACAAGAAATGATTTTAAACTTACAGTTTTTTTCTATCTGAAATTTATGCTGTTTGCGTTTCTGATCTATTTGGCAGTTCTGGTCGTGAAACTGTTTCAGATGGTTTTTAAACTGAAGGAATTCAAGCTGAACTTCCGTGAAAAATTATTTATTTCCTTTTTCTTCGTTTCGGTTATTCCTATTGTCCTGCTTGCAATTTACACAAGAAGTTTCATTAAGGAAAAATATGACGCTAACTTTCAGAATCAGATTATATCGGATCTTAATCTCGTTTCCCAAAGTCTGAAAAATCTTAACCTGACTCCTAATAATAAAGATACTCTAACTACTCCCGGTAAAAAATTGTTTGCGCGAAATCTGTTCCACTCTGATAAAAATTTTAATCTGTATATAAATACAAATCTGATATCCACTACAAATGAAGAGTTGTATAAATCAGATATTCTTGATTCGAGAGTGGACGCCGAAGCTTTTTATAATATTAATTTCCTTAGAAAAGATTTTTTTATTAAAAACGAAGAGATTGGCGCATACTCTTTTATTGTCGGATATAAACCGTTTCTCGATCAGAAAAATAATTTTGTGGGAATTATGTCTTCCCAGACTTTATATAAGCAGAGTGAACTCAGCGAAGAACTTACGGAAATTCTTACTTTCATATTCGGTATCTATTTAATTGTCGTCATTATTCTTCTGATCTTTGTATCCATTATGACCGACAGGTTTTCACAGCCAATTCTTAAACTCAAAAATGCCACGGAAAGAATTTCAAAAGGTGAGAGTAATGTTGCGATTGATATCAAAAGAAAAGATGAGATAGGTAATCTTGTTGACTCCTTTAATGTTATGTCACGCGAGCTTGAATCTTCCAAAGTACAGCTGAAAAGAGCAGAGAGAGAAGCTGCATGGCGCGATATTGCCAGACGCGTTGCCCATGAAATTAAAAATCCGCTTACACCTATGAAACTTTCCATTCAGCATCTGTTTGACGTTTATGATTCCAAATCTCCCGAAGAGTTTTCCGAAGTGCTGAAAAAAACCAGAAACATTATTATAAATGAAATAGATAAGCTTAACAAAATCGCTACGGAATTCTCAAACTTTGCAAAGCTTCCCGGTAAAAACTATACTGAGACGGATCTTAATGAAATTATCCGCGAGGTCGTTTCACTGTATAAACTCTCTCCGAATATTGACTTTGTTGAAAACCTTGATGATAACATTGGAAAAATATCCGCTGACAGGCAGGAGCTTAACAGAGTATTTCAGAATCTGGTTAAAAATTCTGTTCAGTCTATCGGTGACCGCGGTATAATTGAGATCTCTACAAGAGGCAACGGAGAATACATAGTTGCGGAAGTTAAGGATAACGGCTGCGGTATTGATCCATCCATTATGAAAAATCTGTTTGATCCGAATTTTTCTACCAAAACTACCGGTATGGGACTTGGTCTTTCAATTTCAAAAAAATCTCTCGATGATATGAAAGCTGAAATTAATTTCGAAAGCTCTCCAAATGAAGGCACGAAGGTAATTCTGAAATTTGTAAAGCTTAATTCAAAAATCGCCGGAAACTGAGTTGAAAAATTTTATATTTTATTTTTCCGTTTTTGTATTATCAGTTTCTTTATTCTGCTCCTGCGCAAATCAGCTTCCGCCCGAAGGAGGAAAAAATGACACGGATCCTCCAAGATTAACTTATATTTTTCCGCGTCCTAATTCTACCGGTGTGAAAGGAAACAAAATTATTCTAAAATTTAATGAATACGTTGACAGGAGAAGCTTTGAGGAATCATTCTTCATTTCCCCTCTGCCGGCGAAAGGTTTTAATTTTGAATGGAGCGGCAGGGAAGTGGAAATCGTTTTCAATGAAAATTTCGGAAGAGACAGAACTTATGTAATTATTATCGGCAAAGATCTTCGTGATGTAAGAGGCGGAAATAATTTATCAGAGCCGGCAGTGTTCGCTTTTTCTACAGGCAGTAAACTCGATAAGGGTAATATCTCCGGTAAAGTTTTTTCAGATAATTATGACAGAGTGAAAGTGCTTCTGTATCACGTTAATGATACAACAGCAATTTTTCCCGATCCTTCAGTAAAAATTCCCGATTATGTAACGCAGGTTTCTGCGGATGGAAATTATACATTTACAAATTTACCTGACGGAAAATTCAGACTTTATGCTGTCATCGATGAAGACAGAAACAATGTATATGATAAAGGAATTGATAAAGCAGCATTGCTTCCGGATGATCCTGTCCTGACAGGTGACAGTATCAGCGTCAGCGGGCTGCACTTCGCTTTGAATCTTCCGGATACGGATATCAGAAGTGTAGATTTTCTTAATACTCTTAAGCCTGACTCTGCGGGATATGTATTCACGAATTATCCGGAGAATAATCTGATCACACCGTTTCACAAATTTTATTTTTATTTCGAAGATAAATACCCTGATAAAAAATCAATAGTTGATAATTTTATTATTACAGATACTTCTTCAGGTAAAAAATATAATCCGGTTTTTAACTGGGTTAATGATTCGCTGCTTGAGGTTTTTTCAACTGAACCGTTTGAATATAACTCAAATATTTCTGTCGGATTTAATGTTTCACCTTCCGAAAAATATCGAGAGTCGTTTAAAGTTTACGAAAAAGATAAATTCGGAAAGATATCAGGCAGATTTCTAAATGCGGGATCTGGCGTTCCTGTGATACTTAAGCTCTATAATCTCACGGACCGCGGGATCAGTTACACGTCAGTTATTTCAGATACATCCGCTTTTTCAATCGGAAATATTATTGAAGGAAAATACATGCTGTTCGCATTTCGTGATGATAATTCGGACGGGTCGTTTGACAAGGGAATTGTCTATCCATTTAAAGCTCCGGAAAGATTTCTTATTTATGATAAAGACTTTGAGATCAAAGGTAACAGCAGTATTGAAAATATTATTCTGGATTTTTAGAGGTCAAAGCCGTGTGCGGAGCAGTCAAGTCAGATTTTTTTTTCATAAGTGAGCTGATACTGAAAAAAAGATTGTAAAGAATTAATTCCGGTATAACGTTTTTTTCAATATCCGTGATTGCATCCTCTATCGAGCTAATGATCATGTAATTATCCGAATCGTATTTTCCTGCAAAGCTGATTAACCGCTCTTTCTTATCTCTGTTAATAATCTGATCCCCGTTTCCGCTGCTGATGTTTATTATATCCCTGAACCAGATGATCAGGAATACCAGAAAATTTTTAATACGGGCTTTGTCTTTTTTTCCGATTATAAAATCAATACTGTTTCCCAGTTTCAGACTGTGTCCTGACAGAATAGAAACGAGTGTGTCAATTACTTTCTCTCTGAGATCCAGATAATTATTATTCAGCAGCTGATTGCATTTAGAAATACTCCCTTCTGAAATACCTGCAATAAAAGCAGCATTCTCATCTGTAACAGCGTTGCTTTTCTGTTTGATATATGTGATGATCTTGTTATTCGGAATAACATCAAATCTTATGCTCTGACATCTGCCGACAATAGTCGGAAGGAGAGAATTAATTCGCGAAGTGGTAAGTATTATTACGGAATCATTCGGTGGCTCTTCAAGTATTTTCAATAAAGAATTTGCGCTTTGAGTGTTCATCATTTCGCAGCGCGATATCAAAAAAACTTTTTTCTTTCCCGATCTTCCCGTCATATAAATTTCCTTTTTCAGCTGTCTGATACTTGAGATTCTAATATCATTTGCTTTTGGAATCGAAACTGTATGGTATTTATCTTCAGCTTTCAGTTCAATTTCGGAGAGATAATTCTCAAAATCCTCTTTCTCAAGTTTTTCAAGCGGATTTGAATCGTCATCCGAATCATTTTTTCCGGCAGGCAGCGCTGTCACAAATCGCAGCATCTGAGACTTAAGAGAATCTGTCTCAATGCAGCTTTTACAGCTGTCACACGCCTCTGATCCGTTCAGCGGACTGTCGCAGTTCAGCAGCTTTGCAAACTCAATTGCAGCCGCATCTTTGCCTGTGCCTTCATTTCCGTAAAAAATAAATGCATGGGACAGCTTACCGCTTTTGTAAAAGTTCTTAAGGATCTCTTTAATTCTTTCCTGACCTATTATATTTGACCACATATTAAAAAGTATTTCCTATTCCGAACTGAAAATTATACTTATCACTGAAGTTACTGCCTTTTCCGAATATCCAGTTTGAACCGCCGACAGGACCGGGCTGAGGATCATAGATCTTGAATCCGACGTCAAACCTTATGGCTCCGATTATTGTGTAATACCTGATACCGGCTCCTGATGCAAGAGCAATTTCGTTCAGTTTGAATTTTCCGATCTCTGACCAGACATTTCCATAATCAATAAAAGTCGCGAATCCCAGATCCCTTAGATATAAATTTTCCGCAGTCATAAAAGGTTTGAACCTGTATTCGACTGTATTTTCAAAAGTAAAATTTCCGCCGAGCTCTTTATTCGGCACTATGCCAAGCTGCTTTGCTCCCCATCCTCTGATGCTCGAACTTCCGCCGCCGAAATATCTGGTATCCCGTGGTACTCTGTCTTCTGAGTATTCCTGTCCCAGAAAAGTAAATGTATTTTGTCCGTATTCTATAATTATACCTGCCAGAAATTTGAAAGCAAGGGCGGACGGAACATTTACTTCGCGGTTACTCGTATTTATGTAAGCAGAGCTAAGATTGGTAAATTTAAAATAACTGAATGTGGATGTATTGAAAATTCTCCTGATAATTCCTGACAAAAGCCCGCTCTCTTCAAATTCATAAGACTGATAATTTCCGCCTGAAGGGAAAATGATACTGTTTACAGAATTATGTATTGCAGTAAGTCCTAACTTTGAGATAAATTCATTGTAATCAAATTTACCTATTACAAGTTCGCTTCCCTCAATCGGAATATCACTGTCTACTACTATTCTGGAATTTTCCAGATCCCATCTGGCCTGAAGACTGTTTATATAAGTGTGTTTCGGAAGTTCATATGTAACTCCGAATGAGTTTTTGAGTCTTCCGATATTAATGCTTTTTTCGAGAACGTATTCATATCCAATATTCCAGTTTCCTGTTATAAACCGGTTACCGAAAAGAAACGGCTGATAAACCGAATTCACAATATCAAACCTGTTGTTTTCAAGTGAATTAAAATAAACCCTCGCGCTGGTTGTCAGCACTCTTCCGCCTCCCAGAAAATTTCTGTCACTGAATGACAAACCTGTACCGACATAAAAATAATTCTGAAAATAATAACCGAAAACTTCAGGAGTGATATCATATTTTTTCCCGACTACAGCGTTAATGATTAAATCTACCTTGCCTGTGACGCTGTTAATAGTATCGATATTGATCCTTGGATTTTCCAGAATTGAAAATTTAGAAAGTTTTAATTCGCTTTCAATGATCTTGCTTTTATCATAGACCTGATTTTCTTTGTAAGTCAGTTCTCTTCTTATATCTTCTTCAGTAACATTGTATTTGTAATTTGTAAATTTTATAAGTGTTTTTCCAAAATCATATTTTCTCTTTGGATCAAAATTTATAATTACATCCACTTTATTGAGCAGGTTTTCCTTATTGGTTTCATACTTTAATATTTCAGGAAAACCCGATGTTGCAGTTGCATATCCGTTGTTGAATAAAATTTCCATGATCCTTAGTAATTCAAGGTTGACTGTATCTTTGGAATAATATTTTCCTTTAACAATTAAGGCTCTTTTGTTATTAAAAATCAGGGATTTTACCGGTGCATCTATACTGTCCAACCCTTTATACTCTATATTGTAATAGCTGAATCTTTCGTTTTCTTTTACAATAAAATTTTCGATCACTTCTTTATCTTCTCTGATGACCTGCAGGTTTGTGTCAATCCTTGCGTTAAAAAAACCGTTATCGAAATAAAATTTTTTAATTCTTTCCACATCCAGCAGATAGGTATTCATGTCAAAAACATCTCCTGTTTTTGATGAGAGAAGGTTTATGATCGCGCTTTCTTCAAATGCATAACTGCTTTCAAATTTAATATTAATTTCATCTATTTCATAGACTCCTTCAATTGAAGTATTTTCCTGACAATAAGAATAATGATAACAAAAAAATGTAACTCCCGATATGAGCAATAATTTTAATAAAATTCTCATCGGCAAAAGTTAAATAAAAAAACCCAATAACTTGCATCATTGGGTCTTATAAAAATATGTATTAACTTAAAAATCCTTTGCTTCTTCATCATAAAAAAAGTCTTCGTCCGTAGGATAATCAAGCCATATTTCCTCTATGCTTTCAAAGGGCTCTTCAGTATCTTCAAGATCATTCAGATTATTTATTACTTCATTTGGAGCGCCTGACCTGATAGCGTAATCTATCAGCTCAAATTTATTCGCCGGCCACGGCGCGTCATCCAGATATGACGCCAATTCTAATGTCCATACCATGTTATTATTTTACCTCCTGATATTTGTTTTATAAATTTGTATATAACTGTGTTTTAAAAATTTTTACTAATCTCTGAGTCTCGGATCCAGAGCATCTCTTAATCCTTCACCAATTAGATTATATGTTACTACTGCTATAAAGATCATCATACCCGGAAAAATCGCAAGCCACCAGGCATTTGAAGCGCCTCTTGCTTCATTTAAAAGCGAACCCCAGGTTACTACCGTAGCGCTTACTCCGAAACCGAGAAAGCTCAGCGCGGCTTCGGTAAGAATGGCGCCTGCAATTGCAAATGCTCCGGATACAAGAACTGGCGCTATTGCATTTGGAATTACGTGCCTGAAAATTATCTGTCTGTTCGGCAGACCTATCGAACTTGCAGCTGTAATGTATTCCATACTTCTTACTTTTAAAACTTCTCCTCTGATCAGCTTTGCATCTCCGGTCCATGATGTAATACCGATAGCAGCCATTATATACCAGATGCTCGATCCGTAAATCGCCACAATTGTAATAATGAGGAAAAATACGGGAAGAGTTACCATGATCTCTACAAACCTCATGATGATCAGATCGACTTTACCTCCGTAAAATCCTGCAAGCGAGCCCATTACAATTCCAATCAGAAGAGCGATCCCCGCAGCTACAAATCCCACTGATAACGAAACACGCGATCCGTGAATAAGTCCTGCCAGCAGATCCCTGCCAATTGCGTCAGTCCCGAGATAATGATCACCTCCCGGAGATTTCAGATTATTTGCAAGATCTATTTCACTTGGTCCGTAAGGCACCGGAGTCCAGAGTACGCTTTCGAGTTTATTCTGATTGTCAAGCTCTTTCCAGTTTATGTTTATCATGTTTGGCTCCCACTTGCTTATGCCAATTTCATTAAAATAATCTTTTATAACAGGGAAATATGTTTCGCCGTTATATACCGCATAAAGAGGTTTGCTGTTTGCAAGAAAATCTGCTGTTATCGCAATCACAATCAATACGATTACAATATACATCGATATCATAGCCAGTTTATTTTTTTTAAACTGATGCTTTACAAGCGACGAGTAAGAAACTCCGACTTCTTTCTGAGATTCAAGCTGCGATTTGCTTAAGCCGTTTCCGGCAGCATCGCTGATTTCAGTATTAACTGATTTTTCTTTCTGATCTGTTTTCTTCATGCTGATTTTTTAGTAAATGCAATTCGGGGATCTACAAATGAATATAATATGTCAACAAGTAAAATACCTACGACAGTAAGTACAGATGCCAGAACAAGTTCAGCCATTATCAACGGATAATCCCTGTCTAATATTGCCTGAAATGCAAGCTGACCGATTCCCGGAATGGAAAAGATCGTTTCGATAATAACGCTTCCGCCGATCATTGCAGGAAGTAACCCTCCTACAAGCGTAATAATCGGGATCAGTGAATTTCTTAATGCGTGTTTCATTACTACTTTTCTTTCAGAAAGACCTTTTGCTTTTGCTGTCCTTATGTAATCCTGTCTGATGACTTCCAGCATTGAACTTCTCATCTGTCTTGACAGGAATGCAAAACTTGTCAGACTTGAAATTGTAACCGGAAGAAAAAGGTGCATGAATCTGTCTTTTACCTGACCGATGAAACTCAGAGAATCAAAATTTTCCGATCTGATTCCCGCAGTCGGAAATATTTTCAGATATTCTACATTACACAGAAATACGATTGCAAGAGTTGCTACCCAAAAATTCGGCAGGGAATAAAGTACAAACAAAATTACCGTAGTCGTCCTGTCAAGTAATGAATACTGCCTCGCTGCGCTGTAAATGCCAATAGGTATTGCAACCGTATAGATCAGTAAAAATGAAAGAAGACTGATTGAAATGGTAACAGGCAGTCTTTCGAAGATCTTGTCAATTACAGGTCTGTCATCCTTAAATGAATTCCCAAAATCACCCTGAAGCATATTTCCAATCCAAAGAAAATACTGAACATACAGCGGCTTATCGAGTCCGAACTTCTTTTTATAAAATTCCTTTGCCTGCTCATTCATCAGATTTTTTGAATCCGTCTTCTGCGCTTCCTGAGTCTGTCCGATTTTCATTTCGGTAGGATCTCCGGGAGCAAGTCTGCAGACAAGAAATGTTATCATGGTTATAATGATAAGCGTGGGAATAAAAAGTAAAATTCTTCTGATTACATATTCTGTCATTTTTATAAATTAGTATTTATAATTGATAAACACGCTGTCCGTATAAAAACTGACAGCGTGTTATTTATTTATTAATTTTGATATCTCTGAGCACTTGCAGGTGTCCACCATTCGTTGAGTAAAGGCGAATCAGGATATGCATACCATCTTGTGTTTCTGAATCTGTCACTGTAAATAAATCTGGATGGTTCTGTCCAGAGAAATGTAGTCGGCTGATCATCATATATTATCTGCTGCCATTTTTTCAGGATCTCCATTCTTTTATTATCATCAAATTCCATTCTGTTTTGCTCTATGAGTTTATCACTTTCGGGATTATTATAACTTATAAAATTACTTCCTTCGCCTTCGGACTGTGTGGAATGCCATATCTGATAAGGATCTTCCGGCGTTACGGACAGCTGCCATGCTGAATAGCATGCATCATATTCATGCTTCTTTGTCTTTTCCAGAAATACTGACCATTCATATTCCTGAAGATCCGCCTGAATGCCGAGCTGTCTGAGCGATTCAATTATAACGAGCATTACTTTTTTTCTTTTCGGATTATTATTGTTAATGAACGTAAATTTAAAATCCGTTTTCTTTCCGTCAATGACTTTATCAATTATGCCGTCTCCGTCAGTATCTTTCCATCCTGCTTCGGTAAGTAACTCCTTAGCTTTTTCAGGACTGTACTCGATGACGGGCAGATCGTTATTATAATACTTGCTCTCTATGAAAACAGGAGACTGAACTTTTGTACCCATTCCGTATACAATTTTATCTATCATGGTTTGTCTGTCTATTGCATAGCTAAGCGCCCATCTTACTTTTTTATCTGAAAATAGCGGACTTTTATTATTCCATGCGATAAAAATATAAACCGGCTCTGATACAAGAGCTTTCTTCAGATTGAACTTGGCGGGATCCTTTACATTTTCTACAAAGTCAATCGGCGGAATTACAAACATGTGATCCACTTCCTTATTCTTTGCAGCTACCAGCGCAGCATTCTGATCCTGTATTATTTTAAAGACAAGTTTGTTTGGAAAATTCGGCACCATGCTTTTATTCCAGTAATTATTATTTCTCTGTAATACTATCGATTGTCCGGTTGTCCATTTATCAAGTTTATAAGGACCGCTGCCCAGTACATATTTCGGATCGCGCGACACTTCCTGAGAATTCAGGAAGTCTGCATATTTCTGCATCTCCGGATATTTTTTCGGATCAAGACTTTTCTGAGCTTCTTCAAGTTCTTCCCAGGTAAATTTTTCATTCATTCCGTCTTTATCAAGTATATGTTTTGGCGTAATAGACATACTGCCCAGCGAATATACCGCTCTGAAATAAGGTTTTGCCATATTAAATCTGACTTTGTATTTGTTTCCGTCCACCAGTTCCACATTTTTAAGATCTACAAAATAATTTCTGAGCGCCTGAGCATCCGTAAACGGATTCTTTATTGTTTTTACTGTAAAAATTATATCCTCACCTGTCAGAGGAGTACCGTCTGAAAATTTAACATCTTCTTTAAGATCAAAAGTGTAAGACAACTTATCTTCGCTGATTTCAGGAAGTGATTTAGCAATAAGCGGTCTCAGTTCGTAAGTTTCTCTGTTAATATCCAGCAGCGATTCGAAAATATAAATATAAATTCCTGTTGCAGTAGCGTCATTTGTAACCGTAGGATTGAGTTTCTCAGCATCAGCCATTTCCTGCTTTATCACCCAGTCGCCTTCTTCAGCATTAACAGTATCAACAGGCATCAGCTCAGTCAATACCACATCTGCGTTTTCTTTGCTTTCCGTAGTTTCCTTCTTTCTTCCGCATGACGTAAAAAGCAAAGTCATTATTATCATCAGGGAAAAAATTCCTGCTATGGTTTTTTTCATAATAAATGTTAATTAATTAATTTAAAATTTTTATTCAAAATCATGCTCAAAGTATTCAGTGGTTTTTTCAATTCTGATATTTTTGTCATTCAATGATCTGCTTTCGGATTTTTTTGTAATTTTCTCCTGCAGCTTTCTTCTGAATTCTTCGGCAGCATTGTAACCGTAATGCTTGCATAAATAATTCAGTGCAATTACTTCGGCTATCACTGTAATATTTTTACCGGGAAATATGGGCAACTTGATCAGCTCAATATCAACATCGAGAATATCAGTTGTGGAGTTGTCCAGACCTGTCCTGTCATAGGCTTTATCTCTGTCCCAGTCTTCAAGCTCCACTATCACTTCCACTCTTTTCTGAAAACGAATTGATCTGATCCCGAATATTTTGCTGACATCAATGATACCAAGTCCTCTGATTTCCATTATATGTTTAGCAAGCGCCATTCCGGAACCCATTAAAACGCCTTCGCCTTTTTTGGAAACCACTACAACATCATCCGCTACCAGTCTGTGTCCTCTTTCCACGAGATCCAGCGCAATTTCACTTTTACCTATTCCTGATTTTCCCGAGAAAAAAAGCCCAACCCCGTAAACATCTACAAATGACCCGTGCAGTATCACCTGTGCCGAGAACTGATCATCAAGAAAATCACTTATAAAATAGGAAAATCTCGTGGTCGGATAAACTGATCTGAACACCGGGACGTTTCTCAAATCCGCAAGCTCTTTAAGTTCTATTGGAATCTCATTATTGTTAGTAACAATCACGCACGGCACATCAAATGAAAAAAATCCTTTAAGAGAACTGAGTCTTTCTTCCGGAGACAGCTGTTCCAGATATTTTATTTCCGTATTCCCGAATAGCTGAACCCTGTTATAAGTAAACAGCTTTACATATCCGGCGAGAGCAAGACCAGGTCTGTGAATATCTTTTTCAGTGATTTTAATTTCAGGATCGATATCTTTATCCGTAACTTTTTCAAGTTTAAATCTTCCTTTGAATTCATTATACAGAAATTCCACCGAAATGGAATCCTTCTTTATCTCCTTAATATTTTCAAACTTACCGGGCAATATTAAATTGTTTTTTTGATTTCTTTTTTGGAATTATATTTTTCAGCTTTATTTTTATCTTTGTATTTCAATATCTGAGTCTCGATTTTATTTACCGCCTTATCAACGGATTTTGCAAAATCATCACTGCTTTCTTTTGCTGTGAAGTTCTTATCGTGTATTTTTAATAATATTTCACAGTGCTTGATACTGTTAACCGCTTTTTCAAATGAAAGTATTACATCTGCATAAATGATGTCTTCATTGTATTTACCGAGATTTTCAATTTCTGCTTTAATGTATTCCTGTAACGTATCGTGAGCTTTAAAATGACGTGAAGTGATGTTAATTTTTATCATTTTTAAGGTTTTAAAGGTTAATAATATAAGTATCAGAATTTTGCGAATATGCTAAACTCTTTATTTAATTTCAACTACTATAAATTGAAAATCATAAAAAATATTTTATTGAAACAGTATGTTCCTGTTCGGGATTATTTAAATTAATTAATTTATAAAAAGTTTATTCCTTATACAGTTGTCTGTTGGCAGGAACCCACCATTCATTTAACAAAGGCGAGTCGGGAAAAGCATACCATCTGGCATTTCTGTATCTGTCACTGTAAACATATCTCACAGGTTCGCTCCAGAGAAAAGTTACCGGCTGATCATCATATACTATCTGCTGCCATTTACCTAAAATTTCTTTTCTTTTTTCATCATCAAATGTAAGTCTGTTTTCTTCAAGAAGTTTATCGCTTTCAGGATTTTTATAACTGAAATAATTACTTCCCTCACCTATTGACTGCGACGAATGCCAGATCTGATAAGGATCATCCGCAGTTACAGAAAGCTGCCAGCCGGCAAAGCATGCGTCGTAATTATGCTTTTTTACTTTATCCAGAAACACCGACCACTCATATTCCTGAATATCGGCTTGTATTCCGAGCTGTTTCAGCTGTTCTATCAGGATAAGTATAACTTTTTTCCGTTTGGGATTTGTATTATTTGTAAATGTGAATTTAAAATCGGTTTTCTTTCCGTTAATTACCTTGTCAAGTATCCCGTCACCGTCAGTATCTTTCCAACCGGCTTCAGTCAGAAGCGTCTTTGCTTTATTAATATCATAGGGAATTACCGGGAGGTCGTTATTTATAAATTTGCTTTTGAAAAAAATATGCGACTGAATATTACTTCCCATTCCATATACTATTTTATCTACAATCGAATTTCTGTCAATTGCATACGCCATTGCCCATCTGACTTTTTTATCTGAAAATATCGGATGTTCATTATTCCAGGCTATATAATTGTATGAGGGTTCAATTACAAGGGATTTTTTCAGATTAAATTTCTCGGGGTCTTTTATATTCTCTACAAAATCTATTGGCTGAATTACCTGCAGCTGATCGACTTCTTTATTTTTTGCCGCTACAACTGCTGCATTCTGATCTTTTATGGTTTTGAATACAATCCTCCTGGGATAGTTTGGCAGTTCGGATTTATTCCAGTAATTTTCATTTCTAACAAGAGTAATGGACTGACCCGTAACCCATTTTTCAAGTTTATAGGGACCTGAGCCGATCACAAATTCCGGGCTTCTCGACATTTCTTCTTTATTAATCAGATCTGCATATTTTTTCATACCGGCAAATTTTTCAGGGTCAAAAGTTTTTCCCGCTTCATTAAGCATATCCCAGGTAAAATTATCCGTTTCGTTATTTTTATCAAGCACATGCTTCGGAATGATTTCAAGATCATTCAGAGCGACAATTGCTCTGAAATACGGCTTAACCATATTAAACCTTACTTTGAATTTATTTCCGTCCACTAACTCCACGCTTTTCACATCAAGAAAATAATTTCTGAGCGCCTGGGCATCCGTGAACGGATTCTTTATGACCTTTACGGTAAAAATTATATCTTCGCCTGTAAGCGGTTTACCGTCTGAAAAAGTAACATTTTCTTTTAAGTCATATGTATATGACAAATGATCATCACTTATAACCGGCATTGCTTTTGCAATAAGCGGTTTGAATTCATAAGTTTCTCTGTCTATCTCAAGAAGGTTTTCAAAAATATAAATCATAATGCCTGTTGCTGTGGCGTCATTTGTAACAATCGGATTCAGTTTTTCCGCATCGGACATTTCATGTTTAATTATCCAGTCGCCGTATTCGGAGCCGGCTGTATCAACAGGCTGAAGTTCGGTAATGGGAAATTGTGCGGTTGTGTTGCTTTCGGAGGTATCTTTTTTCCTTCCGCAGGAAAATGTTAAAGCAGAGGATAACACCAGAATTAAAAATATTTTGGCATTTTTCATATATTTATTACAGATTAAATTTTCTTTAATAATTTTTTGATAGTAAATATTCTAATTGATTTATTCAAGTGAATGTAATATTTTAAAAAATGAATAAGCTTTCCGATGCCGGTGATATAAATTATAAAGACGCTGACATATCAAAAAAAGTTTACTTTTTCATATTAATATTTTCATTTCTCTGGCTGTTACTGATATTAAGTGCTCCTGTTCTCAGCGCTCTCGGCGGTATCTGGAGTGATATTTCTATATATCTGTATATGTTTTTTTCACCTGTATGCCATCAGGAGGACACAAGATCATTTTTTATTTTCGGAGAAAAGATTGGAGTATGCTCAAGATGTCTGTGGATTTATGCGGGATTTTTTACCGGGACGGCAATATATCCTTTAAAATACAAACTTGATAATATAAACGCTCCGTCTTTAATTTTTCTGCTGACGGCATCTCTTCTGCTCGGACTCGACGTATTGCTGAAGTGGAGCGGGATAATGCAAAATTCATTTGTAACAAGATCCGTTACAGGTTTTCTTATCGGATTTGTACTGCCGTTTTATCTTATCCCCGGATTTGTAAGATTTTTTTCTGAGGTAAATCTTTTTTTAAAAAACAAATATACGAGTTAAAAATATGCAGCCGGACAATAAATTATTCCCCGTAATAATCGGTACGTTTACAATGACTTTCATAGCTCTTTTTCCAATACTGAATCTTCTGAATCTGTTATGCTGCGCCGGAATTATGGCCGGAGGTTTTGCAGGCGTATTTTACTACAGCAGGCAACTGCTGAAGACAGGGCAGACTGTGTCTTCAAAAGACGGCGGAATGATCGGAATTCTGAGCGGGGTTTTATCTGCTGTTATTATAAGCGGATTCGGACTTGTGTTCAGTCTATTTTCCAGCCAGAATCCGATGAATGAAATGATTAATACTTTTGACAGTATTGGTGTAGATATTCCGCCGACAGCTTATGAATTTCTGGAAAAATTTTCAAATGAATTCAATGAACACGGTTATTCCCCTACCCTTACAATTTTTTCATTTATAACAAATCTTATAATATATCCTCTGTTCGGATCGATAGGAGCAATAATAGGCGTTACTGTTTTGAAAAAGAAAACCGCGGTCTGAGTTGAAATTCTTTTACTTAGAAAAAACCGGTTCCGCCGAATCTTCTAAAATCCGTTTATATCTTTTGCTTATAATTTTTTTTATTGTGATATCGACCTATCTGTCACCTTTAAAGCTTATCAGAAAATTTTTCCCGGACATATTTAACAGAGACAGTTCCTGTATATTGCTGAACATAACCGGCATACCGTGTATATTCTGCGGGCTTACAAGATCTTTTGAAGAGCTAATAAATTTTAATCTTGCAAACAGTTTTTATTATAATCCTTCATCTGTATTTATCTTTACATTTTTAGCTGTAATTAGTTTAAGTATTTTTACACTCAGTTTTTTTAATTATAAAATCCGGCTGGTATCCGGTAAAAAAACTTTAATTGCTGTAACGGTTGTTATTGCAATAGTATGGATCTTGAATATCATATTTGGTCATCATTAATAATCCGGCATAACCATTAAAATAATTTCAAAAAGACTTAATAATTAACACTCACAAAATTTATGTTTGAATACTCAGGTTCTATGCATATGCATTCTCATTATTCCGACGGGTCAGGATCGGTAGAGGATATTGTAAAAGCTGCTGTCGAATCAGATCTGGACTTTATAATTCTCACTGATCATAACACTCTTAAAGCTAAGGACAAAGGTTATGAAAAGTGGTATAAGAATACAATGCTCATAGTCGGTTACGAAGTAAATGACAGAAAAAACCGGAATCATTACATCGCGCTCGGAACGGATAAAATTACCGGCACATATGAAAAACTTCCTGACGGCGATACTGGAAGCAGAATGTCAGCATGCGAATATGTGAAAGCGGTTAATGAAGAAGGCGGATTTGGATTTATTGCGCATCCGCATGAAGAGAGAAATAATATGCCTCAGCATCCTCCGTATCCATGGACAGCATGGGATTGTGAAGATTTTACCGGGATTGAAATATGGAATCATATGAGTGAATGGGCTGAAGGTCTGAATGAATCAAATAAATTTCAGAGATTCCTACACCCTCTGAAATCCATAATCGCTCCACCGGAAAAAACATTAAAAGTCTGGGATGATCTGAATTTAAAAAGAAAGGTTGTTGCAATAGGCGGGGTTGATGCTCATGCGCATAAACACAATGTAATGGGAATGGAATTTGAGATTTTTCCTTATAAAGTTTTATTCAAATCAATAAGAACGCATGTATTTCTGAATGATGAACTCAAAATGGGAAACAGTTCTAACTATACAGAAAGCCGTGATAAAATACTTGAAGCTATTGCCAAAGGAAGATCTTTTATTGTTAATAATTATTACGGCAACGGAAAAGGTTTCAGATTTTATGCCGAATATGACGGAGTGCATTACAATACAGGCGATGAAATTAAATTCGTTAAGAAAATAAATAAGAAAATTATATTCAGAACTCTTATTCCTTCCACAGCTAAAATAAAAGTTATTCATAACGGCAAATGCATTAATGAATCCGAAGGTATGGAATTTACATTTGATACCGATAAAACAGGTGCTTACAGAATAGAGACTTGGAAAGAAAACAAGGGTTGGATATTTTCAAATCATATCAGAGTAGTTTCCGAGTAATATCATTTTATTATCAGTTCTGCTTTAGTTAATATTCATATCGTAGCGATTATATAACTATGAATTTTCACATCAGTTATATAAATCTCTTTGCATTTTACTGCTTTTATTAATACAGACTGCTTTCTCTTCAATGTTTACCTTTATTCTTTAACTTCAAAAATTTATTTTTGCACTACTCACTTTGAAAATAAAAAATCTCAAAAATACAGTTTACAGTTCAACCAAATCAATTCATTCCAACTGCGGCGTGTTCGGCGTATTTAACAGTATAGATGCTTCTTTTCTGACTTATTACGGACTTCACGCTCTTCAGCACAGAGGACAGGAAGCAGCAGGTATTGTATCCTGTGAACAAGGTCACAACGGCAGCAAAAGTAAATTCAACATTCACAAGGATCTTGGTTTAGTACTCAGCGTGTTTTCAGATGATAAAATTCTCACTCAAGAGCTCAAAGGAACATCGGCAATCGGACATACAAGATACTCCACTACAGGTTCGGGAGATAATAGAAATAACATACAGCCCTTTAAAGTAAATTATAAAGACGGTAATCTCGCATTATCACATAACGGAAACCTTACCAACACAAGATATTTAAGAAACAAACTTCAGAATGAAGGTACTATTTTCCAGACTACAACTGACAGCGAACTGATACTGCATCTGATTGCAAAAAGCAAAGAAGAAGATATTGTAAATAAATTACTTGACGCTTTTTCACTTGTGGAGGGTGCATATTCTATCTGCATACTAACCGATGATAAATTATTCGCAGTAAGGGATCCTTACGGAGTAAGACCGTTTTGTTTCGGCAAGGTTGATGACAGTTTTATTTTTTCATCCGAAACCTGCGCACTTGATATTATTAACGCAGAATATATAAGAGAAGTAAATCCCGGTGAAATAATTATGATAGACCGTGAAGTAACGGAAACCGGATTTGAAAAATCATTTCAGACAAGATCAGCCGGGAAATACAAACACTGTATTTTCGAATATATATATTTTTCGAGACCGGACAGTACGGTATTCGGAGAGAAAGTTGACAAGGTAAGGAGAAAGATCGGAAAAAATCTCGCCATCGAAAGTCCTGCGCCTGAAAGAGAAACGGATGATGAAAAGAAAATTGGAATCATAAATGTTCCGGACTCATCGAATACAGCAACATTGGGATATTTCAATGAGATGATAAAGCATAACAAAGAAGTAAAACATGAAATTGGACTGATCCGAAGTCATTACGTCGGCAGGACTTTTATACAGCCGGGTAAGGATAAAAGAAAAATGAAAGTAAAAACAAAGTTCAATACCGTTAAAGGAGTAATAAATAACAGGAAACTGGTAGTGGTTGATGATTCCATTGTAAGAGGCACAACGTCAAAGCTGCTGGTCGATCTTATAAAAAAAGCAAATCCGAAAGAGATACATCTGAAAATTACATCTCCTCCGATTATTTCACCATGTTATTACGGAATGGATTTTCCGTCATCTGAAGAGCTGATTGCAAATCAGCATGACAGTAATGTAGAAAGTATTAGAAAAGAACTCGGTGTAACTTCTTTATCTTATTTAAGTACAGAAAAATTACTTGAATCTGTTCCTTACACAAACGAAAAAACCGACTATTGCACTGCCTGCTTTACACGTGATTATCCTATTCAGATAGAAGGTCTTGAAAAAATGAAAAAAGAACAGTTCGATGATTAACTTTAAAAAACATTAAACTAAAACCAATGAATAAAATCCAGCTGAATTTTCATAAGTCAAAAAGGAAAGAATTATCAGAACTGATCGGAAAAGATTCCATTGCTGTTATTTTCGGAAATACTTTAAGAAACAAATCTTATGACGGTGATTATTTATTTAAACAGTATAAAAATTTTTATTACTTAACCGGATTTACAGAAGCTGATTCTGCGCTGCTTATAGCGCCCGGCGAAGTTACATTAAATTCAGGAAGTAAGAAAATTAAAACGAAAGAAGTATTATATGTTCAGCCAAAGGATGAGAAAATGGAAACCTGGAACGGAAAGAGATTAGGATATAATAATGTCAGAAAGGTACTGGGTATCGAATATTCCGAAGTAAATGAAAATATAAGCCGGTTACTTTCTTATCACTTTCTCAAAAATTACAGAAGAGTATATCTTAATATTGCGGAGTTGCTGAAACTTACCGGTGATATGAAAAGAATTGTTTCGGATTTTTTAAACATACTTAACCGAATCGCTCCCCATACGGAAATTATTGATGTTTCATATATTATTGGAAAAATGAGATCAGTTAAAACGGAGTACGAAATTGAAAAAATTAAAAAGGCTTCTGAAATATCCGTTAATTCCTATAATGAGATTTTAAAGATTCTGAAACCGGGAATGACTGAATTTGAGATACAGACAGAACTTGAATATTATTACAGATTTTACGGCGGAGAAGAAGTAGCTTATCATCCCATAGTAGCCGGCGGTGAAAATGCATGTATACTACATTATGAAAAAAATGATCAGAAATTAACCGGTAAACATCTATTGCTTATTGATTCAGCTTCAGAGTATAATTATTACTGCTCTGATATTACAAGAACTTTTCCTGTAAGTGGAAAATTTACACCTGAACAAAAAGAAATTTACGAAATAGTTCTTAAAGCAAACAAGGAATGCATAAAAAAAGTCAAGCCGGGAGTGAGATTTTCAGAGATAGGTAAGCTGAGCGAGAAAGTTCTTGCCGACGGTCTGAACAAAATCGGTTTGCTTAAAGATAAATCGGAAATTAAAAAGTATTCCCTACATGGAATAGGACATCATATAGGTCTTGATACACATGATGCAGTACCGTCATCAGTAACGGAGAGTTCGGATACAGATACATTAAAGCCCGGAATGGTTCTTACTATAGAACCGGGTTTGTATTTTACAAAAGAAATGAAAGAGATACCTTTAAAATACAGAGGTATGGGAATAAGGATAGAAGATGTGGTGCTAGTGACAAAAGGAGGGAATGAAGTATTGACGAAGGAAATGGTGAAGGAGGCGGGAGAAGTGGAAGAGAAGATGAGTATCACGGATTTGTAATCCGTGAGGAGGGGTTGGTATCACGGATTTGTAATCCGTGAGGAGAATAAAAGACCGGTGAATTAGTATTTAATAGAGTTTGATATTTTGAATAACTCCATTTCCATTCAAATGCATTTTTTGTCAAACCCGCTCTTACAGGATCCGTTAAAATGTAATCTAATATTCTGATTAATTCGATTTCATCCCTTACTATATGATCATAATTCTCCTCATTCCAAAATGCGCCGGATCTGTTCAGAATATTATTTGAATGCCTTGAAGTATATCTTTTTAAAGACTGCATTAATCTGAAAAATGGTTTAACTAATTTCCCTACTTTTGCCAGAAAATGAAAGTGATTCGGCATAATGCAATAACCAAGCAGATCATATATTTTCCCGTCATAATGCATAAGAGAATCAGAAACAATTCTTGCTATTCTGTCATCGGACAAATACTTTTCTCCGCTTAAAGCTTTATTCAGATACCGATCATAGTATCCAAAATATTTTTTCATTAAAATATATCTTTCATTTTGAAAGTTTAGAATGTCAGCTTTTTTCATCAGCATTTTTTCTTCCAGGAGGAAATTGTTTTTTAACATTTTATTTATCTCTTCCGGTATGGAATCTATTAGTCTCGAAGTTACAAAATAATATTGTCCGCTGATCTGAAAGTGCGGATAGTTTCTCCTGTAAAAATTTTTAATAATCATATTTGTCTGTTTAATATTTTGTAAACAAAATTACCTCTTCAAAATATTAATTTTTAAATTTCAGATCAAACTGTAATTTTTCTGTTTTGTGAAATTTATCCATTAAGCCGGAATACAATTCCGGCTCACACGCGGAATACAATTCCGCCATACAAATATTCCCCATATCTTAATTTACTCTGACACCTATTTTCCTTATCTTAACTTCCCTAAATATATTGTTCATGTATCTCAATCTTAACATCCTTAACCCCGAACAAAAAAAAGCAGTCGAAGAAATCGACGGACCCAGCATGATTATTGCCGGCGCAGGCAGCGGAAAAACAAGAGTCCTTACTTTCAAAATTGCTTACCTCCTCGAATCCGGCGTCAGCCCCTATGAAATTCTTTCGCTCACTTTTACCAATAAAGCCGCTTCCGAAATGAAGGAGAGAATCTCTAAACTCGTTGCTTCTTCCTTTGATAAAATCTGGATGGGCACTTTTCACTCCATCTTTGCTAGACTGCTGAGAATTGAAGCGGAATATCTCGGCTTCAACAGAAACTTCTCAATCTACGATTCTGATGACTCTGCTAATCTCATTAAACAGATTATGATTAATCTCTCGCATCCGACTGATAATCCAACTCCTAAAGCTGTGCAGAATTTTATCAGCAATCTTAAAAATAAAATAATTTTGCCGTTGGAATTTTCTTCAGTGGCTAAATCCATGTTTGAAAAAAAAATCGAGTCCATTTATCATGAATATCAAAAAGCGCTTTTCAAAAATAACGCAATGGATTTTGACGACCTGCTGCTGAAACCGATCGAACTCTTTAAAAGATATCCCGAACTGCTCGACAAGTATCAGGAAAGATTTAAGTTTATTCTCGTTGACGAGTATCAGGACACAAACAAGGCTCAGTATACTATCATAAAACTTCTCGCTGAGAAATATAAAAATCTCTCCATCGTCGGAGACGATGCGCAGTCTATTTATAAATGGAGAGGAGCTGAAATTCAGAATATATTCGACTTCCGGGATGACTTTAAGGAATGTAAAGTTTTTAAACTCGAGCAAAATTACCGCTCCACACAGAATATTCTCACTCTCGCCGGAAATGTGATTAAGAATAATAAAAAGCAAATTGATAAAAATCTCTGGACGGAAAATCATGTGGGTGAAAATATTCATCTTATTGAAAACATGACTGACAGAGATGAAGCTGTGAGGATCTGCAGAAATATCTTCGATGAAATGCAGAGAAAAAAAATAAATTTTAAAGACTTCGTTATATTGTACAGAACAAACGTGCAGTCACGGACGATTGAAGATGCCCTGAGACAAAATAATATTCCTTATCTTATCATCGGCGGTATTAGATTTTACCAGAGAAAAGAAATTAAAGACATACTTGCTTTCTTAAAAATTATTGTAAATCCTAAAGACAATGAATCTCTGCTGAGAGTGCTTAATCTAAAAGCCGGAATAGGTAAAACCACTGTTGATAAACTGATAGCTATGGCGGAAAAAAACGGTGTTCAGATTTTTGATGTACTGAAAAATATTGCTTCGGTAACCGAACTCAGCTCTAAAGTTAAAAATCTCCTCGTAGAAGTAAATAATTATATTTATAAATACCAGTATCTGCAGGAAGAGATTCCTCTTAAAGAAATGGTCAACAGCGTTTTGGATGAAATAGGAATTTTAAGAACTCTCAGACTTGAGAATACCGTTGAGTCTGAAGAAAGAATCGGAAACATACAGGAATTACTATCCGCAGTTGCGGAATTCAGCGATACAGAAGATGAACCGACACTCGAATTGTTTCTTCAGAAAGTCTCTCTTGTCGCCGATATTGATAATCTCGATAATCAGAAAAATGCCGTCACACTGATGACAATTCACTCCGCCAAAGGACTGGAATTTCCGGTCGTGTTTATTACAGGACTTGAAGAAGGTCTGTTTCCTGTCATTGGTGCTACTATGTATGAAGATGAACTCGAAGAAGAACGCCGTTTGTTTTATGTTGCAATCACAAGGGCAAAGTCAAAACTATATATGTCTTTCGCTAATCAGAGATACCGTTTCGGCACTCCTTCATTTCAGATGAAATCAAGATTCATTAAAGAAATACCGGAAAATATTTCCAAAAGCATTATTACTTACGAAGGGCTCAAAATTAAAACGTCTTTCCGCCCAGGAGCTGATAAGCATACAGCTTCCGGTCCGTCTGTGAAATTTAATTCCACACATAAGAAAAAATCCGGCGCGCGTGAATCTGAAAATGAATTCAGTGATAGTTTTCCTGATATTCAAAAAGGCGTTACTGTTACTCATAATACTTTCGGTAAAGGTACCGTTCTGAATACCGTAGGAAAAGGACTCGATAAAAAAGCTGAGATTTATTTTGATGATGTAGGTATAAAAAAGATTATCCTCAAGTATGCAAAAATGACTGTGCATGATAGTTAAATTTTCATTTAAAACATTATCTGAATTTATATGAATTACTGGCTGCTTAAAACAGAACCCTCTGATTATTCTTACGATGACCTTGTCAGAGATAAAAAAACCGTGTGGGACGGCGTCGCAAATAATGCAGCGCTGATCTGTATCAGAAATACGCGGAAAGGAGATAAAGCTTTTATATATCATACAGGCGACGAAAGACAGATAGTAGGTATTGCTGAAATTGTTTCCGATCCGTATCCCGATCCGTCTGAAGATAATCCCAAATTAATGGTGTTTGACATTAAGCCTTTAAAAAAATTGAACACTCCGGTTACTCTTGCGCAGATCAAAGCAGTTAAAAAATATCTTGAATTTCCTCTCGTTAAAGAAGGCAGGAAATCCGTTGTAGAAGTACCCGAAGAATACTGGAAGGATTTTTTGAAAATGAGTGAAACAATATAAACAAAATTGGTTATAAACAGTTGTAGTAACCTGTCAAAAATAATTAAACTTCTTTTTAAATGGTTATACTTTAAATTACATCATTCATCTTAATGTTTAATAATATGTTTAAAATATCTTTTTCCGTTTTTCTGTTTATAATATTATTTTCTTCCGGTTTTTCTTATTCTCAACTTACAAAAGCCACGGTAGGTGTGGATGGTTTTACCTGTTCCCTTTGCGCAAAAGGCGTGGAAGGACAGTTTAAAGCTCTTGACTATGTGAAATCAGTCAAAGCTGATTTGAAAAAAACAGAATTTATCATCTCTTTTAAAAACAAACCGGACGTTGATTTATCTGAAATAGTAAAAGCCGTTACTGACGGCGGCTTCACTCTGAGAGATTTAACTTTTGAAGCAAAAGGCAAACTAAAAAGTAACGGCAGCTCAGGATTTATTCTCTCCGCTGTAAATATTCCTGATTTAAAACTGAAAAATATTGACAACAGCTTTGAAGATGGTGATGAAGTTTCTCTGAAAGGATCTCTTAACCTTAAGGATTTTTCAGTTTCAGTTACTTCTATTAAAAAACTGTAGCATTATATTCAGCCGAAGTCTTCTGCGCATATTCGTTTAGTCATATCCTGTCATAAATTTGATCATAATTTTTATTTAATCCGGATTTTTCTGTTTGTTTATTCAGAATGTTTTTAATATTATTATATTAATTAAAAAATTTGATATGAAAACAAAAATATTATTTTTTGTTCTGATACTTTTTTTCATTTCGGGTTTGCTTTTATCACAGACTGATCACAAAATGGGAAATGAAAAGAAAAAGGAAACAGATAAAAATCCCGCCGTCATAATCCCCGGTCTCGGCAATTATTCTCATAAGGTCACAACTAAAAATAAAAAAGCGCAGCAGTTCTTCAATCAGGGTCTTACTCTTGTCTACGCCTTTAATCATAATGAAGCCGCTAGGTCATTTGCAATGGCGGCTAAGCTCGATCCGGATCTGGCAATGGCTTACTGGGGCATTGCTTATGCGCTCGGTCCAAACATAAATATGCCCGCTGATAATGAACAAAGAAAACAGGCATATCTCGCAATTAATACCGCCATGAAATTATCAAAAAATTCTTCCAAAAAAGAGAAGGACTATATTTATGCGCTGTCAAAAAGATATGCTAAGGATGTGGATAATGTACCGCAGTCCGTAAAGGATAAAGAGTTTAGCTATGCAATGAAAAACGTTATGACAAAATATCCAAAAGACAATGATGCAGCCGTTATATATGCTGAAAGTCTGATGAATCTTAAGCCCTGGCAGTACTGGAATGAAGACGGAACGCCGGCCGAAGGCACGGAAGAAATTGTCTCTGTACTTGAATCAGTTCTTAAAAAAGATCCGAAACATCCCGGCGCTAATCACTATTACATTCACGCCGTCGAAGCCTCAAATGATCCCGGACGCGCCCTCACGAGCGCCGAAGTTTTAAAAGATCTTATACCTTCTGCCGGTCATCTCGTTCATATGCCGGCGCATATTTTTTTCAGAGTGGGAGATTACTCCGGTGCTTCACAGTCTAATCTCGCAGCAATTAAAACTGATGAAAATTATATCAGTAAGTATAAACCTGAAGGCATTTATCCTGTGATGTATTACAACCATAATATTAATTTTCTCTCTGTTTCAAAAATGATGGAAGGAAAATATTCCGATGCTGTTTCAGCTGCAAATAAAATTGCTGAAAACGTAAAACCTTTTCTGAAAGATATGCCGATGCTCGAAGGTTTTTATGCTAATCCTCTGCTTATTTATATTTCTTTCGGTAAATGGGATGAGATAATAAATATTCCGGCTCCGGATACTTCTCTTCATCTTTATTCGGCTATATGCTATTATGCCAAAGCCATTGCTTATGCCCAGACAGATAATCTTGAAATGACAAGGAAATCACTTAATGAATTTTTACATTTTAAAACTCTTGTACCGGATGATGCCTATATAGGTCTCACTCCGGCCGATCTTATTCTGAATATGATGCAGGATATTATTTTTGCAAAAATTGCTCTTGCAGAAGATAATCCGGAAAATGCTTTTAAACTTTTTGAAGACGCAGTCGCTAAGGAAAATAAAATTAACTTTAACGAACCGCCTGATTATTATCCGAGTGTCAGACTTATGCTCGGATCAGCGCTTTTTGTAAATGAAAAATATGAAGAAGCTGAAAAAGTTTTTCGTGATGAATTGAAAAAATATCCGCACAACGGAAGAGGTTTGTTTGGTTTAAAAGAATCTTTAACAGCTCAGGGTAAAAACTCTGAAGCTGCGGAAATTGAAGTTCAGTTTCTGAAGGCATGGGATGATGCCGAAGTTCTGCTTATAATGTCAGACCTGTAATTCATTTTTATGAATATTGAAATAAAAAAAATAAACGCTGCCGATACAAGAATACTAAGACAGTTAATACTCAGACCGCATCAATCGGCTGATGAACTTGTGTATGAAGATGATGACCATGCCGATACCGTTCACTTCGGTGCTTATGATCATGATGAACTTTGCGGTATTGCTTCCTTGTATAAACATAAATTAAAGGGAATTGACGAAAATGAATCATGGAGGTTAAGAGGTATGGCCACTTCCGAAAGATGCAGAGGAAAAGGTGTCGGGGTTTTACTGATGGATAAATGCATAAAGCATATTAAATATCATAACGGTAAATTATTCTGGTGTAATGCGCGCACTACTGCTGAAGGGTTTTATGAAAAATTCGGATTGAAAAGATACGGAGATGTCTTTACGCCGGAAGGACTCGGAGAGCATGTTGTAATGATTAAATATTTATAAAGTATATAAAGATGACTGATATAAAAATTAAGACGATTAAAATTAAAAACCGCCACGGAGATAATCTGAATACGGATGTCCGCTATCCGGAAAATGCAGACATAAACAGTAAACTTCCTGTTGTCATTCTGTTCCACGGCTTTAAAGGATTTAAAGACTGGGGATGCTTTCCATATATGATGGAAAAAATTACCGCAGAAGGTTTCTGTACTGTTGCATTTAATTTCTCATATAACGGAACAGGTGATGATGAAAAAGATCAAAGCGATTTTACAAGACTTGACCTTTTTGCGGAAAATACTTTTTCAAGAGAACTGGATGACGCCGGATCTCTTATAGATTATCTTTTTGAAAATGCCGGTGAACTGAATATTGATACTGATAGAGTTACTTTGCTCGGTCATTCGCGCGGCGGAGGCACAGCGATCCTAAAAGCTGCCGAAGATAAAAGAATTAACCGGCTGATTGTCCTGTCTTCCGTCTGTAACTTTGACAGATACAGTGAAACATTAAAAACCAAATGGAAAGAAACCGGTTACTTCGAAGTATTGAACTCCCGGACAAATCAGGTGATGAGAATGAATTATACTCTTATCGAAGATCTGGAAAACAACAGTGATAGACTTGATATTCAGAAAGCGGTTTCAAAACTCGAAATACCCGCTCTTATAATTCACGGCACACAGGATATTACGGTGGATTATTCGAATGCCGAAGATCTCTACAGCAGAAGTAACAAAGATCTTACTTCATTAAAATTAATTGATAATACCGGTCATACTTTCGGAGCTGTGCATCCTTTTGAAGGAAGTACAAAAGCTCTTGAAGAAGTCATTTCATTAATCATTAACTTTATAAAGTGAAGTATCCCTGCGAAGTATGAATTTTGTTAAATTATCTGTTACTCTTCTCTCGCTTATATTAGTTTTTCTGTTTTCCGAAAATGCATTTTCAATTCAATATACAAGCGAAAATAATTTTTATACCTCGGCTGAATCTGTTAATACAGAAGGATCTTTCGAAAATAGCGGTCAGGATAATGGTAATAAGGAAAAAGGAACAACCGGTCACGGTGATAAATTTGCAGAGATATATCTGATCTTATTTCTGATTATTCTCGGAGCTGTCATAGGCAGAAGACTTATTGCAAAAAAACTAAAACAGCCGGAAGTGCTGGGTGAACTCATTATAGGAGTTCTGCTGGGTTTGATCCTGTATCAGCTTGATAACCCTATTCTTGTAATATTAAGACATCAGGATGAAATTCAGCATATTGTCCGGACCAGCGTTACGGAAAATATTAAATGGGATGAATCTATTAAAAAAAATCTGAATGCAGAAGCTTTTGAGAACGGAGGTTACGGGGAAGTAATTTCGGAAATTCTTACAAGTCCCGACTTTGCAGATAACAATCTTTTCGCTCAGATCATATTGCTGTTCTCGGGATTCGGTGTGCTTGTTCTTCTTTTTCTTGTAGGTCTGGAAACAAGCTTTGAAGAAATGTTTGAAGTGGGAGGATCTGCGCTGACTGCCGCAGTTATTGGGGTTGCAGCTCCATTTGTCCTTGGTTATCTTTCGACGATGTTTCTTTTTCCGGAAGCCGGCGTGAATCTTTATATGTTCGTCGGCGCTACGCTGTGCGCTACAAGTATCGGAATTACAGCACGTGTTTTTAAAGATTTAAGAAGAACTAATGCTCCGGAAGCAAAACTTGTACTCGGCGCAGCGGTTATCGATGATGTGCTCGGACTAATCGTACTTGCAGTCGTTGCCGGAATTATCGAAAGCGGAGAGTTACAGTTCGGAAATATTTTACTTATTGTTTTTAAAGCTCTTGTTTTTCTCGGACTCACTTTTTTTATAGGTAAAAAATATCTGAGAAAACAAATTAAACTCGCTTCACTTGTTCAGGGAAAAAATATCAGCATTTTATTTCCTTTCAGTATGATGCTGCTGATGGCCTGGATCAGCGACAGTATTGGACTTGCAAGTATAGTGGGAGCTTTTGCAGCAGGACTGATTATTAAAGAAGAGTTTTTTAATGATGTGATAAAAGACAGTTCTAAATCAGTTAAAAATGTGATTGAGCCGATAGAAGCAATATTTGCGCCTGTGTTTTTTGTTATCATGGGTCTGCAGGTCGATCTGTCTGTTTTCCTGGATACGGATATTCTTTTGGTTTCATTACTGCTGACTCTTGCCGCTGTTATCGGAAAATTCGGCTGCGGGATTTTTGCAAAAGGAATGGATAAAAAAATTATCGGCATTGGTATGATACCAAGAGGTGAAGTTGGCTTGATATTTGCAAGTATCGGAAAAAGTTTAGGTGTACTGGATAATGCAATGTTTTCATCTATAATAATTGTAGTTATCCTTACAACTTTCATAACTCCGCCTGCGCTGAAATGGGCTTTCTCTCATTATGACAAAAAAGCTTCTGTAGTTTAACAAAATTAAATTATGAAAAAAATTTTTTCGATAATTGTAACTGTGATTTTATTTTCTGCGGGCGTCTTTTATTTTTCAAAAAAAAATAATTCAAAATCCGGTGATGATACTTATACTGCCGTATCGGATTATAAGAAAAAATTTATTCCCGCCGATGACTGGTTTGAAAGTCAGAGAGCTTTTCCATTTGATGAAATTCCGCTTGAGGAATATCTTAAGTCAGTTGAGTATGTAAAAAAGAATATGTCACAGAGCTCCCCTGACGGCGCTCCGCAATGGTCTCTTGCAGGTCCTCTGAATATAGAGGGAAGAATTACTTCCGTTGCAATTCATCCTTCAAATTCTCAAATAGTATATTCCGGAACAGCAAACGGCGGACTTTGGAAATCAACAAATTTCTGTCAGTCCTGGACGAGTGTATTCGACGGACAAAATACTTCTTCTATTGGAGCAGTCGTTATAGATCCTGTGAATCCGGAAATTATCTACTGCGGAACAGGTGAGCCGAATTCACTAAGAAGTTATTATCCCGGCACGGGAATTTATAAATCCACTGACGGCGGAAATAACTGGAGTTTTTCAGGTCTCGACAGTTCGTTTACTATTGGAAACATTTCAATCAATCCAGCAAACCCGCAGGAAATTTACGCTGCGGCCGGCGGATGGACAAGACGTAAAAACAGCCAGCGGGGAATTTATAAATCCACTGACGGCGGCGCGAAATGGCAGAGAAGTTTATTTATTTCTGATTCTGTCGGCGCTGTTGACGTCGCTGTCGATCCGTCAAATCCGGCTAAAGTTTATGCGGCTATGTGGGAAAGACAAAGACGTGAAGACTATATTAAATACGGAGGTAGATATTCCGGTTTGTATGTCAGCTCAAATTCAGGTCAGAGCTGGCAGCAGATGCAAAACGGATTTCCGGCTAATGATAATAATCTGGGAAGAATCTCCTTCGATATTTCACAGTCAAACCCTAATATAATTTACGCGCTAACAGCAAATACAAGCGGCACTTCACGTGGACTTTATAAAACTACCAACGGCGGAAATAACTGGAGTCTTATTAATAATACTGTCGCCGGTTCTTCAAACTATGCGTGGTTCAACAGGATCTGCAAAACCGATCCTTCAAACCCGAACAAACTTTTCTGCGGAGGACTTGAAATGGAACTGTCTGTTAACGGCGGAACTACATTCAGTATACCTGTATCCGAACATGTCGATCAGCATGCCGTCGCATTTTCTAAATCCAATCCGGATTTTATTGTGATTGGAAATGACGGAGGAATTGATTTCTCAACCGACGGCGGAGTTTCATGGGGTGAAAGCCTTTCTTTGCCGGTCACACAGTTTTATGCGGGTGAAATTGATTTTAATAATCCGGATGTCATTCTCGGAGGTACGCAGGATAACGGCACTATCAGATCCGGTTCAACTTTCGGTGTATGGAATGAAATTTACGGAGGTGACGGATTTTATTGTCTGGTTGATTACACAAATTCACAAATTGTTTACGCCTCTTATCAAAACGGCGGACTCGGAAGATCTGTTGACGGAGGCAGTTCATTTTCTTCAGGTATCAACGGACTTGATCTGCAGTATACTAACTGGATGACTCCCTATGTCATGGATAAAAATAATCCGCAGATTTTATACTGCGGTACTTATAAAATACATAAGACTACTAACGGAATGCAGTCATGGACTGCTGTCAGTCCTGATCTTGCAAATGCTCATATAAGGAATCTCGGAACTATCACAACCGTGGACGTTGCAAAGTCAGATCCGAATGTTATTTATTGCGGCACTGATGACGCTAATGTCTGGAGAACTACTACCGGTGGAAGCAGCTGGACTAAAATAAATTCCGGACTCCCGTACAGATGGGTTACAAGAGTTACTGTTCATCCCGACTCCGCAAATGTCTGTTTTGTTACTCTTTCAGGATATAAAGTCGACTCTACAGGCGCGCATGTTTTCAGGACCGCAGATTACGGAAATACATGGACTTCGATTTCGGGAAACTTACCCGATGCGCCGGTAAATGATCTGATCATTGATCCGCAGAATACAAATACACTGTATATTGCAACTGATATAACAGTAATGTATTCAACAAATCTCGGAGCTGTATGGAATGTTTTGTCTTCAGGCATTCCGTCAAACGTTCCTTGTCACGATCTCACTTTTCACGATCCTACACGGACATTAATTGCGTGGACTCACGGTAGAAGTGCTTACAAAATTATTCTTCCGGTTACCGGTATTAGTCAGAATGAAACTCAGTTACCTTCAGATTTTTATCTTAAACAGAATTACCCTAATCCTTTTAATCCTCGCACTGTGATAAATTACGAAATTC
>DDUU01000054.1:0-25418 GCA_002344965.1 Candidatus Tepidiaquacellales bacterium UBA2330 | reverse complement strand
CAAAATTCAGGCAGCTATTCAGTTTCTTTTGATGGAAGTAATTTTGCAGGCGGAGTTTATTTCTACCGCTTGGTTTTTACATCTGAAGGAAATGTTAATTCTGTGTTATCAGAGACTAAAAGTATGCTTCTCATAAAATAACCTGATCAAAAATTCATGAAAAAAATATTGTTTAATTTTGTTTCAACTTCAATAATTGTTTTTCTTTTTTCATCATGTAATCCAATGAAAAAGAATGTTATGAACGACAATTGCGATGATGTGGAAGAAACTGTTATTTCAGAAAGCAACGGCAGGTTCGCGCTGATCACCAGGGAAGAAATTTTTCAGGCGACTTCAAAATCAAATGACAGAGGTATCAGAAAAATAACCGGCTGGACTGAATACAGATTAACGAGTTATGATATTAATACCGGAGAGGTTATTAAAAGAATTGGGCTCGGAGACATGAGGGATAATGAATGTGTACTCCTCGGATTTACTGAAGGAAAACTTTGGTATAAAAGCGTAAACCCTGAACTTGGATTTCATGCCAGAGACCCGGTAACGCTTGATGTAACCGTGTCGGAAAAAATGATCACTGAAGCGAATCCCTTTCTTCAGAATAATCTGAGCAGACCTGAATGGAACAGTATAAGAAAATTTTACGGATTTGATATTTCAAAAAATATGCCGATGATATCTGATAATGCAGGTTATTTGTATTTTATAGATCCGGTATCATTGAAAGCCGAAAAAACTGCATCTTCATTAGAGCATATTAAATTTGATGAAAGTGTACTTACATCATCATTAAATTTTGACGGGAACAATACTGTTTATTTATCGGGCGATCCGAGAAAACGTTTTGATATTAAGAATAAAATAATTGATGAACCTTCTTTTCTCAACGGAGAAATAATCAAAAGCTCCTGCGATGCCTTTATGCCGAATGAATATTTATCCGGCGGTGTTTACAAAGATGCAGCGGAAAAGAAAGATCCGATAAGATTAAAAAGAAAAAATGATCCTGAAAATAATTTTGCAAAAGGCGAGATCATAACAAAGGACGGATGCATATTTGTATTAAGCCGGACTGATGCTACGGATCAGGCGAAAGTCATTATCTCAAAAGTTAAAATCAACGGTACAGAATCAGCATCGCTTCAGTGGGAAACCGTTCTCGATAATATCTACAGAGATCCTGACAAAGCTCTTGACAAATCAGCTTTTGATGACGTCTTCTCTAAAGGCGATCCCGAACTCAGCACTATGAGAACAGCTTATTCCGATAATAAACTTGTTTTTATTTTTATGCTGAAAGCAACATGCATAGATGAACATTCAGGAAAGGTGCTGTGGTCGAAAGATCTGTGATATTGGATATTGTTATCTTATAAAAAATGAATTTCGGGTTAATGTTTGTGAAAATATGAAATTAACGTCAACCGTAATTTCTAATTCGCAATTCTAATTTATTTTATTCTTTTAAAAACGTACCCGCCCTTCTCCGCGCCCCAGACCTGATTACCGTCCTTATCAAAACCTCTGTCCCGGCTGACTATCCTGTCGGCGAAAATTTCAACTTCGGAAGTAGCGTATTCCGCGCCGCGAAGTTCGCTCGCACAATCCTTACCCGTCGTGCCGCCTTCGTAATGATCTTTACCCATCAGAGTCAGTGTTACAGTGCATCCGTCACGAAGCATAAGTGAATCCGGAGATAGTTCCGCCAGCGGCTCTTCAAGTTTCCATGCGCCGGCAAATCTCATCGGATCGGAAATTGTATATACCGCGCTTTCAAATCTGCCTTCGTATGTTCTCGTTACTCTGTAAACTCTCTGTCTGTACGGCTTATCCGGCGCCTGCGCGGAAGCCTGCTCTACATAAAGCCAGTATTCTTCATCTTCTTTTTCAATATCCTTCCATATCTTTTTCATATGAAGTCTGATATCAAAATAATCAGAGTCGCTCTTTGACTGCTCCTCACTGCTGAACGAACCTTCCATTAATTTTACAAGCGACTTTATATCTGTTGATTTGATCTGTGAGTTTACGGTTTCCGTCAAAAAAACAGTTATCATCACAGCAAAAATTAACGGCAGTAAAATATTCACTTTCATAAATTTATTTTGATTTGTTTAATATGGAATTTTTTTCCGACGATTCTTTTTTAATTTTGTCCTTAAAAGAAATTACCTTTGCAAGGATTTTCTTATCTGAAATTCCTAAGATCTCAGCTGCAAGCAGCGCTGCGTTTCTTGAATTATTAATAGCAACCGTTGCAACCGGTACGCCGAAAGGCATCTGCGCTATCGATAACAGCGAGTCCAGTCCCTGTAGTGACTTTGTAGTTACCGGTACGCCGATCACGGGTAAAGGTGAATAAGCAGCGCACATTCCGGGCAGATGAGCTGCTCCGCCTGCTCCGGCAATTATAACTTTAATTCCTCGTCTGTGTGCGGACTTAGAATATGATGCCATCAGATCAGGCGTCCTGTGGGCAGATGTTATCTTTAATTCATATGCGATTCCGAATTCATCAAGTATTTCAGCCGCCTGTTTCATTACAGGCATATCAGAATCCGATCCCATTATTATTCCCACAACAGGTTTTTTTTTCATATGTTTTTTCAGATTCTTTGGATTATTAAAATTGTGAGATCATCTTTCTGAATACTGTCTCCGGTGAATTTTTTAATGTCTTTGAGAAGTCCGTTAAGCAATGCCGTGGAATCTTTTTCAGAATTGTTATTAAGATAATATTCAAGATTATCGAGACCATACTCCGTGTTGTTGCCGTTCATTGCTTCATTTACTCCGTCAGTATAAAAAATGAGCTTGTCATCTTTTTTGAAATCTATTACCACTTCATTATCTTCGGCTGAATTGTCAACTGCGTCCATTGCTCCGAGAGCAATTCCGTGTTTTTTTATTTTAAAAATTTCCCGCGACTCCCCTGATATTTTATAAGGAGGAAGGTGACCGGCATTAAAGAGTCTGCACTTGTTTTTTTCAGTGTCTATGATTGCAAACACCGATGTTACGAACATTTTTCTGTTCTGCGTTTTCCTGATCATCCTGTTCAGTTTTTCCATTATCAGTTTCGGATTGGAATTATCCTCAAGCAAAACATGCATACCGCTTCTGAGCCCTGAGAGCAGCAGTCCGCTGGCAACCCCGTGACCCGAGACATCGCATATAAATAATCCCGTTTCATTTTCCGATATTTTAAAATAATCAAAATAATCGCCGCCGACTTCACTTGCAGGAATGGAAATGCCGGATATTTTAATCTGACCTATTACCGCATCGTTTTCCGGAAGCATTGAAAGCTGAATCTCGCGAGCGTAATTCAGCTCCTTCTTCATCCGTATGGATTCGTAATTTTTTTTGTAATTGAAATCATACTGACTGAAAAAATTCTTCTGCTGCTTTCTTTCGGATGAATAAGCGATATAAAACAGAAATGCGCCGATCAGAATATTTGGTATAAGCTCGCCGGGCTCTACTGAATTCTGAAAGACAATTAACAGTATCAAAGGTAATGTAAGTGAAATAATAAACAGCTGTATGATTTCTGATTTTGAAAAACTGAATATCAGAACCAGTATTCCCATGAATAATAAATATTCAAAATATGTATCTTTCTCTTCGCCGATCGTAACGCCGATATTAAAATTTGAGGAATCCCGCTTTATGGATTCCTCTGTTTTATTTTTACTTTCAGATAAATTTTCTGATTCTTTATGAGGGTAAAGAATATCGAATGAAATAAAAATCAGCATCTGCGCTATTACAAATATGAATATGCTTCTGCGAATATTATCTGTAGTGAAATATTTTTTGTAAATTATTCTCAGCGTAAGAAGAACTGCTAAGTTAAGAATTGCAATTATGAATGAAATGTTTATATATTCTACGGAAGAAATATTCACCGCCGCCATTATCGCTGTTATGATTATAAAAATAATCAGCGTGGTTTTGAAATATCTGAGATTCTTCTCGTCTATAAAAAGATTAAACGCCTGTTCGCGGGGATGCTGAAGATAAGTATCAAATGACTGTAACAGATTCACTTATGTCCGAAGGTTAAATTAAGTTTAATTCCTTATAAGAAGTAAAAGTAATAACGTATCTGATATTGATTTGTTATCGGAGCATCTATTTTTTTTCATCCGGAGGTACGTATTCATCCGGAAGTTTAATGCCGCCGCCGAAGAAAAACTCGTTCATCTGATCTTCAAATATTTTATCCGTTGCAGGAGAGGTGAGATCCAGTCTGTATTCATTTACTATCATTTTAAAATGATCGAGAAACATTTTGAATCCCTGCTTTGAAACATTATCATAAATTTTCTGCCCGAGCTCGCCTGTTACCGGCGGCTTGTCAAGACCGGGCAGATCCTGTTCGAGCTTTACACAGTGCACTATTCTTTGTTCAGACATTCTGGTTTTTATAATTTTAGATTAATCATTTTTGTTTTTTGAAATATCTCTCATTCTGATATCAGCTGTATTGTTTATCACTCCCTGATTTTTTATTTCTTCAATAAAAAGATCCCTGTCCACTATACCCGTATCTACAGGTTTAATTTCCTCTGAAATATCGCCGAAGTATTTTGCAAACTGCGCTCCGACATAATTGTTTGTAGAAATACTGTATATTTTCTCATCGTCCGCTTCCTCGCCGTTGACCTTAATGCTCTTTATGTAATTTCCTTTTGAACCGTTTTCCAAATCATACTCTATCATAAGCCCGGATATTATTACTCTGTCTCCGGAACTTCTCTCGGTTGATTTATCCAAACTTTGAAAGATAAGATTTTCAAACATTTTCTTCAGCGTTTTTCCGGTTATATTTATTTTTACTATCGTATTTCCGAACGGATTTATTTCCCATACATCTCCGATTGTTATGTTACCTTTGGAAAGATCTTTTCTTATACCTCCGGAATTCAGAAACGCAATATCAGTGCCTGTTGCTTTTCTGACAGCATCGGCTTCCCACTGTCCGAGATTACTTTCATTTGTGTTTCCGCGTTTCCAGTCTGTATCCAGTGTGCCAATGACAGTCGAAAGATATCCTTCGATCTCTTCAAGCATTTTATCAACTTTTTCACCTGCGGCTTTATCATTTATTGCAGTGTCCATAACCGTTTCCGTGAGCCACGCTTTGTACTCTGCCAGCGTATCCATTTTCCTGTCAACTGTTATATCCAACTGACCCAGATATCTTCCGTGCGCGCCTGCCTGCACTATGACTACTCCGTTTTGAATTACCGGCTTGAATAACGGTGTGTGCGAATGACCTCCCACTATAATATCCACGTCTTTATAAAATTTTTCCGCAAGCATTTTATCGTTATCAACTCCTACATGAGTAAGAAGAATTATAAGATCGCACTTATTTTTTTTCATATACTTTATGCCTTCATTGATAACGGAATCCGCATCGAGCATTTTAATATCGCTGACATTAGCCGGCAGAGTAAGCGTCATAAGATCAAGCGCTGTCAGACCGATGATGCCGATCTTTACGCCGTTTACTTTCTTTATTGTGTATCTGTCACCGATAGTTTTATTCTTTGTTGTCAGAAAAGCGTTTGCGCACAGGTAATCAAAATCCGCCAGCATCATCACAGAGTCCAGCGCATACTGACCGTAATCAAATTCGTGGTTACCAAGTACAAAAGCATCAAGGTCATAAAGATTAAGAAGCTCTATCTGCGACTTTCCCCTTGTAATGGTAGAAATCGGCGATCCCTGAAAATCATCACCTCCGTTGAGGAGAAGTGTTCTGTTGTTTCTGTTCTTTTTAATATATCCGAGCATACCTGAAGTCCCGCCTACCATATATGAATTATCTGTGCCGGCTGCTGTATCTTTTTTGGTGATTTTATACGGCTGATTTCTCGCGTGAAAATCATTCCAGTGAAGAATTGTAACATCCTTATACCTCTTTTTGTCCTTTCCGCTTTTTGAATCCGAATTCTGTGAAACGGTTATTCCGGAAAAGGTAAAAATAATTAACAGACTTAAAAAAAATTTTTTCATTTAAAAATGCGGGAGTTAAAAATTAACGGACGTTTTCCAAATTGAAATTACCAGTCGGGATGACTGGATTTGAACCAGCGACCTCCTCGTCCCGAACGAGGCGCGCTACCGAGCTACGCTACATCCCGATAATCTCTGTTTAAGATTTTATATGTGTAAATATAATTAATATATATTTTGATTTAAATGTGAATTTTAGATTGAGTTACTATCATTTGACATTGTTTTCCAAAACGTTTTCGAAAATAAATATATATGTGTGATTTTACATAAATTTAGAGTTTTCTAATAAAAAAATAGTATAACCGCCTTTGAAAAATTGCCGAAAGAATTCATAAGCAATTGCGTCAATAAAATTTCCTTGTCTGAGAAATTTGCGCAGCAAATTTTGAGTTGGAAATTTTATAGCAATTGTGCAATGAATTCCGGCAATTTTTCAACAGCGGAGATTTTTTTTTGGTACTTTTTTTTGATCTCTCAAAAAAAAGTACGTTAAGACCAGCTTAACTTTAATTTAATTACCTAATATTTTGGACAGATGTGATCTTTGAATTTATCATCTGGTGAAATAGGATTTATTTACTTAGATTAATTTTTAAATTTCATATATTTATTTATTCGTGTTGCAAATATCATATCAATGGACTTTAAGTTTTTCAGAGTAACGGATAATGTTATTAATAAATATTACTCAGGAATTGCAGTAAAATTTCTGATAGTATTTTGCATTTGCGCTTCGGGTTTTTATCCGGATGATTCATACTCTCAGAATAAACCCGGAGATAAATTTGCCGAATGGTCAACGTGGATTTTATTTCAGACTATACCTTCACCGTCTTTCTATCAGGACAGAAACGAAACCGGCTCCCGGCTGCAGTTCGGCTTGAGATGGCAGGTTACTCCGTTTAATTATTCATTTAATGCAAACAAATTAGTTTCGTCAGTGCAGTTTTTTAAAGTAAATCCCGTCAGAAGATACGGCGGCTCTCTTGAATTATTTATGCAGCCGGAATGGGCGACTGCGGATTTCAGGCATTCGGATCTCAGCAGATTTAATTTTACAACCGGCGTCAGAGGTTTTATTCCCGTCACGGAATACGGAGAATATCTTTCCGTTTCACTCGGCGGTAAATACAACTTCAGAAAAAATAAAAATATGGATAACGCAGGATATTATTCAGTTGAAGCCGGACTGTTTACTTTTTTCGGAATACTCGGATTTGTCACGGATTATAATTTCACTGAACAGAGCAGATATAATTTATCAGTCAATTTAAAATATTATTGAGAACAATAACCCGAATATTAATTATTATAATTCTTATAACTTCACTGTCCGGCTGCAGGGTATTGTTTGACGTCGGAGATAATATTGTAAGAAGCTTTTCATCGCCGGAAAAAATCAGGAACAGAATTAAAGATCCCGTCAGACCCGGAGTGAAATTATCAGCGCTTTGGGTAGGACACGCAACAATACTTTTACAGATAGGCGATAAAGTCATCCTTACTGATCCTTTCCTCACTGACTTTATTGCGGAAATTCAGATGCGGATTCAGGAACCGGGGATTGATATAAATGATCTGAAGCAATGCGATATCATTTTAATTTCTCATTCGCATTTTGATCATTTAAATCTCGGCAGTCTCGGAATTCTCGAAAAGAAATTTCCTAAAGCAGATCTCGTCTTTCCCGAAGATGCAAAGGAATTTATACCGAAGATCGATTTTAATCTGCATCCGCTTAAAATTCCCGATCATAAAAAAAAGAAATATATAGGCGAATCTAAGATAATTGACGGAGTTGAAATCATATGCGTCGCGGCATATCACTGGGGCGGCAGATACGGACTCGACGGACTGCTCTGGGGATATGACGGATTCTGCGGTTTCATAATAAAGTATAACGGATATACTGTTTACTTTCCGGGCGATACTGCTTATGACGAAGAGTTTTATAAATTCCTCGGCGAGAATTATGAAATAGATCTGGAGTTTATGCCTATCGGTCCATGCTCAGACTGTACGCTTGTTGATAAACCGGACAGACATCTTTATCCGAAAGGAGCTTTGAAAATTCTTGACGACACAAAAGCTAAACTTATGATACCGATGCATTACGGCACTATCGCAGAGCTGTCCGAGCCGGAAGAGCCGAAGAGAGTTCTTGAAGAATTAGTCAGAGAACAGCCGAAGTATAAAGACAGGGTGAAAATTCTGAAGATCGGTGAGCAGATAGTGATCAATTAAATTAACTATAGAGGGAGATTATGTTGAGAAGAATAAAAAATATTGCCGGAAAAAATGATATTGAGCTGAATTATTTTAAAGTAGTAATTTGTATTGAATATTATTTTTCACTTGCTTAAGTTTTGTCTATAAGTATTATTAAAAACACGGAGGAAATATGAAATTGCTTACAATTTTATTTTTGACTATAGTTTTTACCCCCCCCCCATGTAATTCTCAGGACATGATTGAACATTTAGTAAATCCGGTTTGTGGAACAGAAGGAGCTACTTCTCAGTTTTGCAGTCCTGCACTTTTCAATACTTTTTTTCCGATGTCTGACGATACTCTAAAAACTTTAGTAATTTTTGCAAATTTTCCTGATGGAAACTGGGATCCTGTTAGTTTAAATTCAAATCTTATTTATATGCAATATTGGCCGGGTTCAGCCGGTCAGCAAATGCCGGCTTGGGCGGATTCTGTAATTTGTCCGACTACTGCCAACTTATGGCATCCGTCAATAACAGGGAATTTTGTTCAAAGCAGCAATGGAAAGTTTTGGATAATCGGAGATGTATATCCTGACTTAGTAATTTTAGATCATAACCATGATTATTATTCTCCTGCAAACGGCAGGCGTATTGGTACGGCTGTAAAAGAAATAATTGATAAAGTTAATCCAAATGTTAATTTCGCAGACTATGACAAATTTGATCCTTGTGATATAGATAATGACGATAATCGCAGAGAGCCGGACGGAACAGTTGATTTTATTTTTATAATTTTTAGATTTACAATTTCTGTAATAACCGATCCCAGTTGTTATCCATGCACAGACCCAACCGGTTACTCAGGGGTTGCTGCTTTAGGAGGTCAGATAACAAAAAAGTTTGGTGTCGATACCGATAGTTCAACAATTATTAGAGATTCAACTAAAATTAGTGCAGCATTCCCCGGATCCGGATGTATATCTGAAATGTATTTCAAATGGAATATAAATATTCCGGTTCATGAATTCGGCAGACATTACGGTTATGGTTCAGGTCATCAGGATGGTCTGGGTAATCATTCAATTAATGGAGGCGGAATAGCTTCAGCTTATGACAGAGAACATTTTGTATGGAACTTTGGAAATAATTATCAGCCAACATCTAATACAACCGGAATCAATTTAAGGGATTATGTTACAACCGGCGATTATATTAAAATACAAAGAAACGGAAAAACATATTATGTTGAAAACAGAAGAAGAGTAAACTACTATTCCTCGCCGGAAATTCATGGCTGGAAATGGACAAACAATGAACCATTACTTCCCTATCAAAGAGATTCAGGACTTTTTATTTATGAAGCAAGTTCCTATTCATATTTAATTCATCATGCATACGGCAAATGGAATTATGATAATTGCGGAGGAAATCCAATACGCTATAAGATCACAAAAGCTCCCTATGCTATTCAATATATTCCGGAGACAGTAAATAGATATACAGGTTCTACTGTAATGGATTTAAGAGGAAGATCCATTTATGATCTGAATTGCAACTCAGTTTACAATACTTATTTCACCCCTACTAGGCTAATTGATAAAGCTTCATATATAGGTGTTGACGGTGACAGCAATACATGTTTTGACATAAGTTATAATCAGGTGTTTTCACCCTGGAGTAATCCGGGTATCCTAATTAGCGGCGCTTCTGACAGTCTTGCCATAGAGTTAGTACAAAGAAACGGAGATGGAAGCATAGACGTTAATGTTTATTTCACAAACTTAATTCAGACTGCGCCATCCAAACCGCAATATTTAAAAACTTCCAAGCAATATAACACATCTCCGACCGGCTCATTTTATGTCCGGTTAAACTGGATTAGGAATGGAGAACCAGATATGAGCACATACGGGATTTATAAAGCTGCAACTAATATTCCGGGAGAAGATGCTGTATATTCTTATATTGCTTCGACCAGTGACACTACATTTCTGGATCAAAGTATTCTTATGTATGATCCGAATACAAGATATTCTGGTACTTGTCCAACGCAACATATTACATTTTCGTATAGAATTTCAGCTGTTGATCTGACAGAAAAGGAATCCTGTTTATCTGAAAGAGACAGCATTTCAGGATATTATGATCCCTGCACAGTAGATCCTGAAGGACCTGATAATCTGATAAATGAAAATAATTCATTTAAGAATGAATTATCTCAAAACTATCCAAATCCTTTTAATCCCTTAACCAGAATAAAATATTCTATATTAAATGAAGGAAATGTAAAAATAAAATTATATGATATTTCCGGAAGAATTATAGCTGTTTTAGTAAATGAGTTTAAGCTTCCCGGTTCATACTACATAAACTTTAATGTCGATTCACATAACCTCTCAAGCGGAATTTATTTTTATAAAATTGAAGCATTTGAATTTAGTGAAGTCCGACGTATGATAATTATTAAGTAGGGGGATCTTAATGATGAAATATTTTAATGTCAGTTTTTTTATATATATTCAAATTTTAATACTTTTATTTTTCTATACCTGTGAAGTGTTTCCGCAATCAGGATGGATTCATCAATTTATAAATAATAGTAATTGTGTTACACTTAATTTCCCTCAAAAAGATACCGGATACATATCCCAACATCGTGGAAGTTTATTTAAAACAACTGATCGCGGATATACGTGGAATGATTTAAATCCTGGTATTTCATTTATAGGACCAGCTAGATTTACAACTGCGTTACTTGGAATAGTACTTGGTTTACCTAGTAAACTAACTACAAATGGTGGAGTTAGCTGGAATGAAGTAAGTAATAACTTACCGGGTATTGGAAATGTGCATATTACAGACCAGCAATTCATTGACTCAAACACAGGCTATTATGTCGGAATTGACTTCTATCCGGATCCAGTTCCCTGTTGTTACGATGGGGTAATTTATAAAACCACTGATTCGGGATTAAACTGGAACCTTGTCTATAGACATGGTGCCGAGCAGCTTCAGGAAATATATTTCAAAGATGAAAATAATGGAATAGCGCTTGATCATATTGCTTTGGTATCGACTACAAACGGTGGATTGAACTGGGTTTATAATAGTTCGCCTTTTTTGAATGTTCGTCCTTTTTTTAACAGATCAATGACAGATCCGTTTAAGGATACAATTTATATAGCAGGAATCAAAACCGGTTTCGGAGCAGATACAGGAGCTATAATTAAATCTACAGATAAAGGTGTCTCCTGGCATTATTCTTTATTATTGCCGTACAGTTCACGTTTTAGAAAAATATTTTTGATAGATAACTCAAATGTATTTGCCGTCGGTGACACAGGACTTATTGTAAAGACCACAAACGGCGGTGAAAACTGGGCAGTTCTCAATTCAGGAACAAGGAAAAGATTAAACGGAGTTAGTTTTATAAATAAAGATACGGGGTTTGTAGTAGGAGACAGCGGATTGGTTTTAATTACTTTCACAGGCGGACTTGTCGGTGTTTCAAATGAATTATCAGTAATCCCCGATAAATTTATACTGCATCAAAATTATCCAAATCCTTTTAATCCTGAGACAATTATCAGATATCAGTTATCGTTTTATAGTGATGTATCGTTAAAAGTATTCGATGTTCTCGGGAATGAAGTCGCTGAATTAGTAAATATTAAGCAGCCGGCAGGAAGTTATTCAGTTAAATTTGATGCAGGCGGATTACCCAGCGGGATTTATTTTTATAGGTTAGATGCCGGTAATTTTTCTCAAGTAAAAAAAATGATGGTGTTAAAATAGATGCGGGATTAATTGCTGTAAATATTTTCGTACTCGCTAATTCTCCGACCTGAAAGAATTTATAATTCAGAATAAGCTCCGGCAAAGAAACCGTATAACAAAAATTCTTAAGATGGGCGAACAGATCGTTATTGAATAAATAGATGCCGAGCATAACTTAACGCTAATGCTCCCGGAAATAGCCGCTTTGATCTGATGTATATCTCTTATATTGTGTCATCTTTTTTGTCATCGCCATGCAACGAACTTTATCAGCGTTAGGCGGAGGTGGAGGATCAACGTCTCCTATTTACAGGAGAAATATTGTTCAAGGAGTTATATCAGATATGAATAAAAATATGAATACGGGTATAAGGATAAAAAAAAATTTATAATAATTATCAGAGTAAAATTCTGACATCTTAAATCAGAGAATATATTTTACATTCTGATTAATTTATCGGATGTTAAGCATTCCTGAAGGATTTTATTTCTTAAGTGTAAATAAAATTAAAATGAATAAACATGTTTTAAATCCCGAAAATATTTTTTTTATATGTTTCGTATCTTTTCACAAATTCCGATTGGGAGTCAAAAGAATTTAAAACTACGATTCAAATAATACAACATCAAATGCATCTTTTGCTGTCTCAGCGTTTAAATAATTTTTATCTGTAATAAAGATTCCGATTTGAGTAATTTGTCATTTCTCAATTATATCAATAAGTATCTTTTAATTTTGAATCCTGTCTTAAAAAATATTCTGGGAATTCTGATTCTCCTGATAATTGTATTCATAACAGTCGGCGTTCTTTTTAACAATCTCACCAAAAAATCTTTTTATAAAGAATCAGGGACATTCAAAGTTAAAGGTATCAAAGGAAATGTAAATGTTTATATGACAGACTTCGGCTTTCCGCACATTTATGCCGAAAATGAAGAAGATATGTATTTTACGCTCGGCGTCATGCATGCGCGTGAACGTCTCTGGCAGATGGATCTTATGAGAAGAGTCGCTGAAGGAAAACTTTCGGAGATATTGGGAAAGGAAGTTCTTGAATATGATATTCTCTTCCGCACTCTCGGTATAGATAAAAATTCCGGATATCAGTATGACAAACTTTCTCCCGTATCCAAATCGCTTCTGAATTCTTATTCTGCAGGTGTTAATAATTTTATAGAAAATAATTCGAAACAGCTTCCTCTGGAATTTGATATTCTGAACTACAAACCCGAGCAGTGGAAACCGGAGCATTCTTTAATGATTGTGAAGCTGATGGCGTGGGAGCTGAATCTCTCATGGTATACCGATGTTATGTTCGGAGAGATCGTAAAAAAATTCGGCATCGATAATGCAAAATTTTTTTTTCCTGATTATCCTGAGGACGCTCCTTTCATTGTAAAAGATGATCAGCTTAAACTAAAAACCGATTCCGTTAAAAGGCCCGTTAGTATTTTAAAGTCCGTAGAAAAAAATTACGGGGATATTTCCTCTCTCGGAAAAGATTTTTACTCTTCGGCTATGAAGTTCAGGGAATTTATCGGAAATGAAGGCACTCATATCGGCAGCAACTCGTGGGCGATCTCCGGCAGCAGGACTGAATCCGGCAAACCTCTCTTAGCCAACGATCCGCATCTCGCTCTGCAGGTACCTTCCAAATGGTTTGAAGTAAGTCTGTATAACGAAAAGAAAAAATACAGCGTCTGCGGTTTTACGATTCCCGGAGTGCCGGGCGTTGCAATAGGTCATAATGACGTGATCTCCTGGGGACTTACAAACCTGATGTGTGATGATTCAGATTTTTATATCCTCAGCAGGGATTCTGCAACAGGCGGAAATTATATTTACAGAGATAAATCCTTTGCTTTGGACAGCAGCATGGAAAGCATTAAGATCAAGGATGAGAAAGATGAATATGTTTTTACTTCTTATACAACAGTGCTCGGTCCTGTTGTATCAGGACTTTCCAAAACAGGTTTCATAAACAAGCAGAAGTTTGATGATGTTAATGAAAATGAAATCCTGACTTTCAGATGGACCGGTTATGAATACAGCGATGAGATAGAAACTTTTTACAAACTGAATAACGCCGGTAACTGGAACGAGTTTAAAGACGCATTGAAAACTTTCGGCGCGCCTGCGCTGAATTTTGTATTTGCAGATACAGCAGATAATATCGGATACAGATCCGCCGGTTTTATACCGGTTAGGAATTTTTCGGAAACTGAATCTGCTCCGTATATTCCGCAAGGTCCGGTTGCGCTGTGGACAGGATTTATTCCGTTTGACGAAATGCCCGAATCGGTGAATCCGGCTGACGGTTATATTGTCACAGCAAACAATAAGCCGAAAAATAATTATAAATATTATATATCAAATCTTTATGAACCGCATTACAGGGCGGAAAGGATCGAACAGCTCATTACGGGTATGCCGCTGATAAATGAGGAAGAGTCAAAAAAAATACAGCGGGATGTTTACAGTATTCAGGCAAAGGAATTTTGCGGGTTTCTGTTTGAGGCATTCGGAGATTCAACTGATCTTACTCCGGATATAAAATCATATCTGGATATTCTGAGACAGTGGGATTATGAATTCAGACTGCACAGCACAGGCGCGGGGATTTTTGCAATGTTTGAAGTTCAACTATATAAAAATCTTTATCAGAATGAACTTGGCAGCGAACTTTTTGAGGATTATCTTTACCTGAAAAATATACCGGTAAGAAATACATCAAAACTTCTGAAGCTTAGTTCATCTTTCCTTTTTGAAAATAATACCATAAAGCGTCAGATTATCAGAAGAAGTTTTTATGAAGCTGTCTCCGGTCTGATTTCAAAATACGGTAGTAATCCGGACGGCTGGAAATGGGAGATGATGCATGATGTATATATGAGGCATCCTCTTGGTATAGTTCCTGAATTCAGCTCAATGCTTAACATCGGTCCTTTCAGCATCGGCGGTAACGGCACCACTATCAATAATCTCGAATACAGCTTTTCAAAAGCTTTGACAGATCAGAGATTCGAAAGCTATCTCGGTCCGTCTATGAGAATGATCACAAATATGTCTTCAATAAAAAATTATCTTTCAATTCTTCCTACAGGACAGTCAGGTCAGCCGATAAGTCCGAACTACGGAGATCAGGCAAGACTATGGCTTAACGGGGATTATAAAAAAGTCACAACGGATTTTGCCGAACTTAAAAAAGAGAATCTTAAAATGCTCAGCTTTGAACCGGCGGAATAATTATCAATTTCTTCCGTTATTATTTAAACTTGGCTACAACTAAAACAAAATACGAAACATACAGACCGAAAAAGTTTCTCGGACAAAATTTTCTTACGGATGAAAATCTTGCGAAGAAAATTGTTAACTCTCTGGAAATAACTTCCGGTGATACGGTTGTTGAGATCGGTCCGGGAAAAGGCGTTCTTACAAAATATCTCGAGCCGCTGACGGATGATTTTTTTGCTGTTGAGCTGGACAGACATATAGTAGAAGAACTTAAACAGAAATACCGAGACCGTATTAATCTTATTCACAAGGATTTTCTGAAAGTAAGCATTGAAGATGATATTATTTCACGTAGGAAAAATAAAGGAAGGATAAAGATCATCGGCAATATCCCTTACAATATTACGACTGAGATTATTTTCCGAATGACTGAAAAACGGAATTTGATATCATCTGCTGTCTTAATGATGCAGAAAGAAGTTGCACGCAGACTTACTTCATCGCCGGGCACAAAAGATTACGGCATTCTTGCCGTGCTAATTCAGCTTTACTCCGTTCCGAAAATTCTGTTTAACGTTCCGCCCGAAGCTTTTTTCCCGAAACCCCGGGTTGTATCTTCAGTCGTCAGATTTGATTTTCCTGAAAACATACATAATGAAATTGATTACGGACTGCTGTGCGAAGTGGTAAAGAAAAGTTTCGGTAAAAGGAGGAAGACAATGAGAAATTCACTTAAAGAATTTTTTATTGAGAAAGAGATACATCAGGATAAAATTGAATTTGATTTTAACCGGAGACCGGAAAGCCTGTCAGTGGAAGAGTTTGTGAATCTTACACGCGAGATTGCAAAACAGATCTGATGGTTAACCTTCGCAGACTTCTTAAATTATTTTACCGTTCACCGCATTCCATAATTTTTTAACGCTGAAAAGGAGTACAGACTGCCATTCGATGTTACATCTTGTCACCGGCAATACACTGCCGGCAAATTCCGGTTTTCGTAAGATGAAGATCAGTCTCGCTGCATTTACAGAGACTAACAGCCGCTTCATGATGTACCGGCTGACTATTTTAAAAGTGCCATCCGCTTGATTTTAGACAGGTTTTGTAAATGAAATAGAGTGCAGTTTGTTGTTGGTGACCAAAAAGTTTTATCATGTGAATTTGTAAACTCAACTTAAGCAGTAAAACTTTTTGGAACACCAACATCTATTAACAAATAAGTCAAGTACATAACTCACCTCTCACCGGAAAAAATATTTTTTTCGGTGTGTTCCAGTCGATTTGACTTTTGGGGCTCACTTTCAAATTCAAGTATCAATCTCATTTAAATAAAACCCGTCTCTGCTCTTTAATGGTTTTTTGATCTTTCTTTACTTTTTGGTTTTTGAATAAACGTCTATCTGAGCCTCGAAGGCTATGGTAAATTTAGATTATAACCGGAAGCGGTTAACCGACGGACGGATGACTCTCATGGAGTATGTTGGTGTTTGAACCTCTCTTCCGAATTCTAGATCATCGATTAAAGTAAGACCGGCTCTACTTTGTTGAAATTATTCTTTAGATTCTCTCCATTGATAGGGCCGGTAATCTGTCTTATTTTTTATTACCACATAGCTTGCCTTTGCTATATATCTTGCAATCTGATTTCTTGCATCTTCAATACAGTAATTATTATGAAGCAAATACTCATAATACTCCCGGATATCATTGTTGCCTCCTATTGCTGCATTTGCTGCTATCTTGTAACACCTCTTTAATGTCCTGTTGTATCGTACATTTCTTTTGCCGTAATTTCTTCCTCCACTGTCCTTCAAATACTTAACCAACCCACTGTATGCATAGTATTTGTACTTACTCTCAAATCTGTTAGCATCGATTACAACCGCTAAGATTGTTACTGCAAGCTTCGTTGCTATTCCAGATATCTTAACCAACATCCTGACAGTTTCATTTTCACGCTGTATCTTTTTGAATAGCTGCTCAAACTCACATCTGATCTGATCGACATGTTCAATGTATATATTCTGTTTTTCAGTAATAAATTTGCTTATCTCATTTTCTGTTAGAATCTTTTCTTTTTTATGATCTTTGCCTGTTGATAGAAACATCGATGACCTCTGGTTCTTCATTCGAACTGATGCTTTTACAAAATCTTCATACATACTTACCAATTTCCTTAGCAGATACAATTTATCATCACAATGAAATACTTCCTTTAGAGATCCGTTTCTAAGCAGCAGGCACAAATCTTTTGCATCCCTTTTGTCATTCTTTGGACCGCTCTGAAGTAATTTATTCCGGTGCGGCTCGCAGATAAGAATTCTGTCGACAAATCTTTCAATTCAACATAAAGCCAGTGTGAGGTTGTAGTTTCTTCAATAGTAAGTATCTTTTTTCCTGGAAGATCTTTCAGACACTGTTTCAGCTTTTTCAATTCCGGCGGTTGTTTTTCAACCTTAATGCCGGTAGCATTATTGCGCATTGAAGCTAATGCAAAACTGTCCTTTGACCAGTCTAAAGCGATGTAGTGCTTGTAAATTTCATTTTTTGTATTTTGTTTCATAAGGGCTCCTTTTGATTAGAAGTTCATTATTCTACGGAAAATCGTAGTTATTACGAAATTAATCCGTACTAACTCAAATTGAAAGTGAGCCCTTTGTTAATTTACCAACGGCGGAAACATCTTAATCTTAAATTTATAGTGCAGGAGAATCAGCGAGGACGGAAAGAAAGGAAATTAAGATATTAAATTACTTACCTTTTCACCTCAAAAAAACTTCTCAGTATCTCGCGGCATTTGTCATCCAGAATTCCGCCGGTTACATTGCATTTATGATTAAGATTCCTGTGATTTGTAATATTCATAACGCTGCCGCATGCGCCGCTTTTATTGTCAAAAGCGCCGAAGAAAAGATTCTCAATTTTTGAAAGGACTATAGCGCCTGCGCACATTGCGCACGGCTCAAGCGTTACATACATGCTGCATCCGACAAGCTGCTTTGACTGAAGATATTCCGCAGCCGAAGTAATCGCTATTACTTCAGCATGAGCTGTCGGATCTTTAAGCATTTCTGTCTGATTATGCGACTTTGCGATTATTGTATTCTGAAAAACTATCACGCATCCGACAGGGATCTCCTGCTGCTCGTATGCTATCTCAGCTTCCCTGTATGCATAGTTCATAAAAAATTCGTGACTGATCATTGTATTAAAATCTTTAGTTTATTTTACGGAAACGGTATCACGGTCTTTTTCATTAAACAGATTTTTTAATTTTCCTGCAGCGTCATTTGCCGTGAGAAATTTAATTCCGGGTTTCTTTAATTCCGGGATCCTCTTCATATATTCTTCAAAATCTTTTCCAGAAAAGCTGACAATGTAAAACTGCAGCCTGTTCCCTTTTTCGGATTCTTTTTTTATTTCACTAAAGAGTCTGCTTACTTTGTTTTCATCCGCCCTGATTTCTGTGAATAATGTATCACTGAATACTTGCATATTATTTTTTCTGAATTCAGATTTGATCTTCTCCGCAAACTCACTTCTGTCCTTCGTATAGTATAGGACAATTCCGGAAGCATTAGGATAGCTTAAAGAAACTGATCTTATTCTCTGTTTTAAGAGTGATTCTTTCATATCAGAATTAAAATCTGAAGTAATATCATTGCTACCGCCTACAAAGAATTTGAGCAGATAATTTTTATTATTATCTGCTATCATAGACTGGTAATCAGCTTTATCATTTCCCGTCGGCAGAAAAACGGAAACTTTCTCTGTCGAATTTAATATTTTGCCGGCATCAAAGAAATCAATATATTCAACGCTGTCAAGGACTATACAAACTTCAGATACATTCCTTACGGCTTTTTGTGAATAGATAAAATTCAGCTTTGCATATTTGGTTCTGACGCTGTCCTTTATCCGGAAGATCTCCATTATAATATTTTTCGTCTTTGCGTCTTCGGTAGTTACTGAAGTAAAATCATTTTTTGCAAAGTATTCCGAAAGGTCAAAGTTTAGATTTATAGTCTGTATATCAGCCGGTATTAGAACGCTTTCGGTAAACGTATATCCTTCTTTAGAATTTATATCGGTTTTGATTTTCCATTCTTCCTTAATTCCGAAAGATTGTAAGATCGAATCTATATCCTTTTTAAAAACATCAGGAGTGATCTCCTTCTTTGAAGATTGGGTAAGCGCCGGTTCGTCTTTCTCCTCAGAAAATAATAACAGTAAAGCAAATATGATCAGCAATATTCCGAGAACGATGATCAGTATTACTTTAAGTTTTTCTTTTTTGTCCATTATAATTTCACTGAATATTAACTTATCTCCGTCTTATTATCTGCTGATTCGATTTCTGTTGAAACGTATGAAATTATTTCTTCGGCATTATCTATTTTATTCAGACTAAGGACTATTATCAGATCATCAGCATATTCAGGTTTAGTCATACCGGCAAGGACACAGTCAACACCTTTTACTGAAATCAGAATCAGTATAGCTTTTTGTGAAAGTGTGAGTGAATGATATTCGGCAGAGAGTTTTTCATTAATGAGTTTGTTTATAAAACGGCTGCGTTTGTCTGCCCGCAGCTTATAATAATTACCGGTAAGTTTCAAAAGTAAATATACATTCTGAATATAGTTATTTAAAAAATCCTTCGCTCCGTCATCATTTATTTTCTTTTGTAAAAAGTCGAGAAGCATATTTATTCTTGGCGCAAATAATTGTCTTATGAGGTCGTTGAAATGTTCGATGCTTCCGAAAAATTTCCAGTTTTCTTCTATCTGTCTTCCGGTTATAAGATTATTTTTCAATTTTTTAAAATCATCTTCCCCAAGTTCATCAGCCGTAAGTTTCTCGCCAAGCATATCTTCTTCTAACAGCTTTACAAGCTTGATCTGTTTTATAAAATCTTTTTCTTCAAATGCTTCTGTCTTAAATTCTGCAAGTCTTACAAGTCCTTTGGAAGTGATAGCATTCAGAGGTCTGTTAATGAGTACTTTTAATCCTTTTTCATCAGCATATTCAAGGACTGTCTTTGTTTTATTTTCCTGATTTTTATTTCTGACTGCACCTGCTTCAAAAAGATTAAGCGGAAGCTGTATCATTTTAAATCTGTTATTCTCCGAAATTGAATTTGCAATTTCATAAATTTTTTCCAGGGATGTAAAAGACGGGTCGTCCGAATAAGCCGGAAAAGTATTTGATGAGACGCCGTAATATTTTATCCTGCCTTCGTCACATTGCTTTTCCAGATATCTGAATGCCTTTTTAATTCTGTCGTAATAAATTTCAAAGGTTTTATACTTATCCGCACTACTGCCTGCTGCATTTTCAAGAAAATATTCCGGATTGTGAAGAAGGTAATAATCTATATAAGGCGTATTCAATCTTTCAAATTGTCTTCTGAGCTGATCTTCCAGAAACCCCGGCGATATACAGTGCCAGAGACGGTCGGATTCTTCCACTACATCTTCAAAAATCTTTCCTTCGTCTTTTAACTTCTTAAGTTCATTTAACAGAATACCCTGTATATAACCGCCTTTTGTTACCAGCGTAATATCTTCCCTTTTAATTTTATTTTCGGAGATCAGTTCATTTAAAACATTTCCGACAAGCGATTCGCTTCCGCCCATGGAATAATTTGATGAAGTGTCAATAAGATTCACTCCTGAAAGCAGAGCTTTCCGCAAAGAGTCATAATGCTGCTCTGCGCCTGTATTAATTCTGTAACATCCGAAACCAATCTTTGAAAATGATTTTACCATAAAATTTTAAAAAACAAATTACTCATATTATTTTCCGTGTGAAAGTCTAAATCAGATTTATCTGACGAATGTTTAAAATTTCTCTGAATGATGCTGCCAATATCTATTAAGTTCTCTCCGTTGAATTTATAAATCAGTTGTTTTATTTTACAGACATACAATTTATAAATATCAATGAAGGATTTTGACAAACTATGGGATTACAATAATCCTGCAGGAACAGAAATTAAATTCAGAAATTTACTTCAGGAAATAAAAAACTCCGGAGACATGCCGGCTTATCTACAGCTTCAGACTCAGATAGCAAGGACTCTCGGACTGCAGATGAAGTTTGATGAAGCTCATTCGCTGCTTGATGAGGTTGAAAATAATCTCACCGAAAATTCCGGCGCAGAGAAAGTCAGATATCTGCTTGAAAGAGGACGCGTGTTTAATTCGTCCGGTCAGAAGGAAAAATCGCGTGAATTATTTCTTAAGGCGTATGAACTCAGTAAACAGACCGGAGAAGATAATTATGCAGTTGACGCCGCGCATATGATGGGAATTGTCGAGACAGGTGATGAATCTTTGCGCTGGAATGAAATTGCTGTGAAAGATGCTGAAGCTTCCGATGTCCCAAATGCAAGGAACTGGCTCGGCTCACTTTATAATAATACCGGATGGACATATTTTGATATGAAGGATTATGATAAAGCTCTTACTGTTTTTACAAAATGTCAAAAGTGGTATGAAGAAAAGGAAAGACCGCCGGAGACTGCAATTGCAAAATGGAGCATTGCAAAGACATTGAGAATGATGGACAAAACAGATGATGCTTTGGAAATTCAGCTTACACTTCTGAAAAACATCGAAGACGGTAAAGCCGGCAGTGACGGATATGTCTTTGAAGAATTAATGGAATGTTATCTTTTAAAAAATGAAAAAGAAAAAGCTGCTGAGTATGCCGGAAAAGCTTATGAACTTTTATCAAAAGATATTTGGGTGGCAAAAAATGAAAAGGATAAGCTCGAACGTTTAAAAAAAATCAGCAATAAGATATTTATATGAAGATAGGACATATTGAAATTTTTGCAGAAGATCCGATTGCTTCGATAGAATTTTATGAAAAAATTCTCGGCTTTACTGTAGAGGAAATTCAGCATGAAAAATTTGTCTGGCTGAAACTCGGTGAGACACAATTACTATTACGTCCCGGAAAGAATAAAAATCAGACTGACGAATATAAAGATTCGAACATTGGTTTTGTCTTTTACACATCTGATCTGAATAAAACAAAAGTTGAGCTTGAGGACCGTGGTCTTGTATTCAGCGGAACAGACGGATCTGATTCATGTCTTACCTTTAAAGATCCGGACGGAAACTGGTTTCAGCTGACCGATCCTGATCATCAGTAATTTTAAACTAAATAAATTTATATATGAAATACTCAGAAGAAGAAAAGAAAAAAGCTAAGGAAAATTTATCCGAAATAGATAAAGAGATCGAACTGCTCAGAAAGAAGAGAATTGAATTGAATTCAGTTATCGCATCAATGGATGTAAATGATTATACTATGAAAGACAGAAACGGAAAAGACGTAAAGCTCTCGGAAATGTTCGGTGATAAAAGTCATCTGATACTCATTCATAATATGGGAAAGGGATGTTCTTACTGCACAATGTGGGCAGACGGATTTAAAGACACATATAAGGAGATTGAAAAGAAAGCGTCTTTCGTATTGGTAAGTCCTGACAGTCCGGAAGTTCATAAGGAATTTGCAGACTCTAGAGGATGGAATTACCGAACTTACTCTGCCGCCGGAACGGATTTTATTTTTGACATGGGTTACGAAATTAGAAAAGACGATAAAAAATATTACTGGCCCGGTGTTTCAGTATTTGAAAAGAAAGAAGACGGCAATATCGTGAGAGTGACAAAGGATGAATTTGGTCCGGGAGATTTTTATTGTAACATCTGGCATTTTATTGACCTGCTGCCGAATGAAAACATTACAGTCGATTCATAAAATATGAACTTTAAAATACCGGACAAAAATTTTAAATCCTGTTGTTTTAATATATAATTTTTTTCTAATCAAAAATTTAATCAGATGTCTTTAAAAAATTCTTTGATCAGTTTATATTCCGATCAATATGATGTAATGGTTCAATGGGTAAACGGCTGTATAAATCCTATTTCAGAGGAAGAATTTAAACAGGAATTGTCGCCGGGAAAAAGTACAGGTATCTGGATACTTGGTCATCTTGTTGTCTGCGATGATGACTTTTCGGAATATATGGGAAAAGGAAAAATTCTTTATCCTGAACTTATTGAATTATTCGGACAGGGCAGCAAACCTGTATCCCCTGAAAATTATCCGTCTGTCTCCGTACTTAAAGATTACTGGAATAAAGTTTGTGAGAAGAACAGAAAAGTTTATACAGAATTAAATGACAGTGAACTTGACGAACCGCACGCACTTATGGCAAATAATGAAGATGATTATTTCAAGACTAAGAAAAACGTGATCGTTCACTGGCAGCTTCATCAGATGTATCATGCCGGACAGCTTGGTGTTTTAGTTTCGCGTGCCGGAAAAAGTAAATATTAATCTGCGCTTAATTTGACAAAATTCATTTCCGCCTGGAAACAATATTTTTCATACCGTTATGCTAAAGTTGAATTTATTTTTACAGTTATAATTCTGATAGTTACGCTAAGCGTTTTCAGCAGATTTCTTCTGTTTAATGAATCGAGGCAAGGCGCAGTAATAGATGACCCGTTGTTAAAATATTTTCAGGCAATTGATCTGAACGCTCTGTTGTTTTTTGCAATTTACTCTTCTCTGCTGATTGCGCTGATTTCCTTCAGCTTTGATCCGGATTTACTTATGACGGGGATTCAGACTTACATACTTCTTGTATTATTCAGAATGTCCGCAATGTTTTTGATTCCGCTTGATCCTCCGGAGGGATGTATTGATCTTCAGGATCCTGTTGTATTTGTTTTAGGTACGGGAAAAAAAATTGTTAAAGATCTGTTTTTTTCCGGACATACATCAACGGCATTTTTACTTTTTCAGACAGCAAAGAATAAATATCTGAAGATATATTTTCTTATTGCTACCGTTACAGTCGGCGCGTCGGTTATACTTCAAAAAGCGCATTATACAATTGATGTCTATGCCGGATTGATATTTTCATTTGCTTCATATCAGATCGTAAAAAAATTAAGAACCAAATACGCTCCTTCAAATAAATTAAAATGAAAGAAAGAAAAAAATATTCTTCAGGTGTGATCTGGGAAGACATTGTCGGATACAGCCGTGCTGTGAGAATTGATGACAGGATACTTATATCCGGTACTACTTCAATCGTCGATGGAAAACTTATCGGAAAAGGTGATATGTACCTTCAGACAAAAACTATTATTGGAAAGATTGAAAGTGTTTTGAAACAGGCGGGAAGCGGACTTGACGATATTATAAGGTTGAGAATTTATGTAACGGACATCAGCAGATGGGAAGAAGCAGGCAAAGCTCTCGGAGAATGTTTTAAAACAATAAAACCGGCGCAGACGCTTGTTGGTATAAGCGCTCTTGTAGATCCGGATATGCTTGTTGAAATTGAAGCGGAAGCTTTAACCGGTTAAAAAAATTATACAGAAAGTACAAAAAGGTTACTTACGGATTATTTTATGCCTCTGATAATACATAGAAATAAATATTCTGCAAATGTAACTTATAATTAAAATTAAAAATCGTCAGGAGGATTTTATTATGTTACCACCCATTAATTTTAAAAAATGGATTGAAGAAAACCGTCATCTTATGAAACCGCCGGTCGGAAATAAATGCGTTTACGACGGCGACTTCATTGTAATGGTGGTCGGAGGACCGAATTCGCGGAAAGACTATCACTTTCAGGACGGACCTGAATTTTTTTATCAGCTGGAAGGAGATATTCAGGTAGGAATAGTTGAAGACGGAAAGGAAACTATTTATGATATCCGGGAAGGTGAAATATTTTATGTGCCGCCGAAGACACCGCACTCACCGAGAAGACCTGCTGATACAGTGGGACTTGTAGTGGAAAGAAAAAGAACCGAAAATGAACTTGACGGATTTCAGTGGTACTGCGAAAACTGTCATAAGAAACTTCATGAGAAATTTTTTAAACTTACTGACATTGTATCTCAGCTTCCGCCGCTGCTTAAAGAGTTTTATGATTCGGAAGAGCTGCGCACATGCAAGAGCTGCGGAGCGGTGATGCAGCCGCCGGTTAAGAGCAATTAAAAATTAAGAATTAGGAATTAAAAATTAGTATTGATAAAACAATTCTATCTTGTTTTATAAAAATTTGTTTTTTCTGTTTAGTTTTAATTAGGAATTAGTATTGATAAAAC
>DDUU01000051.1:269049-269177 GCA_002344965.1 Candidatus Tepidiaquacellales bacterium UBA2330 | reverse complement strand
ATAGTAATGCTGTATACTTCAGCGTTGAGTCCCCGCGCAAGTTTCACAATGTAATTAAATATAATCTGTGCGGGAGACTCAGCTGTGACGGCTTGGTATCGATAGTATTCATTGAGTCACCCGCTGAG
>DDUU01000051.1:0-268724 GCA_002344965.1 Candidatus Tepidiaquacellales bacterium UBA2330 | reverse complement strand
TGAGTCCCCGCGCAAGTTTCTCAATGTAATTAAATACAGCATGTGCGGGAGACTCAGCTTGAACTTCTGTGCGGGGACTCAATGGGATAGTAGACTCAGCTTGAACTTCTGTGCGGGGACTCAATGGGAAAGAAATGCTGTATACATCAGCGCTGAGTCCCCGCGCAAGTTTCACAATGTAATTAAATACAGCATGTGCGGGAGACTCAGCTTGAACTTCTGTTTGGGAGACTCAGCTTGAACTTCTGTTTGGGAGACTCAGCTGTGACGGAAGCAATGATTGATAATACCAACACGCCATTAATGAATTATACCTACATTTCATATAAGAAAGGGATAAAGTATATTTGTTCTCTGAAAATTGAATAAACTGAATCCCAATTCTATATGCCAAAAAAATCTACTAAGATTTTCATCCTAGATACAAACGTTATACTTCATGATTCATCCTGTATTTTACAATTCAAAGAAAATGACATTATAATCCCGCTGACAGTTATTGAAGAGCTGGATCATTTCAAAAGGGGAAGTCAGGTAATAAATTTGAACGCCAGGGAATTTGCCAGGACACTGGACTCAATGACCGGATCGGCTTTGTTTAACGGCGGAGTATCATTGGGCAAAGGCAGAGGAAAAGTCCGGATAGCAATTACAAAAGGTCTCTTGTCTGAGATCAGGGAAATGTTTATTGACGATACTCCTGATCACAGGATACTCAGCACGGCGCTTGATGTAAGTAATAAAAACAAAGGCAGATCCGTTATACTCGTCAGCAAGGATGTAAATCTCCGTATGAAGGCAAAAGCAATTGGCGTGCTTGCGGAAGACTACACAACTGATATGACTGCAAGTGTTGAAGAATTATACAGCGGAAAGGAATTCATAGATAGTTTTGATGATGAGATTTTACTGAAACTTTATCAGTCGCCTTTTGAAGTCGGTATAGACGCAGTTAAAAAAAAGTTAAACGGAGATATACTGCCGAACAAATTCTACATCCTCAGAAACAGCAGCAGATCTGTGCTGGCGCATTACGATCCAATCCGCGAAGTGTTAAGAAAAGTCGATAAGACGGATATATACGGAATTAAATCCCGCAACGCCGAGCAGACTTTTGCGACTGACGCGCTGATAAATACGGAAATTCCTCTTGTGTCAATGACAGGAAAAGCCGGAACAGGAAAAACTCTTTTAGCCATTGCTTCAGCGCTGCAGATGAGAAAAAATTACAGACAGATATATATTGCAAGGCCGGTTGTCCCGCTCAGCAATAAGGATATCGGTTATCTGCCGGGTGATATAGAGGATAAGCTTGCTCCTTATATGCAGCCGCTCTGGGATAATATAAAAGTCATACAGGATCAGTATTCTGAAACAGACAAGCAGCATCAGATCATTGCACAGATGATAAAAGATCAGAAGCTTGTGATAGAGCCGCTGAGTTACATACGTGGAAGAAGTCTGCAAAGAATTTTTTTCATAGTGGATGAGGCGCAGAATCTTACTCCTCATGAAATAAAAACTATTATAACAAGAGCCGGTGAAGGATCCAAACTGGTATTCACGGGTGATGTGTATCAGATTGATCATCCGTATCTTGATTCACAGTCAAACGGTCTTTCATATTTAATAGAACATTTTAAAGGTCAGAAGCTTTACGCTCATGTTAATTTACTGAAAGGCGAAAGATCAGAACTTGCAGAGCTTGCAAGCAATTTGCTTTAAGAAATTAATTTATCTATTATACAGAATATATTACGGCGGAATTTCTGCAGTTTAGGAAAGATCCGGTTATCATTTCAAATATTCACGCTCATTAACATCTGAGTTATTAAAAAATTAAACACAATAAATGCATACCGCAAAATTTGAAGACCTGGATTTATCCGTAGAAATTCAGAAAGCAGTAAAAGATATGGGATTTGAAGAAGCAACACCGATACAGACACAGTCAATTCCCGTCATTATGCAAGGAAGGGATGTGCTTGGACAGGCGCAGACAGGAACGGGTAAGACTGCCTCATTTGCAATTCCTATAATTGAAAACATTGAGCCGGATTCTAAAAAAATTCAGGCGGTTGTCCTGTGTCCTACAAGAGAACTGGCGATTCAGGTTGCTGAAGAGTTCAGCGAACTTTTAAAATATAAAAAAAACATAAAGGTTATTCCTGTATACGGAGGACAGTCTATTGACAGACAGTTCAAAGCTCTGAAATCCGGGGTTCAGATAATTATTGCAACGCCGGGCAGACTGCTGGATCATATTGAAAGGGGAACAATAAATCTGTCAGATGTAATATATATTGTACTAGATGAAGCGGACGAGATGCTTGATATGGGATTCAGGGATGATATCGAGAGCATTATTAAGTCTTCTGCAAAAGAAAGACAGACAGTGTTTTTTTCCGCGACCATTCCGCCGGCTATAGTACAATTGTCAAAAAAATATCTGAATGATCCCGTTCATATAAAGGTAATTCATAAAGAGCTGACCGTTCCTAAAGTGAAACAATATTATCTCGACATTAAATCAGTCGGGAAGCTTGAAGTGCTTACAAGATTAGTGGACATATACGATCCCGAGCTGACGCTTGTATTTTGTAACACCAAGAGAATGGTGGATGATCTTGTGTCGCATCTGCAGGCGAGAGGATATCCGGCTGAAGGACTTCACGGTGATATGAAGCAGATGATGCGTGACAGGGTTATGTCAAAATTCAGAAACAGAACGCTTGACATACTTGTAGCTACTGATGTTGCAGCACGGGGAATTGACGTGGATGAAATTGATGCAGTTGTAAATTATGATATGCCTCAGGATGAGGAGTATTATGTTCACAGGATCGGCAGAACTGCAAGAGCCGGACGGGAAGGCCGCGCGTTTACATTTGTAAAGGGAAAGGATTTCAGAAAATTAAAAGACATAGAGAAATATACGAAGACGCCGATTAATAAACTTAATGTCCCGACCGAAAAAGATGTAGAGGAAGTAAGAACGAAAGTCCTTCAGGATGAAATTTCAAATATTATAAAGACGGACAAGAAACTGAATCTTCATGATATCGTGATTCAGAAACTTCTTAGTGAGGAACATTCGCTTGAAGATATTGCATCAGCACTGCTCAAATTAGTTATAGGTAAAACTGCTGAAACTGAGGCGCCTGTAATACCCGAAAGATCATACAGCGGATATGATGATGATGACAGACAGAGCAGAAAAAAATCATACGGCAGGGACAGAAAAAGAGACGAAGGAAGAGGAAGACGTGATGATAAAAGAGGAGATAAAAGGGGCGACAGAAAATCAGACAGAAAAAGTGACAGAAGCGGTTCAGACAGAAACAGTACCGGGTCAAAAAGAATATTCATAAATATCGGCAAGAGCGCCGGCATAAAACCTAAAGATATACTAGGAGCTATAGCGGGCGAGACAGGAATTCCCGGAACGGCAGTAGGTGAGATATCAATATTTGATAAATACAGTTTTGTAAATGTAGATGGAAAATATTCCAACAAGGTTGTAAAAGTAATGAATGATAATCAGATAAAGGGAAACAAAATATTTGTCGAATATGCATCCGATAAAAAGTACAGTCGTTAATTCAATTTAATTCAAAAATTTATTCCGTTAATAATATCAAAGTAATTATATTCGACATGGACGGAGTGCTTGTAGACTCAGAGCCATTATATAAAATAATGAATATGGATTATTTCTCTGAGCTCGGCATTAATATGGATGAAACAGAATATAACGGATATGTCGGTATGTCATCACAGAAAATGTGGAGCAGCATAAAAAGTAATTATGATCTGAATGAAAGCGTCAGTGAGTTAATGAATTCTGAAAAGGACAGAATGTATAAAACTCTGAGCTCGGATCAAATTTCTGAACCGATAGAAGGTATTAGTGAATTAATAAATATTTTTTCCGCTAAAGGATTTAAACTAAGCGTGGCATCTTCTTCACCCGCCGCAAATATCCGGTTAGTGCTTGACAAGCTTAAACTGACAGGACATTTTGAATTTGTTATAAGCGGTGAAGAAGTAGAAAACGGAAAGCCGTCTCCCGACATTTTTCTGAGAGCTGCTGAATTTTTTAATACACATCCAAAAGATTGTTTTGTAATTGAAGATTCATCAAACGGAGTGACAGCAGCCAAATCTGCTGGGATGCATTGCATCGGATTCAGAAATTCAAATTCCGGCGAGCAAAAAATAGATCACTCTGATATTATCGTGAAAAGTTTCTCATCTTCGGAAATAAAAAAGATATTAAACTATATAGAAGAAAGAATAAGATAATGTCAGAAATAAAAAGTTTTGAATTTACAGACAGAAAAGGCAGAAAGATACTGATAAGAAATGCGAAACAGGAAGACGCAGAGCAGATCAATTTTATGAAAAGGGAAATTATTGCTGAAGGAATGTATATGCTCAGAGAACCTGATGAAGCTAATTATACAACGGAAAAGACAATTGATGAAATTTTACACAATACTTCAAACCCCGGCTCAATGTATATTATTGCCGAATCAGACGGAAAGGTGGCGGGTGAGCTGGACTTCGTAAACGGATTTTTGAAAAGGACAAAGCACAGCGGATCATTTACTGTTTTCATTTCAAAGGAATACAGGGATTCCGGTATCGGTTTAAAACTTATTGATACGCTGCTGCAGTGGGCTGAAGAAGAGCCGGTAATTGAGAAAGTAACTTTGAATGTATTTTCTACAAACATCCGCGCGCAAAAGCTGTATGAGAAATGCGGATTCCTGGTCGAAGGAAACTGTCCGAAAGATATGAAACTTTCAAATGGTGAATATATAGACAGCGTGCTGATGTATAAATTCGTTAAATAAAAATTTATTTTACTTAATTCACAATCAACACAAGAGCAGTAATACCGGCACTTGCGGGATTTTTTTTTCTCGCGCTTCAGAGTGTATTCGTTAAACTGGTTACAGAAGACGGATTACCGACGGAATGGGTAGTGCTTATACAGTTTTCAACCTCTCTGATTTTCATAACGGTAAAAACATCATTTCAGAAATTTGAAAGAATAAAAACCAAACATTTCAGACTGCATTTTGTTAGAAGTTTCTCAGGCATTTTAGCTTTCACTTCTTTCATAATCTGCATAAGGAAGTCTAACATAGTAGATGCAACATTGCTTCTGAACTCTACTCCTATTTTCATTCCAATAGTATCCTATATCTGGCTTAGAAAAAAAATCGAGTCAAGGATCTGGCCCGGCATTATAACAGGATTCATAGGGATAATTCTCATCATACATCCAGTCACGGGAGAGCTGCTGCAGATGGGTGAATTATACGGCGTTGCTTCAGGGATTTTACTTGCAATAGGATATGTAGCTATGAAAGAACTTACGCGCACTGAAACATTTGAATCAATTTTATTTTACTATTCATTAATTTCAGTAATACTGTCACTTCCGTTTGCATTAACAAATGATGTAAAACCTACATATATAGAATTGATTTACGGAATGTCATCAGGTATTTGTTTTATGTTATATCTCTATCTGCTGCAGTATGCATATAAACTTGAAGAAGCGGTAAAGCTTGCGCCGTTAAATTTCTCGACTGTAGCGTTTACCGTGGTTTTCAATTTAATACTTTTTAATAACACGCCGGATCTTATAACAGCAGCCGGAATATTACTTGTATCTGCAGGCGGGATTATGTCGATATCAATACACTCAAGAGGAGATGATGTAAAAAGTAATCACGGATGGCATTAGCAAAATATGCATACAATATTCTAATCCTGTCTGAATCTAACTAAACGTAAATAATCTTATCTGAACATAAATTCAAGCGGTCCGCTTTTGTCAATCAGATTCAGCATTGCGCTCAGCGGTACCGGCACACTCTGCACGCCGAAATAATACGGAGCTGACTGAGAAGGATTGAATGTAATTATCAGACTGTCATTTTTTATATTCCATACCGTAAAATTTTTTTCTTCCGGCAATGTTCCGGATCTTATCATATCAAATATATTTTCATTGCCTTCAGAATAAGCTTTTGCTTCAAGCTCCTTTTGTGAATACGCCGATAAAAATTTTAGAAATTCGGAATCCGGACTGAATAGATCTCTTAACTTTAAAATCCCTGTCGATACTATACTGTAATTGAATGATGAATCGTTTGTTACAGGATGCGCCATCCCCGGAATATCCGAAAATATAGTAAACTTTACGGAAAGCAGTGAACCGCCTGAAATACCGGCTTCTGATGATACTTTTAATGAACTTTGTTTCGAATCATCTAATCTTAATTTTAAATCTTTCAGATTGGATTCAAAACTATTTATATAACTCTGCACGACTGCATCAAGAGCGTTGTTAATATCTGATGCAATTCCTCTCGCTCCCATAAGCGCATCCGGACCGAAATCGATTTGCGGATATGTTACGTTTAAAATGCTGTTAAGCTCTTCATTTTTCCGGTCAATGTTTTTATATGTAATATTCATCGGCTGCGCTGATGAAAATTTAAAAGCAACTGATAATAGTAAAAACAAAAAAATGGTTTTCATATTTTGGTTCATTAATAAAATTAATTTTTATGATACTTTTATTTATAAAATTATAAATCTCCTGTATTGAAAGTATTACCCTGCGTTACATCACCCGTGTCAAAACCTTTTTTAAACCATTTCATTCTCTGTGCCGAAGTACCGTGAGTAAATGAATCAGGAGTTACGTGTCCCTGCGACTGTCTCTGCAGGCGGTCATCGCCGATCGAGTTAGCGGCATTCAATGCTTCCTCAATATCTCCGGGCTCCAGAATGCTTTTCATTTTTTGCGCGTGGTGTGCCCAGACACCCGCAAGAAAATCCGCCTGCAGCTCGACTCTTACACTCATCTGATTATTCTGTGCTTCTGATAATCTTCTTCTCTGACTCTGAACCTGTTCGTGAATTCCCAATAGATTCTGAACGTGATGTCCGACTTCGTGGGCAATTACATAAGCCATTGCAAAATCTCCCGGCGCTTTGAATTTATTTTTCAGATCCTGATAAAAACTAAGATCAATATATAACTTATTATCCGCCGGACAATAGAATGGTCCCGTCTGCGAGCTTGCAAATCCGCAGCCTGACTGAGTGGATCCGGTAAACATTACTAGAGTCGGCTTTATATATTCCCTGCCGTAATTTTCCCTGAATAATTTACTCCATACGTCTTCCGTATCTTTGAGAACTACGGAGACGAACTGTGCAAGCTCATCTTCGGCTGCAGACGGCTGATGAGTCTGCTGTGTCTGAGGTGACTGCGTCCCAACCTGCTGCAGAAACTGAAGCGGATCCCCGCCGAGCATCCATACTAACAGTAACATTACTATTGTACCGAGACAGCCCAGACCACCGACAGTCTTTCCGGTGCTCCTCCTCCGGTCATCTACGTTTGAACTTTGATCACGGCCTTTCCATTCCATATCATTATTATTTAATTTTTCTAAAATTAATTTAATTAAATTTCATTCAAAATGTTATTTTAGATACTTAAGAAAATAAAATTCATTCAAAAAAAAAGCCCGTTGTCCGGGCTTTAATAATTTTTAAATATAGGTGAAATTATTTTATTAACACCATTCGCTTCGTCTGAAAAAACTTACCGGCTACAAGCTTATAAAAATATACTCCGCTCGGTAATCCCGCACCATTGAATTCTACAGTATATCTTCCTGCTGATCTGAATTCACTGTTAATAAGTCTCTTAACTTCTCTTCCTAGAATATCATAAATAATAACTTTAACTTTTCCGTCTTCGGGAAGGCTGAAGTTTATTTTGGTGGTTGGGTTAAATGGGTTTGGATAATTTTATGAAAGACTGTATTCAGTTGGAATTATTTTTTTCAGGCGAATCACTGTGACCGATCAAGTCTGAGTCAGGTATAAAAGCTTTTACAAGATCATAGTTATAATTTACCATCAGGCTCATACTGTCATTTGTCAGGTCTCGTATCATCTTATTTACATATCCTATCGAGGGAAGATGATTCATCTCAAATTCCTCTATATAAAATTTATACGGCTGATAGTTTGAATATAAAGATTGTCTCATTAATAAAGCAATTCCTTTGATTTCATATTCTAGTTGTTTTATCAGATATGGATTTTCGTCCGGCTTTGTCATTAATCTCCTTGCCGGTTCATTTTCTACCCTTATCCTGTCTATCCACATATCACACTTTGCATACCAGTAAACTTTAAAATCTATCTGACCGTCGTTGTTTCCGAACGGATCTGTTTGATTCGGATTGAACCAGTTTGATGCGGGGATGATTAAATTCAATATTGAGTCATTTAAATAATGGAAATATTCTTCTAAGTAATCTCCATTATAAATACTTCCAATATTTGGTTTAAAATTCTTCACCTTTAAAATTTGCGTTAAAGAATCCCCGTCCCAGTTTGTAATTATAATTTTGCAAACCTCTTTTTCCTGGTTTAACGGATCATTGGCAAATACCGAATCTATTCTTATCCTCGGCATTATATACCAGTCATTATTTGCATCTCCCAGGTAAGGGACATCCCAAAACGTATTTGCCTGTTCTTTATTTCCTTTCAATCCGCTAACTATCAATCCGGCGTTGCTGCCGGGTGAATCTCTGTCATAAATACATCTCTTCACATATTCTCCATTTCCATATTGAGAGTTATCCTCTATATCCGTTACAAATGGATTATTTACCTTGCTGTATTTGTATGTATAAAAAAAATAATAAGGATCAACTTTAGTGCTTTCCTCCATCTGATAATCCGATCTCTGGCCGTAGGAAAAATATGTAATAACAGGTCTTGTCATCAATGTCATTAGATCGTTCTGGCTGTTTTGAGTGATCCTGTATTTTATGAGAGGCCCGTAACTATTTGTATCCGCTCCAAGGGTATCCGCAGGAATTCTTGTACCGTCATTATATGTCCATCCGTAATTTGCGACAGGACCCGCGTATAAATGCCACATGTTAAAATTCAAAGAATCAGAAAGATAATTATACATCGTATTGTCAAACACATTGCTCATTGCACCTAAAATAAAATCTGTCTGAGGCGGATCTTCAGATGAAATAAGCTTTACCGCTGAATTATTTTCAGATCTTGTAAATGAATAAACTGCCGCTGCCGTAATCAGCAGCAACGAAACTAAAATCTTTGCTTTCATAACTTTCTCCTTTTCCGCGTATGCGGAGTTTTAATTAATAAAAATTTCTATTCTCCTTTCGTTTGTTGATTAATTTTTAATTTTGTTCTACCTCCGCTTTGATTTTTATAAAATTATCTGATTAGTATCATTTTTCTTGTTTCGGTGAATCTGTCATCTGTATATAGAGAGTAAAAATATACTCCGCTCGGTAAATCCACAGCACTAAACACTACTTCATACTCGCCGGCTGCTTGTCTCTGATTTACAAGCTCTTTGATTTTCTTGCCCGAGATATCATACACATTTAAGTTTACCAAACCGCTTTTCGGGATCATGTATTTTATTTTAGTCTCCGGATTAAATGGATTCGGATAATTTTGATAAAGTTTAATTTCAATGGGCATTATTGTATTATTATTGAAAACAGATGTCAATGGATACGTAACCGAATCGCCGCTCTTATCTGTATATGCACCGTTTACAGTACTGCTGTAAGACCATCCATGTTGTGAATCTGAAAAATCAATTAAACTATATAAAGAATTTATAGATGTATCCGGCAATTGATATCCCCAGGTCAATCCGTTATTCGTAGTTTTAAAAATTACCCATCTTATTGAATTATTAGGAAATATTATATAGCTATCATGATATACTCCCCAAATAATCGAATCATTAATAACATCAAAATTTAATACTCCAATATTGGGATTTCCAAGCTGAGCATTTAGAATAGTTTCCCAATTTAAACCTCCATTAGTTGTCTTTTGAACATTATTTACACTAAATAAAACACGCCAACCATTCAATGAATCTTTGAAATTCATTTCTATCCATCCAAAACCATTAGGTATTTCAAACCAACTATTACCTGCATCAGTAGTTTTTTTTAAATAAGATTGGGAATTTTCTCCGTTACTAATAAATCCGATTCTTGAATTTATCATATAAATCCTGTCAGGTCCGTTGCTTAACTGCGGAGGATATTTATTCTCCCAGCTAATGCCGCCGTCAGTGCTCCTGTATACACCTCCTGTAAAGGGACTGTCAAAACACATCCAAACTTCATTTTCCGACAGAACGGAAATGTCTTGGTAGCCTGTAAAAGAGTTAGGATTATTTGTCTGCATCCATGTATTTCCACCGTCAGTTGTTTTGTATAATTTATCGTCCAGCATGGATGCATATCCTGTCTCTGCATTAAAGAATTTACACTTTGTATAAGGTCCGTTTGCAGAATCTGATTTTATTATTAACCAGTTTTCACCGCCGTTACTTGTTTTAATAATGTGACTCTTCAACTCCATACCGGCAGATGTCACAGCATATCCTGTTAATGAATCAGTAAAAGTAATATCAACTATGCTTCCGCCGTTGAGATCAGGCAAAAACTGCTCTCGCCACCCGCCTCCCGGATTATGCGCAAAGCCGAATGCGATGAAGAATGTGAGAACACTAAGATAGAATAGAAAAGTTGAGAGTCTGTCAGGCTTGAAAATTTTTAAAACCGGCTTCATATTGCTTTCACATTTTTTATAACTTAATCAAAATGACACAAAGAAACAATTTCACGGGAGGAGTTGAAATTTCAAAAATAAAAAAAGCCGGATCAGCTTACCCGACCCGGCTTTACTTGAATATTTTCTGATATTATTTAATTAACACCATTCGCTTCGTCTGAAAAAACTCACCCGCTTCCAGTTTATAAAAATAAACTCCGCTTGATAATCCTCTTCCGTCGAATGAAAAACTATATGATCCTGCGGTAAAATTATCTCTGACAAGTGTTGCGATTTCCCTGCCTGAAATATCCATTAGTTTTAATGTTACATCGCTGTTTTCGGGAATGTCAAAATTAATTTTTGTAGATGGATTAAAAGGATTCGGGAAATTCTGTGATAATGAATACTCAGACGGTATTCCCGTATTATTATTTAAAACGGACACCTGATTTGAAATAGCAAAATTCACATTTGAGATATCAAAAAATATATTACCGACAGCTTCCACTTTTATTCTCGCATTTGAAATATTTATGCTCGGGAGTGTTATTGTTTCACTTCCGTCATTTGATGTATTCGCGGCTAATGTAGTTGGAAATGTAAGTCCGCCGTCAGTAGATAATTTTATATTAACGTTTGAAACGCTTACCGGTGCTGCATTTGTATTTGCAACATCCCATGTCACGGTCTGAGGATTGTTTGAATTCCATGTAACATTTGTATTCGGCTGAGTCACAAGGAATGGTCCTGCTCCTGCCGTTACTTCGTAACTTACAAATTCATAATTCACACCGCCGCCTGCTATATTGTTATCCCTTACTGTCAGTCTGAAACTTAGCGTCCTTGCATAAGAAGGTAATCTTTCCCCTGTTGCAAATGTATTGTTGATCAGATTACTGATCCTCGGAATATATCTGGTAGATGATGTATCGGGATTAAAAGATCTTATTATAGGAGCGTTTCCTGTGGGATTTGCTAATGTTCCCGCAGGTCCGAGATCATATTGCTCCCAGCAGTATGTCAGTGAATTCTGATTTTCAGCGTCTGTCGCGCTGCCGGTAAGTGCAATCGGAGTATTAATGGGAATTGTCAGTCCGCCTGCCGGAACAGTAACAACCGGAGGCGTATTGCCTGTTGGAGTTATCAGTGCGCAGGTATTGCCGCCGCTGTTTTGTGTATAGGAAACTATTTCAAGAAAACTTATAGTGTGAAAATAAGGATCGCTGAAACTCTGAAGATTATCACTTCCGCATAAACCGGCATATGCCATTATGGTGCTTCCGCTTCCGGGTTCGTATGCCGTATTTCCGTTTCTGTTACCGCCGCCGCAGCCGCTTGACTGACTGTTAAAGGAATGATTGCCGCCGTACTGATGTCCGATCTCATGAGCTACATAATCTATATAAAAAGGATCTCCAATCGGCTGAGGCAGCCCGGTTACTCCTCTTGCTTTTTGTCCGGTAATGCAGACCACTCTAAGTCCCGCGACTCCTCCTCCGCCCGTGCTGAATACATGCCCGACATCATAATTTGCATTTCCTATTACATTATCCAGATTAGTCTGATTCTGTCCGAGCATTGTGCCGCCGTTATTATTAGAATAAGGATCCGTTGTTCCGTTTGTATAAACGATCAGATCGTTGTTTGCGATAAGCACCATTCTTACTGAAAATTCTTTTTCATAAACTCCGGTTACGCGGTTCATTGCTGTTACTATTGCAGCAAGTCCGAGAGGTACTGTACCTCCGTGAAAAGCCGTATATTCGCCTGTTGCAGCTACTGCCGTTCTGTAAGTTCTTAATTCCGGTCCGCTGACAATTCCTCCGCGCATAAGATCTTTTGCGCGCAGCAAGCTTTCAGGATCATCTTCGGTCATACAGTCGAATGATTTATTTGAAACATAATCTTTTTTGAAATAACTGATATATACATTTTTTTCATTGGTGCTGTAAGGATCAATAAAATAATCTCCCTTTACCGAAAGTATCATTGCGTGAAATCCGTGATAAGTGATGTCAAGTTTTCCGGTTGCATACGGATCGTCAATTCCTTTTGCGTTATATGTTTTAATCTCGGGAAATTTTTCGGCAAGTCCCGGTTCCATCATTGAATATTCAGTGATCTCAAACTTTGACATGCTTCCGTCCGGCATCGGCAGCTCCATTATAAAAGGATCGTTTTTTGCCCTGTCGGAAAATTCGAAGGGAGCTGTGCGAAGAAGTTCGCTGAGTTGAGTAAAATTTGTTAAAACTGTTCTGTATTTCTGAGGAATTATTCTTCTCTCGCCGTTCAGATCTATTTCGCTTTCGTTAATATCAGTCCAGACGGGAGAATTTGATTTTGCAAAAAGTTTTGTTTCGCTGTTTACGGAAAATCCGGTAATGAGTAACAAAACCGCAGCAGTTAGTATTGTTAACTGTTTCATATTATTTATTTGATGATTAATGGAAAATATACTTTTATTAATATAAGGGTTTAGATTTTTTAAATAAATTATATTATGACTTATTTAATTCCCGTAATGCTTTTTATTTCCTTCAGAAATTTTTTATGGGAATTGTAATGAATTGTATTCAGCCCGTGAGTTTTTGCGGAAAGTATATTGGCTTTGAGATCATCAATAAATAATGTCTCCTCAGGTATGAGTTTGTACTTTTCCAGTAAATGCCTGTAAATTTTTTTATCCGGCTTTACCGCTTTCACTTTGTATGATAATATTCTTTTCTTAATATGTTTTACATACGGGAAATTATTGTCAATGTAATTGATATGTGATGCATCTATATTTGAAAGCATAAAAAGTCTGTATTTGGAATTCAATAGTTTATTCTCGAGAAAATTTTTCATTTGAGTGTTTTCCCAGAAGATATCGCAATACAGATAATAAAAATCCGAATAACCTGTCCTAAGATTAAATTTTTTCTTGATAATTTTGAAAGCATCTTTTATTGTTAATTTTGCGCTGCCGATCTTTAAATCAAAATTTTCTTCCGTGAAATACTTTTTTAGTTTTCTCGCGTTACCTTTCTTTTCTAACAATGAAAGTCCGTCAAAAAAATAACAGTAATCAAAATAAACCAGCGTATTCCCAAGATCGAAAACTATGTTCTTTATTTTATTTTCAGAATTAGATGTTTTCAATGCAGACAGTTAAATATATTTTGTTTCAATTACTTTTAATGAATCATCAAATACATATTCCTTTGGTGAACCTGTGGGAATTTCCGTCTGCAGTATCTCCTCTTTACTCAAACCTTCGAGATGCATTATCAAAGCTCTCAGACTGTTCCCGTGTGCGGATATTATTATGTCCTTTCCCTTTTTTAATTCCGGTTCGATTTTTGATTTATAATAAGGAAGTACCCGGTCAGCTGTATCTTTAAGACTTTCACCGTTTGGAGGAGGAATGTCATAACTCCTTCTCCATATCTTTACCTGCTCATCTCCGAACTTTTGTCTGCATTCATCTTTATTCAGTCCCTGCAGGTCTCCGTACATTCTCTCGTTCAGCGCCTGATCTTTTTCCACAGGTATATTTTCCATATTGGTGTTTCTTAATATTATATCCAATGTCCTTTGCGCTCTGATAAGATCCGAAGTAAACGCCTTGTCAAATTTATAATCCTTTAATTTTTCCGCGGCCTGCATTGCTTCTTCTATTCCTTTGGGTGAAAGATCTATATCGATCCATCCCGTGAACTTATTTTCAAGGTTCCACTGCGACTGACCGTGTCTTACTATTACTAACTTCGGCATTGAATTTATTTTTTATGATTTAAAAACTTTTCAAATTAGTTTAAATAATTTATTCAAACAATTTAAAATTAAATTGATAAAGCTTCTTAATGTAGGTCCGGAATTTAGCTGTTAGCGGTTGGTATCCATTTTATCGAGCAGCCTATTGAAGGGATTTGCGGGAAATCAATATCTTTGTCTGACAGTAAAAGTTCTATGGCTTTTTCAAGATCCTTTGAAGTAATTTTTGTTTCATCTTTCCAGTTGCCATCTATGCGTCCCCTGTATCTCAAAATTCTTTTAGGGTCATATACATATAAATCCGGCGTACATACAGCGTCATACTCACGGGCTGCTATCTGCGTATCGTCGCACAGATAAGGGAAATTCATTTTATATTCTGAATAAAACGTGATCATATTTTCAAATGAATCATCCGGATAAGAATCAGGGTCATTTGAATTAATTCCGATTAACTGTACTCCGTCTTTTTCATATTTACTCTGAACCGCATTTAATCTTTCCATAACCGCTTTTACATAAGGACAGTGATTGCACATAAAAATAATTACAAGAATTTTCTTGTCATCAAAATTATTCTGAGAATATACTTTACCATCGGTACCTTTAAGTGAAAAGGGTATGAGATGTGATCCGAGATTATTTATGTTATTTGAAACCGGCAATTTGGATTAGTGATTTTATAAAAATTCTTCGTCTTCGTCATCATCCATTTCCGGATGATAATCTTCATAGACAAAAGTTATATGCTGACCTTTTTTATCTTCGACATACTCGCTGAATATTTCCTCGGTTATGAATCTGTATTTTTCCGCGTTGTCCGGATCTCCGTGAGAATGAACGATGATGTTTTTCGAATCAAGCGCGACTATTAATTTTCTTAACTCTTTTTTTAAGTTTTCGGAATCCAGTTTTTTTAAGTCTGGGAATTTTGGCTTACCTATATAGTCATATACTTTTATCATTTTGGATTTCGAATGCTCTTTTTTAAACTCTTCGACTTTCTGAATGAATTCCTCGTCATCTTCCTCATCAAGCTCTCCGAGTGATTCATTCTCAAGCATTTCATCAATCTCTCTGTCAGAAATAAGATCAGAGTCCATTATATCATCATTATCATCTTCTGAATATTCTTCGGAAATTTCTTCTGCTTTTTTCTTCGGCTTTTTGGGATTTTTTGAATTTTTATTTTGGGATTTCTTACCTGTCATAATTTCGGTTTATGATAAATTGGTTTATCGAATTTTTTTGTTTAATCAAATTTATAATAATAATTCAATTTATCAATTATAAATTAATTATAAAAATTGTAATTCAGTTTCAGAAATTTTTATTTATTCAAGATACAAATTTTAAATCACTTGTAAAACATTTTTTATATAAATTTTTGCGCAATAAAATAAACTGTTACAGCCGGAGTTACAAACAGCAGACTGTCAAACCTGTCGAGGATTCCTCCGTGACCCGGGATTATCATGGAAGAATCTTTTACTCCGCAGTATCTCTTTATTAAGGATTCGAAAAGATCTCCCGTCTGTGAGAATATTCCCGTTAGTATTCCTATTACAGCTGCGTCTTTTAAATTTAACTCATCGGGAAAAATGTAATGCAGTATTAATGAAACAATTATTGTAAACACAAATCCTGCCGCAGATCCTTCAATGGTTTTATTCGGACTGATTTCACTCAGCTTGCGTTTCCCTAAAAACCTTCCTCCGAAATATGCAGCAGTATCACATGTCCAGATCAGTATAAACATAAATACAATAATCTTTTGGAAAGACATGCTTTGCAGAAAATTTATCATAACAAAAGGCAAAGTAATATATACAATTCCGAAAACTGATACAGCCGGATTAAGCGGATTACGCTTATCCTTTCTGAAAATTTCAACGGAGCTGAATATCAAAGCGCTTAACAGTATATAATAAAAAAAAAGATAAAATGAGTTTGCAAATCCCGGAAATCCTGCCGGTAAAATTAATATTACATCTGCAGTTATAACCGTTAGTTTTTTCAGCGGAAATAAATTTTTGTTTTCAAACATAGAACAAAATTCCCACAGCGCAATGCTGTTTAATATAAGCGTCAGCACAATAAGATAGATTCCGCCATTGTATGATGCGTAAATCAGTACCGGTATTCCGAAAATACCTGCGATCACTCTTTTAGACAGATTACTCATTCTGTATTATTATCAGTTATGTCGGCTGCAAAAGTATTTTTTCCCGATGAGGAGTGTTTCTTAATAATCCTGCAGACAATAATAAATGCCGCAAGAGACAGCGCTCCAAGCAGCAGAAACTGCAGCTTCTCTTCCAGGCTAAAACTTTTTTCCGTCCCCATTGATGAAAACGTCTCAACTCCGTAAATATAAACTGCCGTCGCTGAGATGAAGTTATTCAGAAAATGACAAACGACAGCGGTCAGTATGCTTCCGCTGTGATATACTATGAATGTCAGATACACTCCGAGTATTATCAGCGGTATCAGATTGAACGGATGAAAATGAAACAGAGCAAACAGGAATCCTGAATAAAAAACCGCTTTGGATGCTGACAGAAATTTTTCAAAATTTTTAAGCACGAGTCCTCTGAACAAAAACTCCTCGCAGATTGCGGGCGTTACAGCAATCACAAGCACTACCGTCAGAAACTCCGGGATCGTTTCTGCTGATACAAGTTTAGCTGTGGTCAATTCAAGAGCGTCAAACATATCTTTCATACTGTTTAAAAATTCCTGTCCAAAAGGAAGTGAAAAGATCAGTTCATTTTGAAAATAAAGAAACACCTGAAGAAAGGGCTGTATAAAAATCAAACCTGTTACAGAATATATCATCAGATTTCCTTTAGGAAGTTTTAACCTGAAAGTCTCTTTCAGGTTATTATCCTGAAGCATTACAAGAACAATTGCCGGAGCAAGAATAAACATAAACTGCGCAAAGGAAAGAATCAGTCTGGTCAAATTCAGATTCTCCCCTTTTATTTCCATATCCTCTCCGAGTATAAAAAAAGTGATCAGACCTCCTACTATCTGATACAGAAAAAACACTGCAGCAAGTGAAAGAAAAATAAAATATAAAGGAGGCAGATTTGACAGCGGTCCTTTTTTATTTAACGTATCTGAACTCTTGATTTCGGGAGAATTATTTTCCAAACAAATTATTAAGTCAGAGAATTATTATGATACTTTTTTGCAATATCATAAAATCATTGAATTAATTAAAGAGTAAAGATACACTAAAGACAGGTCAAAGATAGATTGAAATTGTAATGCAATAAAATTATTTTGTTCTGATGAATCCTAACGAACCATACCCTGATTTTCACCGAGATAAACCCGGAGTAATTATAAATGAACCGCCTGAGACTTATGAAAAAAAAGGCATAGGTGTATGGCTGAATATTCTTTTATTCTTCCTTACATTTTTTACAACTACTATTGCGGGAGTTTACTGGCTGAATAAAGATCCGTATGAGCTTAGTAATTTTTCAATTGGTCTTACATATTCTTTTCTGATATTATTGGTAATTACAACTCACGAGTTCGGACATTATTTTGCCGCAAAGATACACAGAGTTCCGGTAACTTTGCCGTATTACATTCCTTTTCCGTTCATATTTCTGAATCCGTTCGGAACGATGGGAGCCGTAATAAAAATGAAGACGAGTCATTACAGCAGAAAGGCATTGTTTGATATCGGAGCGGCGGGACCTATTGCAGGATGGATTACAACTTTAATAATACTGTTAATCGGATTTCTGACTCTGCCTTCCATAAATTATATTTACGAAATACATCCCGAATACAGAGCAACGGGAATTCCTGTCGGCGGATTTTCTTTCGGATACAATATACTTTTCTGGACTTTCGAAAAATTGTTCGCCTCTTCGCCGGGAGTGTTTATGCCTCCGATGAATGAGTTTTATCATTATCCTTTTCTTTGTGTCGGATGGTTCGGGCTTCTTATCACTTCACTAAACATGATGCCTGTAGGTCAGCTTGACGGAGGTCACATTTCTTACGCTATGTTCGGAGATAAACACAAGTATATCGCTTACGCTACTTTCGGACTTTTAATGTTTTTCGGACTTGCAGGACTTCTTCCGCTTCTTGAAATAAACTTTAACTGGGGTTCGATAAACTGGCTTGTGTGGGCGGCACTGATTTTGTTCGTAATAAAAATTGAGCACCCGCCGGTTTTTTCTGAATACGAACAGCCGCTAAATAAAAGAAGAATGCTGATCGGCTGGTTCACTTTTTTTATTTTCATTGTATCATTCTGTCCGGTACCCGTTTATGAATTATGATCAGCGGAAATAATCATAATAAGAAGACCACGTTATTCATAATATTCCTTACAATTTTTATAGATCTGCTCGGATTCGGTATAATACTTCCGCTGCTGCCGACATTTTCCGTGAATGTGCTTCACATTAACGAAATCACCATCGGACTTGTAGTAGGTATTTTTTCTCTGACGCAGTTTTTGTTTACGCCGTTCTGGGGCTCGCTTTCGGATAAATACGGCAGAAAGCCGGTGCTGATCGTTAGTCTTGCGGGTAGCGTAATTTCAAATCTGATACTTGCACTGGTTTTTTCCGGAGTTTTTGCTTCAGCGGTGTTATTTATTTTTTCCAGAGCTTTTGCAGGAGCATTTGCAGGTAATATATCCGCTGCTCAGGCAGTGATCTCAGATGTAACTCACCCGGAAGAGAGATCAAAAGGAATGGGACTGATCAGCGCGGCATTCTCTCTGGGATTTGTATTTGGACCTTCAGTCGGCGGAGTGCTTTCGGAAAGTTTTGGTTACGGATTTCCTGTATATGTTTCAGCCGGACTTTCACTGATTGCTTTACTAATGAGTATTTTTATTTTTAAAGAAACGCTTCCTCCTGACACACTTAAGAAAAACCGCAGCTCTGTCAAAGTCATAACCAAGATCAACTTTAAAAAAATAGCTGAAACAATTGGTAACCGAAAATACGGAAAGTTTGTAATCATTTTTTTTATAGCGGTGTTTTCATTTTCAAATATATTCGGGACATATCAGCTCTTTGCGGAAAGGCAAGACGGGCTGGCATTAAATCAGGCGGAGATAGGATATATGTTTTCGTTTATGGGAATTACAGGTGCAATTGTTCAGATTTTTTTAATAAGAGTAATTCAGAAAAAAATCGGCGAAGAGAATACGCTCATTCTTGGAAATTTTCTGACAATATTCGGAATCGGATTAATCGGATTTTCATCGTCAGTCGGATTTCTGCTGGCTGTAACAGCAGTGCTTGCCATTGGGAACGGTTTTAATAATACGGCTTCGATAAGTCTGCTCTCACAAAATGTTTCTCCGAATGAACAGGGAACGGTGCTCGGGATGAATCAGTCACTTAGTGCTTTTGCAAGATTTCTCGGACCTATGTGGGGCGGGTTTGCTTATCAGTATTTTGGATATCAGTATCCGTTTATTACAGGAGGTATAATTATGCTCTTTGCTACTTTTTATACCTATTCTGTTCTTAAAAAAAATAAAAAGGGTAAATCCTCAATATACATTCAGAGCTAAGAGTAAAAATAATTTCTTTAATTGAAATGAAAAATTTCAAAGTAAGCATTTCTATTAAATTCAGACATTCACACAATGCCGATTACACCAATCATCCTTCCTGACTTAGCGCCGTCTCTTCTGTAAGAATGCAGTAAATTTTTTTCACAAAAAGTACACAGACCTGACACTTCTATTGAATTCTGTTTTACACCGGAATTTATAAGCTGATCATAATTATCATTCTTCAGATCGAGATATATTTTGCCGTTTGATCTGTGTTTGTATTTTTCATCAAACAGAATCCCCACTTCTTCGCCTACTTCATAATGTTCACTGCAGATACCGGGTCCGATAAACGCAGTTAAATCCGCAGGATTGATCCTGAATTTTTTAATGATTTCACTGATTGTCTTTGTAAGAATTTTTTCGTGAGTTCCTTTCCACCCCGAATGAACACCGGCAATTACTTTTGATACGGGATCATATAAAAAAACAGGAATACAGTCAGCTACTCCGACAGCAAGAAAGTTATTTTTCTTATCTGTATAAACAGCGTCACATCCGTCGAATAAACATGGATGGGGAGAATAATTTATTACAGAAGAGTGTATCTGATTTTGAAAAGTAATACTGCTTTCATCAATTCCGAGCAGGCTGAAAAATAAATTTCTGTTAGCTGATACACTTTCCGGATCATCACCAACGGCATTGCTTAAATTCAGACAATACGGTTCTGGAGAAACTCCTCCGGGTTTTGTACTGAATCCGAAAATTAATTCGGGAAATTTTTCAAAAATTTCAGCGCGTATTACTATTAGATCTGACAATTATTTTTTTGTAAAATTTTAAACAAGCATCATAGCAAGAGCTTTAACGGCAGGTATCAGAGGAGTTGCAATTTCACCTACATTTTTTACAATACCGCTGATTTTCTCAGTAAAAGATTTAGCTTTATCAAGAAACTTCACGCCCTTTTCTTTAGACTCAACAAGTTCTTTCCCTTCAGTTTCAATTTCATTTTTTACCGACTCTTCCAACGGTATAGATTTTAATAATTCCAGAAGATCTTTAATATTTTCACGAGTTTTATTTTCAATTTTCTGCACTACCTGAACATTCTGTTCGACAGTATTATTTATATCCTGAATATTGTTTACAGTGATGCCGGCAGGTTTAAGCATATTAAATAACTCCTCCTGCTGCTGTTTCACTTTATTTTCAAGTTCAGAAATTTTTTGTTTCTGCTCTCTTTCCTTAATACAGGAAGATAAATACTGATCAATAGTAAATTCGTTCTGACTTATAAATTCCTGTAAAGTTACTGCCTGCGGAATACTTGACTTAAGTAAAGAAACCGTCGCTCTTGACCATGCAGTCCTGGTATTTTCAAAACACTCAAGCGCATCATCCCATTTTTCAAAATCCTGTAATTCCAGACCTTTAGCAATATTACGGAATCCATAGTTATAAAAATAATTACCTTCGTAAAAATTTATTGCTGAGTCTAAACCGGAATTGTTTTCATCACTCTGATCCTTCTGAGCAGTTTTAAATTCATCAGTAATCTGTTTTAACAGATCCAGAAGCTTATCATAATTTTCTACGGCGAGCTTGTAATTTTTAGATCTGAAATAATACTGAGCATTAGATAAATACAGGATATTCGTACATTCCCTGCATATGATCTCCGTTTTAAATTTCATGTATTTCAATTCATCAGAAGATTCGCGGTCCAGTTTTTTTATATTATCTTCAAATCCGATTTTAGCCAGCTGATAATTTTTTCTGGCGTCGATAAGATCCCCGGTTATAAATTTTTCCAGTCCTTCGGACATATATTTGTAATTTTTTGAATTTTCCGAAAGGATTACATAATAGATGTCTTTTGTTCTGTTATATAACTCTTTAAATATTTTTTCACTTTCAAGAAAAAACTGATTTGCAAGCCCCGGGTTCCGATTGGAGTAATTAAACAAACCGGTTGTAAAATTATTTGCAGCTTCAAGTTTCAGTTTAAAAATTTCAACAGTAGTGATTTTTTCATTCATAGAGGCTTTCAATTCAATATCAGAGCATTCTTCGGATAAAATTCTAAGGACAGGAAGTGTTAAATTACAAGTTTCCAAACCTGCAGAAATGAATTGGTATGAGCGGTTAAAATTCTGATTGTCTGTCTCTTCCAAAGATATATTATAAGAGCGGAAAAGATATTCGGTAATAAGGTTAAAATTCTGCGGAAAAGAATCAGCATTCATTAAGTTAGCGACAGCTGATTGAACATCTTGAAAATTAATGACATTATTATCCATAGAAGTTAAAGTTATTTTGGATAAAATAAAAAATACTGAAGTAAATTAATATATAACAATTGTCGGGGATTGAGGAAGGAAGATTAGGATTGTGCTTTGGAGTTTTGAAAGTCTGAGCAAAACCTGACAGGTTTATTGAATTCAAGTTCTGCATTTAAATTATAAAAAAAACCTGTCAGGTTTAGCTTTCATAGTCCGCACCCGAATCTATTACCTGATCTTAATTATACAACCTAACCTTTCTTAACTCTATTTTCTATTCTCCAGTATTTTCAAAAAAGATTTTCCTCTCAGTTCAGATTCAGTAATCCCTGTTTTCAAAATTTCCTCTTCGGTTACCGCTCCGCAGTTATAAGCTCTAAGAAAATAATTCAATAGTCCCTGACCTGTCGCAGCATCATCAAAAATATCCCCGGCAAGTGTTGCCTGCGCTGCTTTATCTATGAAGTTACTCAGTCTGTCAGAAGCTTGTGCGAGTCCTTCCAGAAAAAAATCATAAACAGCTGCATACCTCACAGGTATCTGCGCCGGATGCAGATCCCATCCCTGATAAAAACCGTTTTTAAGAGAATGTTTTATATCATTAAAAGAAATCTTCCAGGCTCTGTATATTCCTGCTCTGTTTTCACGCTGCTGAGTATCACTAAGTTTATCTCCCTTATGAACCGTAACAGGCATAATATTAGTCGCTCCGTCTGAAAGCCAGATTCCGGTTCCTGCCAGAATTACTTTCATCATGTGTCTTGCGAAGTCACATACAGGATGTTGCATACTCTGATACTTTGCCGTGATATCGCATAAGGCGGTATAATCATATACTCCGAAATGAACTGCAATGCATCTTCCTTCTGCTTCTTTTACAAGCGGCAATAGATTAGCTTTTCCATTTAAATCAAAAATCGACTGTGTGGTTTCGATCATCAGCTCAATTTTCAGACTCCCTTCTGCAAGTCCGAGTTTTTTCTCAAGCTCTTTTAGAATTTTCACCATTGCAGAAACCTGTTTTCTGTTTGTAACTTTTGGCAAGGTAATTACAAAATTATCAGGAAGTTTGCCTGATGACTTTTCAGTCAGGCGTGTGATAAAAATATCCATTGTCCTGACTGCCCGTTTCATCATCTCATCGGAAAATGTTTTTATTCTTATTCCGATAAACGGTGAGAGTGAATTTTCATTCACAGCAGTTACAACTTCATCAGCGGTAAATTCTGCTGTCTTATCTTCTTCTTCCTCGGATCTGATCCCGAATCCGTCTTCAAAATCAATGCGAAAATCTTCAACCGCTTCTTTTTCAATCTTATTCAATACTTTTGCATGAATCATTTTTTTATAATTTTCATCACCTCCAATTCCAATGCTTTCAGTAAATTCCAAAGGATCTGAACCGTAAGCCTTCATTGACCTGAGTGCAAGCTCCCCTATTTTTTTAATTGTCCCCGAATTGAAAAGCTGCGCTCCGCCGTATACAGTCTGAACCGGCTGTCTTTCCGGCGAATCTCCGGGATAATTCTTTTTTATTTCAGAATTTCCTGTGGAAATTTCAGAACATACTTCTTTTAAAAAATCTATATTTAAGCTTGTATTCATTTTTTATATAATTGATAAAATTTTTAACCCCGAATATAAATCATTACAGCGGAAATATCAGACGGACGGACTCCGGAAATTCTCATTGCCTGTCCGATAGAATTTGGTTTAATTTTTTTGAGCTTTTCAAGTGCTTCCGTTGAAAGAGATTTTACTTTCTCAAATTTAAAATCTTCAGGAATTCTGATAGACTCGTTTTTTATGAAATTACTAATCTGTTCATCCTGTCTGTCAATGTAACCTTTATATTTTATTTCAATTTCTATCTGATTTGAAGCTTCATCATTTTCCCTTAATTTTCTTATCAGCTCATTCTCATTAAAAGTATCAAGTGATAGTATATCCTTTATGCTAATTTCATTTCGCTTTATAATATTATTAATGAATTCATTCTGCAATAGCTCACTTGATTTCTTTCTGATCAGGGTTTCATTTACTGATTTCGGACTGATCGTACTTTTAGTGAAATATTGAATCCCGTCTGAAATAAGTTTTGTTTTATCAATAAGATAGTCCATTGTTTCCTGCGCAACAAGTCCGAATTCGTATCCATATTTCATAAGTCTTCTGTCTGCATTATCCTGTCTGAGCACAAGTCTGTATTCAGCACAGGAAGTAAACATTCTGTAAGGTTCGTCTGGACTTTTGTTTACAAGATCATCAATCATAACTCCGATATAAGCTTCGCTTCTTTTTAAAACGAACGGATCAGAATTTTTAATTTTAAGCGCTGCATTTATACCGGCTATCAAACCCTGCGCTGCAGCTTCTTCATAACCTGAAGTACCATTTATTTGTCCGGCTGTATAAAGACCGGAAACAAGCTTCGTCTCCAGTGTAAGATTAATCTGATGTGTCGGGAAAAAATCATATTCAACAGCATATCCTTGCTTTACAATTTTCACATTTTCAAGCCCCGGAATCGTCCTGGCAGCTTTTTCCTGAACGTCCAATGGAAGACTTGTTGAAAAACCGTTCATATATATAGTATCGCCATCTAAAGTTTCCGGCTCAAGGAATATTTGATGTCTTGGTTTATCAGAAAATCTTGAAATTTTATCCTCAATCGAAGGACAGTATCTCGGTCCTATGCCTTTTATTCTGCCGGTAAACATCGGAGAATCCTCAAAACCGGTTCTTAATATTTTGTGTGTCAGTTCATTAGTGTGTGTAAGATAGCAGTCGATCTGCTGATGAAAAGGAAACCCTTTATATTTGATATGAGAAAATGGCTTTGGGTTTACATCTCCTTTTTGAACTTCTGTTATTGAAAAATCAATTGTTTCCTTTAATAATCTTGGCGGTGTTCCTGTTTTTAGTCTTCCTGTTTCGAATCCTAAACTTTTCATACATTCAGAAAGACCTGTAGCGGATTTCTCTCCAAGTCTGCCGCCTTCTGTATTTGACTTTCCGGTATGCATAATCGCATTTAGAAAAGTACCGGAAGTAATAATTACTGATCTGCATTTAATTTTTCTGCCGCTTTCAGTCTTTACACCATTTATTAAATACTTATAACCTCCATCCTGAAAGTCATTTTTTGAAACTATCAATTCCTTTACCTGATCTTGAATTATTTCAATATTTTCCTGTGAATTTATAATTTTTATTGCCTCATGGGAATAAAGATCCTTGTCAGACTGACATCTCGGTGACCAGATCGCAGGTCCTTTTGATGTGTTCAGCATTTTGAACTGGATCCCGGTTTTATCTGCAATCTGACCCATAATTCCACCTAGTGCATCTATTTCTCTTACCAAATGTCCTTTTGCTGTTCCACCGATAGCCGGATTGCAGCTCATTCTGCCGATTGCATTTACATCCATAGTTACAAGTCCAACAGCCAAACCCATTCTGGAAGCTGAATAAGAAGCTTCAATTCCGGCATGCCCGGCTCCGATTACAATTATATCAAATTCTTTTTCCATTGAAAATTTATAGGTGCTTAATTTATTGAAAATAATGCTAATTTTCTATGCATTGATAATTATTTTTTACAAAATACGAATTGTTATTAATTGTTTGAGAATTTGTGAATAACTTTTAAAATAATCAAAAATATCATTCATTGCATTCAGCTTTAAGTGCTATCTATTTGATATTTCAAGTTTTTTATAATGTTTCTCGGGAAACAATCAGTAAAATTTCAATTTATAATGATACAGATTTATTGTTAGAAAATTGTTAATAATTTTGTTAAAAATTATTTGCCTTAACTTAGAAGCAGAAAACTTCCACAATTTTTCTAAACAACTTTCTAACATCTCGTTCAACTTTTTAAAAGAGCAATTCTGATCAGTCTTGTGCTGAATAAATATTTTATAAAAATATAACATCAGATTAATCCGGATATCATTTAAATTTGATCAAGCTTAAAATTATCGGGATATTTTTTATATAAAATCATCCGGGAAATTTAAAATAATTGTATAATTTAATTCGGCTTAAGGATTATATCCGAAGTGCTTCCCGGCGTAAGCATAAAAATTTATTATTGGATTATTTTAAAAATATTAAACCGGAAATTAAATTTTATATCAACTTAAAGTAATCCCTATCTGAATGTATTTTAAAACCCTTTAGTTCGGTTTCTCCTTTCAGTGAACTTAATAGGAATAATACACGCTACAAAATTTTTCATTGCAGATAATTTCTGTTAGATTAATATCTTAACTTACCGGATTTCATTGCCAGTTGATAAAAAATTTTTTCAATCCATTTTTCAGCGATCACGTATCTGTTTAACTTTTTAATATCTAAGCATATTTTAAGAGTAGTCAGCTGTTAAATTATATAAAAAAGAAAATTTATATAAGTTTAAAGAAATAAATAACTGTTAAAACAGATAAAACTATTATGTTGAAAATAATTTCTTTTGATCTCTTTACACCTGCTTTAAATTTTCAAAAGAACGATAAAATTGATTTTTATAAAAAATAATTAAAGAGTTTCGCTTCAATTTTGAAATTTATATGATTTAATTTGCAATTTCAAAAATCTTTCTAAAAGTTTCATGATATAACAAAATACTGTTAATTAATTTTTAATCATACTTTATAAGAAGGAATAATTTTTATGTTTAAAAAAAATTTTAATTTAAGTTTATTGAAAAAATCTCTTTACGGTAAACAATGAAATCAAAATTTATACTACTTCTTGCGATTATTATTTTTGCAGGTTTGACATATCTTTTATCCATAGTTATAGAAAAAACAAAAAACACACCGGTACAAAAAACAAAAAAGAAAAAAGTTTCCGAAACTCTTGAAAATGACAGCGGAAAAAAAAAGGGCAACGCTTCCGGCATAATGGAATCCATGCAGTTTATTTCACAGATGAGAGCATACCCGGAATCTGATATTCCACATGATAAATTTTTTCGTGCCTTTGAATACTCATCAGAAAATCTGCAGCAGGTAAATAATTCAGACATAAATCATCAATGGAGTTCTCTCGGTCCGAATAATATCGGCGGTAGATCGCTTGGCATAGCAGTTCATCCTGTTGATACAAATATAGTTTTTCTGGGATCTGCTTCCGGCGGTCTTTGGAAATCAACAACCGGCGGAACAGGAGCTAATGCATGGACCCTTGTAAATACCGGCTTTCCGTCTTCCGCCGTAAGTTCAATAGCAATTGACTCCGCTGATCCTGACAAAATGTATATCGGCACAGGAGAAAATTACGGATACATGTTTTCACAATACGGACTCGATGTAAGAGTAACAAGAGGCATGTATGGAATTGGAATTTTAAAATCAATTGACGGAGGAAATACCTGGTCGAAATCTCTCGACTGGTCCTATAACAACGAAAGAGGCGTCTGGAAAGTAATTATAAATAACAAAAATCCCGACATACTTTATACGGCGACAAGCGAAGGTATTTATAAATCCAATAACGCCGGTAATAACTGGTCACAGATGCTGAGTTATCGGATGGTAATGGATCTCGAACTGAATCAGTCAGATACAAACGTTCTATACGCATCGATTGGTAATCTCACGAATAACGTTCCTCAAAATGAAAAAGGAATTTATAAATCTACTAACAGCGGAGTTAACTGGATTAAACTATCTGGCGGTCTTCCGGCTTCATGGACAGGAAAAACCACTCTTGAGCTGTATGAAGGGAATCAGGATTTTGTATATGCAAGTATTTCAAATGACTTTTCTTACATCGGTTATTACAGAAGCTCCAATGCCGGACAGAACTGGACTCAGCTCAGTACTTCTGTTCCCATTGGATCTCAGGGCTGGTATAATAACGGTCACATTGTAAAGCAGGATGACCCGAATACAGTTCTTGTCGGAACTATTAACGTTGAGAAATCGGTAAACGGCGGAAGCTCATTCCAGACTAAATCAGACTGGAGCGCATGGGTGGAAGGTGCGACTCCGCCCGGAGATCCGGAAGGTCCGGATAATTTTGTGCATGCTGACGTTCATTATTATGCGGTTAATCCGAAAGATAAAAATAAATTATACATCGCTGCTGACGGAGGTTTATACAGATCAAATGATTTTGGTGAAACATTTTATTCTTGTAACGGCGGTTTTGTTACTTCACAGTTTTATGCGAGTTTTGCAAACTCCTATCAGGATTCAATTTTCTGTCTCGGAGGAATGCAGGATAACCGGTCTGCTTTTTATCAGGGAAACAACGCATGGTATAAAACTTTTTTCGGTGACGGAATGAGCTGTGCCATAAATTCTCAGAATGATCAAATTTGTTATACTGAATATGTTTACGGAAGCATGTATAAGTCAACTGACAGAGGTATTAACTGGTTTGGAATTTCTCCTCCCGGAGGCGGGAATTCTGCGAATTACTGTTTTGTAACTCCTTTCATCTCCTGTGTTTCAAATCCGCAGATTATGTATGTCGGAGGAAAGTCGATTTATAAATCGACAACAGGCGGAGGTAACTGGCTTGGTCCATACGGAACTGCCGAATTTAATAATTCAAAAATTTTGTCACTTGCAGGTTCTCATATAGGTGCTGATACTTTGTATTGCGGGCTTGTAAACGGAACTGTCTTCAGATCTTTTAACGGCGGCGTGAACTGGACAAATATAACGGGCTCTGTAATTCCAAACAGATACGTTACTGATATAACAGTTAGTCCGGATAACCCTGCTGAGGTATATCTAACACTCGGCGGATTTAATTCCGCACATATATTTAAAACTACAAACTCCGGTACTGACTGGCAGGATATATCAGGAAACTTACCTGATATCCCGCACCACTCTGTCGTTGTGGATCCTGATTATAATCAAAATATTTATGTAGGTAATGATCTCGGTGTTTATGTTACAACAAATGCAGGACTTAACTGGAATGAATACAGTTCGGGTATGCCATACACACTTGTGTTTGATCTGACAATTGTATATCCAAACAGAAAGATCCGGGCTACAACTCACGGTAACGGGATATATGAAAGAAAATTAATGGAAACTCCTGTCGGGATTACTTCTGAAAATAATATTCTGGTTTCCGGTTTTAGTCTCAGTCAGAATTATCCGAATCCGTTTAATCCGAATACAATAATAGAATTCAATGTTAAAACCGCTTCCGAAATTCAGCTAAAAGTATTTGACATTACTGGAAAAAATATTTCAATACCGGTAAACGAAAGAAAATATCCTGGTAGTTATGAAGTTAATTTTGACGGAAGTAATTATTCAAGCGGGATTTATTTTTATTCTTTATACTCGGATGGAAAACTTGTTGAGACAAAGAGGATGATGCTTTTGAAATAATATATAATTCATAGGAATAGTTTATATAAAAATTCATATTCGGGAATTTATGTTTTCTTCAGACAATAAAAGGGTTTGAATAAATTTTATATAATGTTTAAATTGTGAACTTAATTTATGTTTGACGGATTTGTATTCCGTTATAGTCAGTTAATGATATTTCTGTAATTTACAGGTGATTTTAAGAAGCAATTTAAAAAGGAAGCGAAATAGTTTTAAACGGAGCGTAGCGTAGCCCGGTATCGCGCCAGTTTTGGGAACTGGAGGTCGCTGGTTCGAATCCAGCCGTTCCGACTCAATAAAGCAAAGCATTTATTTAATGTTTGCTGTGTTTGCTAAAATTTGTAATAGTCCTTGGAATATAATTTTTTTCTAAGGACTTTTTTTATAATCAGGTTTATTTTTTTTGAAATTAAAAAGTGTATAAAATTTTAATTAGGCCGCTGCTCTTTCTCTTCAGTCCGGAATCCGCTCACAATTTAGTTTTAAATTTTTTTTCAAAAGCCGGATTTCTGATACCGGTTATTAAGTTTTTATACTCACCTGAAAATTCTGAAAAGTTTACACTTAATAATCTCACTTTCAGAAATAAAGCCGGACTCTCCGCCGGTTTCGATAAAAACGGAACGGCTCTAAGACTCTGGGATGCTATAGGTTTCTCACACGCTGAAATTGGTACTGTTACTCCGCTGCCACAGCAGGGAAATCCGAAACCGAGATTGTTCAGACTTACAAAAGATAAAGCGCTGATCAACCGTCTTGGGTTTAATAATATTGGGGCAGATCAGGTTTTTAAAAATATCACCGAGACAAAAAAACACTTAAGCAGTGATTTTATTATAGGAGTTAATATTGGGAAGAATAAAGATACTTCAATAGAAAACGCTGTTAATGATTATATAATCTGCTTTGAAAAATTGTATGACGCTGCTGATTATTTTACTTTAAATATCTCTTCACCAAATACAGAAGGACTGCGTACACTTCAGGAAGATCACCGGCTGTCTGAACTGCTGGGAAATATTCAGTCTCTTAACAGAATGATTTCGGATAAGAAAAAGGTAAATATGAAAACAGTCTTTCTTAAAATATCTCCTGACATTGATAAACTATCAGCTGAGTCTGTTTATGAAAATGTAATCAGACATAATATAGACGGGATAATTGCAACAAATACTACAATCGGCAGACCGGATTTAAAGTCAATATCTGTTGAACAGGGCGGACTCAGCGGTAAACCTCTGAAGCAGCTGTCTAATGAAATTTTGAAATTAATTTATGATATTAAAAATGCCGGGAATGGATTTAAACCGGTGTTAATAGGATGCGGCGGGATATTCAGTAAGGACGATATGACTGATAAGATAAAATGCGGAGCTTCGCTTGTGCAGATTTATACAGGTCTGATTTACGAAGGCCCGTCTCTTTTAAAAAAAATATTGAACTAAAATTATAAATTTATAATCTTGAATACATTGGCTGATTCACCGGTAACTGTAACCCTGCTCTTTGCGAACATTGCAATTTCTATATGGGCTATGTATGGAAATCCGATATACATGTATAAATTTTCAGAGTGGCCGTATCAGATCTGGCATGAGAAAAAATATTACCAGCTTATAACATCCGCTTTTCTTCATGCAAATTTTCTGCATCTGTTTTTTAATATGTTTGCGCTCTATACTTTCGGTTCATTCCTTGAATATTTCTTTGTAGAAAATTTCGGGGCATTTGAGGGAAGTTTATATTTCTTTCTGATATATTTTTTCAGTCTGATCTTCGGGTCAGTGCTTACTGTGGTTTTTCATTACAATGATCCTCAGTATGTTGCTGTCGGAGCTTCCGGAGCTGTATCCGGAATTGTATTCTCTTATATAATTTTCTTTCCGCAAAGCATGCTTTATGTTTTTTTTATTCCAATGCCTGCTTATTTGTTTGCTTTTCTCTGGATAGCGTTTTCTGTTTACGGAATGAAAAAGAAGCTCGGAAATATCGGTCACGAAGCTCATCTCGGCGGAGCGCTGGGCGGAGTTATATCAACGTTGATTTTGATTGACGGTTCATTAAGAATATTACTGAACCATTTTAAATTTTTAAACTGATTTCTTAAAAATATATTAATGAATTTTTTATTACTGATCGCAGGATTTATCATCTTAATTTTCAGTGCAGATAAACTCGTTGACGGCTCATCTTCTCTTGCACGTAAATTCGGAATTCCTGATATAGTTATTGGTCTTACAATAGTTGCCTTTGGTACTTCTGCGCCTGAACTATTTGTAAATGTTATTGCTGCTATAAACGGCAATACTCAATTGGTGCTGGGAAATATTATAGGAAGTAATATATTTAATGTTCTTGTAATACTCGGAGTTTCTTCGCTAATTTACCCGCTGTCCGTAAAAAGAAATACTACCTGGCTTGAAATTCCGCTGTCGCTACTCGCCGGACTTGTCGTACTGTTTATGTCAAATGACGTTTTTTTTGACAAAGCTGAAACCAATATCTTAAGCAGAATAGACGGTATAATTCTTTTCTGCTTCTTTATTATATTTCACGTATACAGTATGGAAGTAGCTAAATCCGGTGTTTCAGATGAAGAGTTTGAAGCAAAAGATTTAACCAAATTAAAATCCACTATATTTATTCTCGTTGGTCTTGCCGGGCTTGTAATCGGGGGCGAGCTGATCGTAAACAGCGCGGTTAATATTGCAAACAATATTGGAATTTCAGAAAGAATGATTGCTTTAACTATTGTATCTATCGGTACTTCCCTTCCTGAACTTGCAACATCAATCGTTGCCGTAAAGAAAAAAAATGTTGATATTGCGCTGGGAAATATTGTCGGATCCAATATATATAATATTTTTTTCATTCTTGGAATTTCAGCTTTCATTAGCCCGGTTAATGTAGAAAAAAGTAACAGTACAGAAATCTGGATAAATATTTTTGCAAATATTTTATTGTTCATTTTTATTTTTTCCGGAAAAGGAAGAAGAATAGAAAGATGGGAAGGTATGACTTTTCTGTTTTTATATCTTGCTTATATCTTAGTTTTAATTTTAGGCGTTGAATTATGACAATGTTGAAATATTTTGCCCTTACTGCGGGGAAAAGAATTATATAGATGCTGAAATGTCCGGCAATACAGCCCAGCATTTAATTTGTGACTGCGAAGTATGCTGCAGACCAATGGAAATTTTATTAAAAGTTAATTCTGAAGGAATAATTTTTACTGAAGTTAAAAATGAAGAAGGTTTTTAAAATTATTTTTACCTTTAAATTTAATTTAAAAAGATAATTAAAAAATTTACAGACAAGCTTTTTTTAAAATACCATCGTGATTCTTTTTAAATGAATTGTTTACCGGCTGTAACGGAATCTCCTTTGAAAATGCCGTAATTATAAAATCAAAAACCACATCGGAAGAAATTTCAAATGAATATGTGTACCTTTCGATGTTTTACGGAAACCGGGGAAAAGTCCGGGAATTGCAGCAGCAGTCACCGGCAGATCATTATAAAAAATCCTATGATGTGATGAAAATAAACTTAAGCAATGGTGAAACAAAAGAAGTAATTTTTGATATTACAAACTTTTTCGGATAATTCTGAACTTACTTATAAAATATTCAATGACCTTTCATTATACTGTCTGCTTTCCTCTCCATATCTTTTACTCCTCCGTTATCTGTAAAAATTTTACTGTTACCGGACAATAAAGTATAGAGGTAAAAATCACTTAGCTTCTCCAATACCGAGTTTGCTTTCAGTCTCTGATTTAAATTTTCAAAATCCACTCTGTCAAGATGCTGATCCTGATTGAAGCAGGAAAAGACAAAAGTTTCCCTGCCTGTATCCGGATCAATATGTCTCTGAAGACACTGAGCGCATATTTCTTTCATCATACACTGCATAGGCGAGTTTATGCTGCCGATTGCTGTATGTTCTTTCAATACATTTCCGAATACGGCAGATCGTGCATCTTTGACCGCTCTCATCATCCTGTCGCTGCCAATGACAATTATTCTGTCAATTTTTCCGAATTCAAAAAATCTGTTTCCGAGTTTCCCGTCTGAATAAGCTTTCATTGCTTCGACAATATTTCCCTTAAAACTAAGATCCTGACTTCGTCTCGGAATAATTTTTTCACCCGCATCATTACTCCAAATCACCTGATCAGTACCGGCTTCCACATCATCCATTTTATAAACATCCTGAGAATTTTTATATCCCGCAAAATAGAGTATATTGTTTCCTTTTTCCTTAAGTTTTTTTGCTATTGAAAAAAGTACAGCATTTCCAAGACCGCCTCCCGCCAGCAGTACATTTTCCCCGGATTTAATTTCCGTTGGCTTTCCGGTCGGTCCCATTAAAACAACTTTTTCACCTTCTCTGAATCGTGCGCAGAGTTTTGAAGAAACTCCCATTTCAAGAACAATCACTGAAATAAGTCCGTTATCTTTATCGGTCCATGCTCCGGTCATAGCAAGTCCTTCAGTTGATAAAACTGTACCGTTAATTTTCTCAGCTTCCGTTTCATAATTCTGAAGTCTGTAAAACTGTCCCGGTTCAAAATTCCGAGAAGCTGCCGGCGCTTTAATTACAACTTCTATAATATCAGGCGTAAGTCTTTCCACTTTAACAATAGATGCAGTAAGATCATGATCGAGTTTCGAAATTGTATTGTAAAAATTTTCTTTTAATGATTCAGAAATTTCATAATCCTGTCTGACAGAGTCTACATCTTTATAAAATAAATCAGATATTTTTTCATAACCATCTTTTGCCGAAGCCATAGCTTTCACTACATTGCCCGCATAGACAGGATGGTTGTCTCCGTAAAAAGTTATATACCTGCCGTCTTTTTCATATGAAGTAAAAAAACCCGTTTCATCTTTTCCCGCTGAAACTAATTTTTTAATTCCGCTCTCAGCAGTTTCAAGTTTGTATGATTTGAAAAAATATCCGTCATCATCAAGTTCAAAAGTACCCGGATATTCTTTTTCATAAATAATATTCGGTGAAGTTCCTGCTGCCACTAAAACCGTTTTTGCTTTGAAAGTTTTTAATGTTTTTCTTTTGCTTTCTATCTTTACTTTATCACTGAATTCAAACACCATCTCTTCCACTGCCCCGAAATTATTTTTTACTGCTTCTACAGGAGAAAGATGTTCGACTATTTCAATTCCTTCATTGAGCGCTTCTATTATTTCTTCGTGATTCAGTCTGTATGCAGGAGAATCAATAAGCCCTTTTCTGTAAACCATAGTAACTCCGCCCCACTTCCTGACCAGAGCTGACATATCAGGCATTCTGTTTTCCCTTTCAGCTTCATCCAGCTCCAAGCGGACTTCCTTTCCATGCTCCAGAAATGTTCTCATAATTTCCGTTTCTTCATCATTAAGTTTCGACCAGAATACATCTTCGCCGAAATTTTCCGAAACGCTGTTATATTTTTCAAGAGCTTTTAAAACCTGCACAGGATAGTAAGCGAGTAATTCCGTTGATGCGTCAATTGCGGTAAGTCCGCCGCCTATTACCACAGCGGGAAGCTGCACCTGAAGATTAGCAAGATTGTTTTTTTTTGAAGCGCCTGTAAGCTGAAGAGCCATAAGAAAGTCTGAAGCTTTTCTGATACCGCGAATTAGATTATTTTTCATTCTAATGATAGTAGGCTTTCCTGCACCGGTTGCAATTGCAATGTGGTCGGCTCCGTATTTCCAGGCGTCGTCAGCTGTTACTGTCCCGCCGAATCTTACTCCGTCATAAATTCTGAAAAACTCTCTTCTTGCCAGATTGATATAAATAGCAGTCAGAAAATTTTTATCCCATCTCACAGTAATACCGTATTCCGAGACACCGCCGAAACCCTGAAGCACTCTCTTGTCAAGGTCTTCGCGTATTTCTTTGTCAAAATATTTTACCGGTTCCGGGAAAATTTCAAAACCATTTTTATTTTTTACGCCTGTATATTTTTTATGAATTTTTTCGATCTTGAGTCCGTCTATGCCAATTACTCCGAAACCTTCATTAAGCAGAAACTGAGCTAACGTGTAGCCTGCAGGTCCTAGTCCGGCAATCAGAACATTCTTTCCGTTGTAAGGAAGAGTTTCCGGTTGTCTGATATTCAGCGGATTCCATCTGGAAAGAAGCGAATAGATCTCATAGCCGTAAGGCAGACGTAAAATATCAGTAAGTACATTTGTTTCTATCTGAGGAATGTTAACCGGATCCTGAGTCTGAAAAATACATCCTTTCATACAGTCATTGCAGATCCTGTGACCTGTGCCCGGAACGTTTGGGTTGTCTATCATTACAAGTGCAAGCGAAGCAACGGGATGTCCAAGTTTTCTGACATACTGCATCTCGGATATTTTTTCATTAAGCGGACAGCCGTCAAGTTTTATACCGAGCGGATTTGATTTTATATTTCCTGATCTGTCAGCGTAACCTTTTGAGCAGGAGTCCTTTTCTCTTTCATGACAATACAGACAATAATCTACCTCTTCCAGCACTTCCCTTTTTTTCATTCGCGGATCGGTAAGTCTGAATCCGAATCTGCGTCTGTGTGTTTCTTCTGGACCTTTTAACAGTTCCGGAAAATCAGGATCAGGCGATATTGTATTTACAAGATGACCGTAATCTATTTTGTGAATATCAGAAAAAGAAACCCAGTGAATTGCCGCCGCATCAAAATTCATTTTGGCAAATATCCATTTAGAAATTTCACTCATAAGATATTTATAATTATCCGATATGTTCTTTCCGTCATCAATATTGTCAGTTTTTAAAATTCCTTTCTCATTCAGAATACTCATGACTTTCTTTGCATTTGAACTTACATCTTCCGGAATTACAAAATTATCAGGAGCGAATTTATCTCCTTCATAAAACCATTTATAAATTCGTTCAGTGTCTGCAAGCTCAAGTACCATCTTCGCAGTATATTTTTCTTCATCGGTTTTAAAATCAAATCCCGGAAAAATTTCCTTTTTAACATCTGAAACAAATTCATCAAGTTTTTTATAATTCAGTTCAGCAAGATCTTCGGATTTAAATTTTTTTCTAACAACTTTTTGTACAAATTCCTTTTTAAATACAAAAATATCTTTTACATAATTAGCTTCGCTTAAAAATTCATTTCTTTCATTTTCAAGATTAAAAAGCTCTGTTAAAAAATCAGAAAGTATAATTGAGGAGTCTATAAGAATTTCGGAAATCCGGAGATCATTCAGACCCGCACCCTTTGAATTTGAATAATTTATGAACTGCTCATATTTAATCTTATCCGTTTTTTCGAAATATTCAAAAAAAACTTTTGTAAGAGACTTTAGTCTGAAAGGATCAAAAAGGTCTTTAAAATTAAATCCGAAACGCGGGTTGAGAAAAACAGAATCTGCTTTGTCCATTATAAAATTTATATTTGTAAAATTACTTTAATTAAATTTTTATATAAATGCACTTTATTCTGATTTACAAAATCTTTTATAAATAAAAATCATACCTTTATCTATTTATACTGAATTACTAAATTAAGTAAAAACAAATGAAAACCGTATCACTGATTTTAATTTTATTTTTAATATTCTTAACGAACCGCACTGTATACTCACAGGATACATTTTCAATCTGTGCAATCGACACAGTTACGGGTGAAGTCGGCAGCGCAGGCGCATCCTGTGTAAACGACTGCACAATACTTACGGATGTATTTCCGGGCTGGGGGATAGTTCATACGCAGGCTTCCTGGCTTTCTTCAAATCAGAATTATGCAAGGTCTCTGATGCTGCTGAGACTGGATCCGCAGGCGATTATTGACTCGCTTGTTGCGCACGATGCTCAGAACAATCCTACTGTCAGACAATATCTCATTATAAACAAAGGTAACGGAACTCCGAAACGGGCAGGTTATACGGGAGTTAATTGTTTAAATTATAAAAATCATATACTCGGTCCGAATTATGTCATAGCGGGAAATATACTCTCAGGTCAGCCGATACTTGATTCGATGGAAGCGCGGTTTCTGAATACTCCGGGTTCTCTTTCTGATAAATTAATGGCGGCGTTGCAGGGAGCAAAAGTTATCGGAGCTGACACAAGATGTGCAAGCTGGAATACTTCTTCGAGGTCAGCATTTATAAGAATTGCAAAACCTGCTGATACACTGGGAATATTATATCTGAATATCAAAGCACTTAATGCTCCTTTCGGAAGGGATCCGATCGACTCTTTGCAGACACTTTATAATAACTGGACGCTGACAGGAATAAATTCAGAAGGTGATATTTCTGTAAATGAATATATGCTTTATCAGAACTTTCCGAATCCGTTTAATCCTTTTACGAAAATAAATTACATTCTTCCGGCAATTAATAAATCTTCAATGGATGTAAAACTTAAAATTTATGATGTTTTGGGAAACGAACTGTTAACGCTGATAAATGAAAGGCAGTCACCGGGAAATTACACTGTAAATTTTGACGGTAAAAATTTCCCCAGCGGAATATATATATACAGACTTGAAGCTGACGGGATTATCCGGAGCTCAAGAAGAATGGTGCTTCTGAAATAAATTCAGTTAATTTTAAAAACTTAGATTCTAACAGAATATCAATTCTGAAACATATCACCGGTCAGATACCACTTTCCGTTTACCATTTTGAAAGTAACCGGAATGGGCATTGCGTTATCAAAGTATGTCATCAGTTTACTTTTTGAACTGTACATCGGTTCTATGTTTTTAGCAATCTGCAGCATAGCGTAAACTTCCTTTTGCTTTTTATTATCAAACTGAATTAACGCCTGGTCGAGACCACCGACTTTTGAGATATATGAAGGCTCAACATAGTTCTGCATGAACTGATTGTAATGACCGCCGTTTAATGTATTTACCATAGTCTGCATCTGAGTTTTAAGTGCATTTCTGTACTGACTTAATTCAGGTGATGCGCCGCTGCAGTTCCACATTAAAGATGACGAAACAAATATAAAGGAAATGAAGAGAGCTTTAAAATATAAAAGTCTAATTGTTTTCATATTCTTGTTTTATGAATTTGAACAAATTAAACATACCATATTATTGATTCAAGTTATCAGTATTTTCTGCAAAAAAAAACCGCTGAGTATCAGCGGTATTTTATAAGGAGTAAATTATTAAAATTATTTACCTGACCAAAGTTTCAATAATTTCTTTTGTTCTTCAGTCGGATTTTCAGAAAGAGAAAGTTCATAATCATATTTTTGTTTAACATCAGAAACAACAGCATTTAGTTTAACCTGTTTTTCCGGACCGCTATTATCATATCTGGCAACGACAAGCTCCAATTTATCTCCTATCTTAGCCTGTTTCTCAGCAGATCCGAAAACATCTTTTGCATTAAAAAAAGTGATCGGGTTACCATTAAATGAAATAAGTTCATCACCTTTCATAATACCCAGTTCAGTTAAGAATTTATTATCTGTATTATTCAAATCATTAATTTTAAGTCTGTAGTTATCCTGATTAAATCCAATTTGCACAGTTCCTCCGAGATCAATCACATCATAAGTGTCTTTTTTTAAAACCAAACCGATTTTACCGAATATTTCATCATAAGGAATTCTATTTGGACCGTCCACATAAGTATCTAAAAATTCCCTGACTTTTGGAAATGACATTGATTCAATGTCATTAAAAAGATCATCATCTTTAAAAGGTTTGTCTTTACCGTATTTTGCGGACAGTCTGTTAATCAGATCCTGATACTCCATAGTCCCGCCTGACTCTTCTCTTATAATAATATCGAGACACATTCCGATCAGAGCGCCTTTCATATAAACATTAAGATACTGATCTTCATACTGGTCGAGAGCACCTTTGCTCATTACGGTAAACGGCAGAGAGTCATTGTAATTCATTGACCCGTTAATTTTTTCCTGTATGCTGTTCAGATAACTTTTCTGATCCATCAATCCTTCTCTGTAGCGAATATAATCCGCAAAATATTCAGTTGTTCCTTCATAGAGCCACAGATGCTTACTCATAACAGGATTATTAAAATCAAAAACACCGATTTCCTCGGAATGCAGATTAAGCGGAGTAACGGTGTGATAATATTCATGCGAACTTGTTGACATAAGAGAATTAATCATATAGGATTTTGCCTGAGCGGGAATATCAGGAAAATGGAAAAAAGATGACAGGTTATGCTCAAGAGCGCCGTAGTTTCCGGAATTACCGTCAGTTGAAAAATTATATATGAATGTATAATACTCAGCAGGCAGTTTTCCTCCGAGGAATTTTCTGGTGGCGATCATCAGTTCTTTTAGACTTTCTGAAATATCTTTGGAAGAAATTCCTTTACTTTCCGAATAAACGGATATCATTATTTTCGCTTCATCAAAATTAATGGATGTAGTATCAGGTAATGAATACATAATAGGATTATCGACAAGAAACTGATAATCTTTTGATACAAAGACATCTTCCTTCTCATCTCTTTTTAATGCATTGAGACTTGTAGATCCATAAAATCCGTCCGGTTTATTAAAGGTAAGGAGATATTCATTTCTCAGATACCCGTCAAAATATCCGAAGAAACCCTGGTTATTAAAAACAAACTGTATGCCTTCTTTTATATTTGTACCGACAGGTTCAAAAACTTTTATTGAAGCAACAGTATCATCAAAAGTATCATCAACTTTATAAGTTATTTTATACAAACTTCCTGCATCAGATATTGTCCATGTGTTAACATCCGTTTTGGTAACGGGTAGATCATTTCCCGAAGCGTCTTTAGCGGAAAAATCCGAAACATACTGTCCGAAGTCATACACTTTATAAGTGCCGGGTACCATAGCGGGAAATTTGTAAGCTACTTCCTGTTCACTGAATTTAGGTGTGATAAGCTCTACTGTAAGTTTATCATCTTCAACAATATTCATATCCACAAAAAATCTGTAAGAATTATCCTGAGTAATTTGCGCAGTTAAAACGGAGTTAAACAATACTATGAATAATAATAAAATAAATGAACGCATGTGTTTGAATTTAATTTTATAAGGAGTAACAAGTTAGGAAAATTACGTACAAGTTTAAAGTTTGTTACCAAAAAATCAATGATGATAATCAAAGAGACTGAAAGACTGTATGCGAGAGAATACAGAGAATCCGATTTGAAAAAACTAACAGAAATCTGTAAGGATGATGATGTAATGAGATACATCGGAATGGGCGGAGTAATGACAACTGACCAGGTTCAGAAAATGCTGAATAATTTTATGAGAAGTTATTCTGAAAAAGGTTATGGAATATATGCGGTAATAAATAAAGCAACGGGAGATTTAGCAGGACAGTGCGGATTAAATTACATAAAGAGTCTTAATGAAGTTGAGATTGCTTATTTATTTGAGAAGGAATCATGGGGAAAAGGATATGCGACAGAAATTTCCAGAGAGATTTTAAACTTCGGATTAACCGGTATAGGATTAAAAAAAATTGTAGCATTGGCATACCCGGAAAATAAAGCTTCAATAAAAGTAATAAATAAAATCGGGCTGAAGTTTGAAAAGCCGATACATATCTGGGAAAGGGATCTGAATTATTACAGCATAGAAGCAAAACCGGATGAATAATACTTATTTTACAATAAGATCCGCAAACTCAAACTTTTTGCCGTCAAACAGACCTTTATCACTGAGTTTAAGCTGCGGAATTACAAGAAGAGCCATAAATGACAGAGTCATAAACGGCGCATGTAATCCGGAGCCGAGCTCTTTAGCGAGTTTGTCAAGCCGGGAATATTTTTCTGCAACTTCATAACCGTCATCAGCCGACATAATACCTGCGACAGGTAATGCAAGCGAATCCGTTTTTCCGTCAGATGAAACCGCAATACCACCTTTGTTTTCAATTACGGCATTAACGGCATTACAAATATCCGTATCATTTGTACCGACAGCAATAATATTATGGGAATCGTGAGCAACGCATGAAGCGACAGCTCCGTTTTTTAATCCGAAATTTTTTATAAAAGCAACAGCCGGTTTACCAGATCTGTATCTTTCAACGACAGTAATTTTAAGTATATCATTTACGACATCGGGAAATAACTTACCGTCAGCTGCAATTAAATCAGAATGTAATTCATCAGTAATAAGCTGTCCGTCAAATGCTTCGATCACTCTGACCGTTTTATTTCCGTCAGCTTTAATTTCAAAGTCAGAAACAATTTTCGGATTAGAATTAAAATTATTTACAACGGATTCTTTAACACGTGAAATCTTACTAATGCCGTTTTCAGCGACAAGATTTCCGTCAATGAATGTTTTTAGAACTTTAAAATTCTTAAGATCAGACACTTCAATAAAATCTGCCGGGTCATCAACTCTGAGCAGACCTGTATTTAGTTTGTAATGTGAGACGGGATTGAGTGAAGCGGAGCGGATTACATCGAAGACATCATAACCAAGCGCAACAGATCTTGCTGCAATTTTATCTATCATCCCTAGAATAAGATCATCCGGATGTTTATCATCGCTGCAGAACATAACTTTTTCCGGATATTTTTTTAAAAGGGGATGAAGAGCATCAAAATTTTTTGCAGCAGAGCCTTCGCGGATAATGATCTTCATGCCGAATTTAATTTTACCGAGAGCTTCTTCAAGAGTATAACATTCATGATCCGTGGAGATACCGGCTGAGATATACTTTTCAGCATCGTGATCTTTGAGACCGGGTGCGTGACCGTCAACCGGGCGTCCGAGTTCATGAGCGATCTTTATTTTTTCCATTACATCAGGATCATCGAAGAGCACTCCGGGATAATTCATCATTTCACTCAAATAAAGGAGACCGTCTTTTTCGAATAACTGTCTGATATTAGAAGCTGTAATTTCTGCGCCGGCAGTTTCAAACGCAGTAGCCGGAACACAGGAGGGAGCTCCGAAATAAAACTTGAACGGGACTTTTTTTCCGTTTGTGATCATATATCTTATTCCTTCAACGCCGAGTACATTTCCAATCTCGTGCGGATCAGAAACCGTTGAAACGGTGCCGTGAGTAACAGCTATTCTTGCAAACTCTGACGGAATAAGCATAGAACTTTCAACGTGCACGTGCGCGTCGATAAAGCCGGGCATAAGATAAGAATCATAATTATTTTTGTTTTCCTCTATGGAAATTATTTTTCCGTTATTGACTGATATACATCCCGGATAGATTTTTTTATTAAATATATCGACAATGTTTGCGCAGATTTGAAAACTGTTTTCTAATATGCTCAATTTATTTTTTTAAAATTTTTGACATAGAGAATATAGTCTGTGTCAGGTAAAACTGAATTTACCGATTTCAGATGAATGACAAGCTGACCTCTGTGATAAGCGGAATGATGACTCAAGTGTATCAAAATATCAGAAAGCCGTGATGAAAACTTTTCTCCTTTTGAATTTTCATATTCAATGATCTTTTCAAAATCTTCTTCAGTATTTTCACTAATAAATTTTAAAACACTGTTAACAGAAGAAGAGTGTATATTTCTGAGATCATCTTTCTTATATTTTTGCCAGACTTCAGTATTAAAATTAATTTTTTTTATCCTGCCAAGCCATATTATCCGGGCATTTATAATATGTGACATTAAATTCAGAATGCTGTCCGGAGGTGATTTCATAGATTCAATTATATTTATAAATTCATTATTCGCCCACTGTTCATATTCGAAGATGTCTTTAAAATACTCTTTCATAAAAAATTTTCTAAAGCTATTTATTAAAAAAATTTTATACAATACAAAACATTACTACATCGTAAAATTCTAATTTAAATTAATTTAAGAAAATTCATATATAACAGAAGCTGCATGGAATTTTGCATAAAACCACTAAAGTGGTTTTATGACTATCCGCGGAATACAATTCCGCGATACAGACTTTCACATAGAGTCACCACAAAACAACTTCGCGGAATACAATTCCGCGATACAGACTTCCATATTAAGTCATTACAAGCAACTCCGCGGAATACAGTTCCGCGATACAGACTTTCACATAAAGTCACCTCAAAACAACTCCGCGATACAGACTTCCACATAAAGTCATCACAAACAACTCTGCGGAATACAATTCCGCGATACATACTTTCACATAAAGTCATCACAAAACAATTCCGCGATACAGACTTTCACATAAAGTCATCACAAAACAACTCCGCGATACATACTTTCCTTAAAGTCACCACAAAACAACTTCGCGGAATACAATTCCGCGATACATACTTTCACATAAAGTCACCACAAAACAACTCCGCGGAATACAATTCCGCGATACAGACTTTTCTTAAAGTCATCACAAAACAATTCCGCGATACATACTTTCCTTAAAGTCACCTCAAAACAACTCCGCGGAATACAACTCCGCGATACATACTTTTCTTAAAGTCATCACAAAACAACTCCGCGATACAGACTTTCACATAAAGTCATCACAAAACAACTCTGCGGAATACAATTCCGCGATACATACTTTCATACAAAGTCATCACAAAACAACTCCGCGGAATACATTTTCACTTAGCTCCATTTCTTACCGCCTGTCTGACATTTACAAATAAATACATTATCTTTGTATTTAACTCTAATATTAATTAAATGAAAATTCTGATTTCGCTTCTTATCATTTTATTTTCATTCAGCTCAGCTCCGGCGCAGGGCTGGTACACACTCAGCAACGGTCTTAACAACACTGTTACCGAAATTTATTTCGTAAATGAAAACACCGGCTGGCTATGCGGCAGTAGCGGATTGGTTATGAAATCCACAAACGGAGGGACGAACTGGACGCAGCAAACCTCAAATACTTTTGCCACACTGTGGGCTGTATTTTTTACTGATGAAAACAACGGATGGATATCAGGCGGTAACGGATTAATTTTATCAACTTCAAACGGAGGCGCGAACTGGACTTTACAAAGCAGCGGGACGTTTTCAGATCTCTGGTATGTGCATTTTATTAACACATCGACAGGCTGGATCTCCGGCAGCAACGGGGAAATATTTAAATCCACTAACGGCGGTGCAAACTGGACTTTACAAAGCAGCGGTACAGCGCAGGTTTTGTATTCAGTATTTTTTATAAATGAACTGACGGGTTGGGTAACGGGAAACGGGGGAGTAATCAGGAAAACTACTAACGGCGGAACAAACTGGTTCTCACAATCAAGCGGTACATCAGCTTTATTACATTGTGTAAATTTTGCAGACCCGGCAAACGGATGGATCACCGGCTTCAACGGAATTATTTTATCCACGACAAACGGAGGTGCAAACTGGTCTTTTCAGAACACCGGAACAGGAGTGTTCATACGTTCAATAGATTTTGTAAATTCTTCTACAGGTTTTGCTGCGGGTGATAACGGAACTATACTTGCCACGACAAACGGCGGCATAAACTGGCTGATGCAAAACAGTAATGCCTCTTCACATTTTTATTCTTTAATGTCCCTGAACTCATCGACAGCATGGGCTTCCGGCGAAAACGGAACTATCAGAAAAACGACCACCGGCGGAATCGTTTTCAGACATCTGGATCTGAATATGCTTATCGAAGGATTTTACAATGAGTCTGAAAACAATATGACTGCAGATACTATATCTGTATTTCTGAGAAACTCTTCCTCTCCTTATGAAATAATCGATTCAGGAAAGTCACTGACTGATTCGCTCGGAAATATATCTTTACTTTTCAGCAATGCGGTTAACAATGTGAATTATTATATAACTCTTAATCACAGAAATTCCATAGAGACGTGGAGCTCAATCGCACTTATGTTTATTTCCGATGAACTGGATTATGACTTTTCTGCTTCAGCCTCAAACGCTTACGGAAGTAATATGACTTTAAAGGGAACCCGATGGGCAATTTATTCCGGCGATGTGAATCAGGACGGGACAACAGATCTTGCAGATCTTACAGTGATAGACAACGATGCGGGTAATTTTCTGACAGGATACATCAGCTCGGATGTAAACGGAGACGGGCTTGCAGACATTTCCGATCTTGGAATCACGGATAACAATTCATATAATTTTGTCGGAGCGGTTTTACCTTAACAGAATTATTGATCGGAAAATATTCTTAAAAACAAACTGCATTAAGTAATACACAAATTGATTTTCGGAATTGTGTTCAGTTAAAATTAAAAATTCTTTTAAAGTCATTACATTCAAGAATTTGGTTCAATGCTGAAACAAAATCAGGAGAATCCTGAAACGGGTGATCCCGGAAAAGTTTTATAGCTTTTTTTTCCATCAGTTCGTCAATTGCTTCTTTTCTTTTTCCGGCAATACTTTCAATACTGTGTAATCTGTTTTTAGTAAACAGAAGTTTTTCGGGATTAACATGACCGGCGTCTATCATCAGTTTAGTTTTTTTATTACAATGACACGGATTTTTTTTATCAATAAGACCGCATTTATTGCTCATAAAATTTGAAAGATCCTTTCTTGCGCGGGCGAGTTTTTGTCGGAAATTATCGCGGCTGATACCGAGAATTTCAGAACCGGTTGTATCATTAACGCCGAACAAACTTCCGAGTATAAACACAAGTCTCTGCTCACGGTCAAGACAAAGAAGCATTGCATTCATACAGCCGATCTTTGTCTCTTCAATCAAAAGCGCTACATCTACGGGTACACTGTCTTTGTCAGGTAATTCCGTATCGGGAGAATTAACTATCTGATTACCGTAAATTCTGAATGAAGTATATTCGAATTCTTTTTTTCTTTTCCTCATATTAATGACATGATTTGCAGTAATCCTGTAAGCCCAGGTTCTGAATGAACTCTCACTTCTGAATGTAGAAAGTTTTGTAATTATTTTAATCAGAACTTCCTGAGTAACATCTTCTGCGTCCGCCGGATCCCAGACCATTTTCAAAGATATATTAAAGATCCAGGCCTGATGACGTTTTATAAGCAGCTCCAGACTTTTCTTATCTCCGGCAACTGCGGCGCTGACTAAAACAGAATCTTCTGTTTCAAATTTACGGGCAATAGATTTATTTTCTTTAAACGGATTAAACATAAATATAATTGAAGTATTAATTTAAGAATTTTCTTTTTAAAATTTAGACAAATATTTTAGGCAACTGTGACAATCCTTTCCAATTTTTTTATTAAAAATACCGAATGAAATAATTCATATGTTTAAATTTAAAAAAATAATTAGCAGTAATGATTGTAAATAAAGATGTTTGCTGTAATTTTAAAATGATGCGAATATACGTCCGGAGTATAGTTTCAGGTTTTAGTTAATTATTTACGAAGTCATTTCATTTTATAAGCAGTTAAAATTAAATTGAATAAAAGGAAATATTTTCAAACATTAATAATAATTAAATTATTTTCAATATGGATAAAGCACAGCAGGAAAAAGAAAATCACGAAAGACTTGTAACGGTATATGAGACCGGTAACGAAGCGGTTGTAGCAGTGATAAAATCAGTTCTGGATGAAGCCGGGATAAGATATCTTGCAAAAGGCGAAGGTGTGCAGGATCTGTTTGGAGTAGGAGTACTCGGGACAGGATTTAATCCGATCACCGGACCTGTACAATTCAGAGTAATGCCTGAAGATGAAGAATATGCAAGAGCTTTACTGAAGGATATAGAAGGATGATCCTGCGGTAAGCCGCATACTTCTTTTAACTGAAATACCTTCGTAAATTAAACGCAGAACACTCAAGCGTTTACTTATATTAATTTAAGCAACAAATACACAATATAAAATATTATGCCGGAATTTAAGTTCGGTCTTTTTACGTCTTTTATTTTATTCGTCTGGATGGTGATGGTATATACTATCATTGTTCCGAATTATCATGAAGCCGGAAATTTTGTAATGTTTGTTTCAATACTAATTCCTGCAATAGGAATTTTTCTCGGGATTAAAGAGAGAAAGGAAAAGAATAATTTCGGATACATTACATATAAGGAAGCTTTTAAAACGGGAATAGTAATTACATTTATAATTGCAGTGATGATAGTGCTGTTTACTTATGTTTATTATGAATATATAAATCCTGATTATGTTAATTTTTTGTCTGCAAAGTCAGAGCAGACTATGATTGAAAAAAATATTCCGAGGGATCAGATAGATAATGCGCTTACTATTCTCAGATATCAGTTCAGTCTGAATGTTCAGATAATACAGCAGCTGCTTTTTGTTTTAATCGGGGGGATAATTATCTCGATTATTCTTTCATTCCTTCTGAAGAAAGAAAAAAGAATTAAACAAGCATGATAACAGTATGAAAAGTATATGCGTATTTTGCGGTTCTAATTCCGGCAAAGGAACAGATTACCTTGTATCAGCACAGAAGCTGGGAAAACTAATGGCGGGAAAAGGGATAGAGCTTGTTTACGGCGGAGGAAATGTAGGGATAATGGGAGAGCTTGCAAACACGGTGCTGCAGTATAACGGAAAAGTAACGGGAGTTATTCCTGAGGATCTTGTTGCGCGTGAAGTTGCTTTCAAAGATGCTACAGAATTAAAAATTGTAAAGACGATGCATGAGAGAAAGGCTTTGATGTCGGAACTCTCAGACGGATTTATTATGATGTCAGGCGGTATCGGGACTCTGGAAGAATTCTTTGAAGCCTGGACGTGGGCTCAGCTTGGAATTCATTCAAAGCCGATCGGAATTCTTAACACAGATAATTACTTCGGTCTTCTGATAGATTTTATTAATAAAGCGGTTGGAGAAAAATTTGTGCATGAGCTTTATCTCGATATGATAATAGTAGATGAAGATCCAGATTCTCTGTTAATTAAAATGGAAGAATTTAAACCTGTCGGTGTCAGGAAATGGATAAATAAAGAAGACATTTAAATTTCATCAGTGTGAAATCTCTTATTAATACAGCCGGCTTTGAATATAGAACAATTCCGTGAATACTGTTTAAACAAGAAAGGAGTAACGGAAGGTTTTCCTTTTGATGAACATACACTTGCATTTAAAGTATCCGGAAAAATTTTTGCCATAACATCATTTGACCTGCCTTTTACTGTCAATTTAAAATGTGATCCCGAAAGAGCTATTGAGCTTAGGGAAAAATATGATGAAATAATTCCGGGATATCATATGAATAAGAAACACTGGAACACAGTAACTTTTGACGGTATGATACCGGATAAATTACTTAAAGAAATGACGGACGAATCATATGAACTTGTAGTAAACAGCTTTTCAAAAAAACTTCGTGATGAGCTGAAAGAATTATGATACATTAAACTTTTCGTACATCCTCCAAAATATTTTTCACATAAAAAGTGAACATTCATGAGAAAAAAAATTGAGATATCAATAACACCGGAAGAAAATTCTGATGATAAAAAGCGCAATGAAATATTCAGAAGGATAAGCGGAATAAAGAAGGATGCAGAATTTACTGTCAGACTTTTAAAGAGATCAATTGACGCCCGCAGCAGAAATCCGGTTATAAATATTTCCGCGGAAATATATATTGATGAAGCTCCTGATCCCGAGCCCGTTATCAGTGAAAGATATAAAAGTGTTTCTGATAAACTGAAAGTAGTAATTGTAGGCGCCGGTCCGGCCGGATATTTTGCTGCGTTAGAATTAATTGAGAACGGGATCAAGCCGGTAATATTTGACCGCGGTAAAGATGTGCGCAGCAGAAGGAAAGATCTGCGTTTGATACAGCAGAACGGAATTGTTAATCCCGATTCAAATTACTGCTTCGGCGAAGGCGGCGCCGGGACATACTCCGACGGAAAACTTTATACGCGCTCACATAAACGGGGTGATATATATAAAGCCCTGAAAATACTCACCGAACACGGAGCGGAAAATGACATACTTTTTGATGCGCATCCGCATATCGGCTCGAATAAGCTTCCTGTACTTGTGCAGAATCTCCGCAGTACAATTCTTAATTACGGAGGAGAGGTAAATTTCAATTCGACTTTAACAGATCTTATAATCCATAATAATAAAATATCAGGTATTGTTATAAATAATTCAAACGAAATTATTTGTGAAAATGTAATTCTCGCTACAGGTCATTCAGCAAGAGACATTTATTATCTGCTTAGAAATAAAAATATACTGACAGAGGCAAAGCCGTTTGCGCTCGGAGTCAGGGCTGAGCATCCTCAGGAATTAATAGATGAAATTCAGTACAGACAAAAACCAAGAAGCAGGTATCTTCCTGCAGCACCATATAAACTCGCCGCACAGTGCGGAGGAAGAGGAGTATATTCATTTTGTATGTGCCCGGGCGGACTTATCGTTCCCGCTGCAACTTCTCCGGGAGAGCTTGTAGTAAACGGAATGTCAATGTCCAGAAGAGATTCTAAATATGCAAATTCAGGGATTGTGGTTGCGGTTGAAACTGAAGATCTTAAAGAATATTCGAGTCACAGTTCATTTATGGGAATAGAATTTCAGAAAAAAACAGAAAAGAAATTTTTTGACAAAGGCGACGGGAGTCAAAAGGCACCGGCACAGAGACTGACGGATTTTACAGACAGAAAACTTTCGGGATCACTTCCCGGATCTTCGTATATACCCGGAATTTATTCAGCAGATATCAATGAACTCTTACCCGTAACAGTTTCAAAAAAATTAAGAGCGGCATTTTCTGAATTCGGAAAAAAGATGAAAGGTTATGTTACGGAAGAAGCGATAATAACAGGTCCGGAATCAAGGACAAGTTCGCCGGTGAGAATACCGAGAGACAGACAAACTTACGAACATGTACAAATCAACGGACTTTATCCCTGCGGAGAAGGAGCCGGATATGCGGGAGGGATAATTTCTGCCGCGCTTGACGGACAGAATTCCGCAAATGCAATTACCGTGAAACTCAGTAAATCAAACTCAAAATATTAAATCCATAATTTGTTTTATGAAAATTATTAAAGCAGGTATAAAGCATATAAATGAACTGACCGAGCTGTTTGATCTTTACAGACAATTCTATAAAAAAACCTCAGACAAAGATTCGGCAAAAATTTTTTTAAAAGAAAGAATAAAGCGGAATGAATCTGCAATTTTTTTATGTCTTGATGAAGACGGTAATGCAATTGGATTCACACAGCTTTACCCTTATTTTACTTCAGTTGGAATGAAGAGAGCATGGATACTGAATGATATGTATGTCAGAAAAGAAAGCAGAAAGCTCGGCGCAGGTGAAAAGCTTATGGAGAGCGTAAGAAAGTTTGCAGTAAAAACCGGTTCAGGATTTGTAATGCTTGAAACTCATAAAACAAACAAGAAAGCGAGCAAACTTTATGAGAAGATGGGATTCAAGCCGGACAGAGAGCGAAGATATTATTATCTGGAGATAAAATAAGGCATGTGTTGATTTAAGAAGACAGCGGATATAGAAATTGAGATATGTATCCGGAGACAGAACAGCAGAGCGTGCAAAACCTGACAGGTTTCAAAAGAAGCTGAATGAGGAAATTTAAATTAGGTAAAACCTGTCAGGTTTCGTCCAAGATGCCTCACCTGAATCTGATGCTTAATCTCTTTAGCATAAAAAAAAACCGGTATTGTCATACCGGTTTATTTTATAAATATAAACAGTTAATCATAAAGTCTTTTCATCATCATGACACCCTGATCCTGTTAATCGGAAAATTAAAAAAAACACTCTTTTTATTTTATTAACATCATACTTTTTGTTTCTGATATGCCGTCAGCCGTAAGCTTGTAAAAATAAACACCCGAGCTTAAACCTTTTCCTTTAAAATCAAATTCATACTCACCGGCAGGTGTTGTATCATTCAAAAGTGTAGTAACTTCATTTCCAAGCGCATCATAAATTTTAAGCATAACTTTTGAATTTTTATTGATCTGAAACCGGATACGTGTGTCAGGGTTAAAAGGATTCGGATAATTCTGAAATAATTTAAAATTATTTATAACTTCTGTTTTAATATTATTAACTGAAATTACGGTCCCGTTTTCTGATATTGTTATATTCTGATTTACGGGAATATTTGTGAAATGCTGATCAGCACCTGACGGCCATTCGACTTTCAGCGAATCAATAACGGAAGCGTTACCAAGACCAAAGTGCAGGATTTGATTCTGGGAACAGTATCCTTCCTGTCCGCTTACCTCACGCATCTGATATACCGGATTTCCGTTTATGGTTGCCTTTATTTTTACTTTTGCGCCGATGCCTGATTTATTTGAATTTGTACCGGTGCATTTTATATTTATCCATTTGTTTCCGTTATTCAGTTCATTTCTGTAGAGAGCGTTCTTTTGATTTTCGCCGAAAGTATTTGCTGCAGCAAGATCAAGATCTCCGTCATTGTCAAAATCTCCCCAGGCAAATCCGAATGTATAACCTGAATCACTGACAAGAACTCCTGAATTTATTTTTTCAAATGAGACTGAGCCGGTTTCCATCAATTTGTTTTTATATAATTTGTTTACAAGTTTTTCAGTAAACGAAGGTCCTTTATACGACTGTGATATAAACATATCAAGGTCACCGTCATTGTCATAATCTCCCCAGCCGCCGACCGAATGATAACCCGGTTCATCAACTAACGGGTCATTCAGAATTTTTGTAAAATTAAAATCTCCGTCATTTCTGAATAAGAAGTTCCTTTGATTGCCTGTGTTTGTTACGAGCACATCAAGGTCACCGTCATTGTCATAATCCCCCCAGCTTCCGCTCCAGGATTCACCGCCGTTTGTTGTCAGAGGTGAATTTGTTATCTCAGTAAAATATCCGTTGCCGTGATTTCTGTACAAAAATTCGTTTTGATTATTTTCCCTGCAGACAAAAATATCAGGTAATCTGTCACCGTTTATATCTATCCAGTTTACGCCTCTTGAAAAAGCTGTCTGACTGAAAATTACGCCTGTATCTATTCTGATGAAATTTCCTCCGCCATTATTTTTATAAAGTAAATTTCTGTGACCAGATCCTGCGCTGTTTGTGATAAACAGATCCACAAATCCGTCATTATCATAATCTCCCCAGCTGCAGGTTTCAGAGTAAGTATTCAGGGTTGTTATCGGACCGGTCATAACCAGATCGAAAGTCCCGTCACCGAAATTTTTATACAGCTGGTTTACTCTGTTATACCATGTGACGACGCACATATCTATATTTCCGTCATTGTCATAATCAGCCCAGCTGCTCCCGTCATAGGGAAGAAAATTAGTTACAATGGGATCATTTTCAATTTTTATAAAAATCCCGTTATCATTTCTGTATAAATAATTATACTCGCCGCCCTGCCTGCCGTTTGTGATAAAGAGATCCAGATCATTATCATTGTCATAGTCGATCCAGTTCACGCCGCGTGATGCACCGCTGTCTATACTGACTATGCTTTGTTCCAGCTTGATAAAATCCTGCGATCTCAAGAGAGATGATCCTGATATAAATATCAGAAGTATTGCCATTATTGTTTTCATAGTTTTATTGTTTTTAATTTATAAAATTACTGAAAATATACGACGGGTATAATACGTTGATACAAAACAAACCGGGAAATATTCAGGCTTAAATTTGATTCCTGATTAGTTAAATTATGACTTATTCAGGAAGAAAATTTCTTTAAAATTTAAATTTGCTTTAATTAAGAAATTGTTTTCTACACTTAAGATTTCATATGAAAACCAACACTGAGCTTTTTGATCTGATAAAATCGCTTTCTCCCAGTGAGAAAAGATATTTTAAACTCAACGCATCGGTGCAGAAAGGCAATACAAAGTATCTTAAACTTTTTGACCTGATTGATTCTCAAAAAACATACAACGAGAAAGCACTGAAATCCATTAAAGGAAATGAAGATCTTAGAAAGAATTTTAATTTTACAAAAAGCTATCTTTCCAAACTTATATTTAAAAGTCTTCTTAATTATAAAAATGAGAAGTCAACTGACGCAAAACTTTTTAACATGCTTCAGAGGTGCCGGATACTTTTTCAGAAGGCACTGTTCAGACAATATTTTAAAACAGTAAAAGCAGGCAAGTCACTTGCAGAGAAATGCGAACGATTCGGTTTTCTGCTGGAGTTCATTGAAATGGAAAGACAGCTTGTGAAAAAAGAAGAAATATTTTCAAATGATATCCGTAAATTATTTGAAAGTGAATTTAAAGTCTTAGAAAAGATAAGGGAAATTAACTTTTTTAAAAAATCAATTGCTTCGCTTTTAAAGATTCAAAGAAACACAGGGCTGATAAGATCTGAAGATGAGGAAAAAGAACTTTTTAAAATTTTGTTCGAATTCGAAAACCGAATTTCCAATGACGGGGTGACTGTTACGGCTATTGAACGAAAACTTTTTGCGCAGAGTCTTGCGTTCGAGATAAAAGGAGATATTGAATCATCATATTCAGTCAGCTTAAAGAGATTTAAACTTATTTTTTTAAACAGAAATATTTTTGATGAATCTTTATATGATAAATACAGAGATGCATTGCTTTCTGTAATAAACTCTGCGGCAATATGCGGGAAATACGGAGCGGCGGAAAGTCACATGAAGATTTTAAAAGAATCATCAAACAGAACAGAGATTGATGAGATTGATATAAATATAAACATTCTCAATTTAAATCTGCTGAAGATACTGAGCGGAAAGAATGTTTCGGGTAAAAAAGATAATCTGATCTTAGCTGAAAAGTATCTTAATATTTATAAAAACAAAATCACAATAAACACATACAATCTGATTATTTACAGACTTTCTTCTGCTTATTTTTTTGATAAAAATTATCGGGAAGCTTTGAGAATTTTGAATGAATACTCAACAGTGAGATACTCGGGTTTATCTCCTTTTTTGGAACCGTATATAAAAATGCTGCTTATTCTTATACATTATGAATTAAAAAATTACAAACTTCTGAAATATATGTTACCCGCGGCGAAAAAATATCTGAAAAGCAGAAATTCATATCACGAAACCGAAAAATCAGTTTTGAATTTTATTTCAAAAATGATCAGCACAAAGAACAGAAAATATACTGCTAATTATATATCCGGACTGCTTTATGAACTTGATAATTTAAGCGGTGATAAGTATGAAAAGAATGCTGAGTTTTTTTTCAATTATAACAGATGGGTAAAAAATTTTAATACTTTTTAAATTATGAAGATGAGCAACCGATGGACATTGAATAACAAAAAAGCTCTGATCACCGGCGCAACGCGCGGAATCGGCAAATCAATAGCTGAAGAATTTCTTTCACTCGGCGCTGAAGTTTTTATTGTTTCACGAAATGAAAACGATGTAAAAGAGGAAATTAAAAAATATACAGACAAAGGATTCATTGCTGACGGAATGGAATGTGATGTATCAAAAGAAAGCGAAAGAAAAAACTTGTTCAAAGAAATTTCAAAAAAATACAATAGTCTTGATATACTGATCAATAATGCCGGGACAAATACCAGAAAGAAAACGCTTGATAATACTACAGATGATTTTGATTATTTAACTTCTCTGAATATGAAATCTGTATTTGAGCTTTGCAGAATATTTCATCCGCTTTTAAAAGAGTCCGGCAGCGGATCAATTGTTAATATCGTTTCAGTAGCGGGAATTACTTCGGTAGGGACCGGATCGCCTTATGCGATTTCAAAGGCGGGTATAATTCATTTTACTAAATATCTTGCTGTGGAATGGGCAAAAGACAATATTCGAGTTAATGCAGTTGCACCGTGGTATATAAAAACATCACTGACAGACCCTGTTCTAAAAAATGCGGAATACTTAGCTTCAGTTTTATCCAGAACACCGATGAACAGAGTCGGGGAGCCTGAGGAAGTCGCAGCAGCAGCAGCATTTCTGTCAATGCCTGCGGCATCATATATTACCGGTGAATGTATTTCAGTGGACGGAGGATTTCTGAAATTCGGATTCTGATTATTTTTCGTTCATAAGAGCTTCCCGCGCAGCAATAAGTTCTTTCTTTGTTTCTTCGCTGACAACCGGATAACTAATGCTGAGTTTACTGAGATGTTCATAAATTACAGCCGTTATAATAAACCGGGTAAACCATTTATTATCCGCAGGTACGATATACCACGGAGCGTGATCTTTTGATGTTTTTGAAATAGCTTCTTCGTACGCTGATTTATATTCTTTCCAGAAAGATCTTTCATGTACGTCTGCCGGAGAAAATTTCCAGTTTTTCTCCGGAGTGTCAATCCGCTCAAGAAATCTTTTTTTCTGTTCATCCTTTGATAAGTGCAGAAAAAATTTCAGAATAACGGTTCCGTTTTGATAAATATTTTTCTCAAACCTGTTGATCTGCTTATACCTGTTTTCCCAGAAAGTATCATTAATATCACTGACGGATCTGATGCCGGGAATATTTTCTTTCAGTATATATTCCGGATGAACTTTTGTAACGAGTACATTTTCATAATGTGATCTGTTAAAGATCGTTATATTGCCCCGCTTCGGCAGATCAATATAATGTCTCCACAGATAATCGTGGTCGAGTTCGAGAGAATTAGGAGTTTTATAGCTGTGAATTACTACGCCCTGCGGATTAAACCCGGACATGATGTGTTTAATGGAGCCGTCTTTTCCTGCAGCATCCATTGCCTGAAAGACAATAAGAACACCGTATCTGTTATCTGCAAAAAGAATATCCTGAATTTCTGTAAGTCTGGATTTTCCATATTCAAGAAGCTCTACTGACTCTTCTTTATCAACTTTATTGCCTTTATATTCAGTATCAAAATCTGAAAGGTTAATTTTAGTATCAGACTTTGCACGGTATTTGTTTAAATCAATTTCATGTCCTGTATTCACGGTGAATATTTAATTTTAGAATAGATTAAAAGAACTTATTTAGATTTGCAAATGTAAAAAATTGAAACAAAAAAATTACAGCTTTGAAATGCAGATTAAAAGATAATATTAAAATCAATGTTTCAAACAGTTTAAGTAAAAATAATCTATTAAAATCAGAATTTAAAGATTCTTTAAGTTTGAAAAAATGCCTTCTTAATATATTAGTAAAAAACAGTAAATCATATTTTTCACAGAGATAAACTTTATATTCTAAGTTAGAATTTGCGAAAGTGTTTTTAATGGAATTTAAGAATGTTAATATCTAAAATAAAAACATTATTATTTTAAATAAAAGAAAGTAAATTTACACATTCATTATAAAATGTAAAAACAAATCTATGAAAAAATATATACTGGTCTTTATATTAATTATCTTACCTTATTGTGATTCATATTCACAGACAACCAAGCAGGATTTGTATCAGAAAGCACTAGAGCAGTATTATGCTTCAAACTTTAATGAGGCCATCAAATTTTTCAGTGATTATCTGGCAATGGATACACAAAACTGGGAAGTAATAAATTACATTGGCTTAAGTTATTTGGGATTAAAAAATTATCCCAAGGCAAAGGAAAACTTTTCATCTGTAATTGCTTTGAATAAATACTATACAAAAGGATATATCAACCGCGCAAATGTATACGCACTTGAGGGAAACTATTCAGCTGCAGAGAGAGATTACAGAGATGCAATTAAATATGACAGAGAAAATCTTGAGATATATTACGGTTTAAGTCTTTTGTATATAAACAGCAGAGAATATAATAAAGCATTGATAGAACTTAACACACTTACGTCTTTAGACCCCAAAAATTCCAGAGCTTTTATGAATAAAGCGATCGTCAATATGCTACTTGATGATACGGCAAAAATATTTGAAAATGTAAGTGAGTCATTATACTGGGATTCAAATTATTTGTATCAGGACTTAGATAAATCGCTGATATTTACGATCAGCGAAAGATTCAAATATGCGCTTAGTGTTATGAACGAATCTGTTTCAAAGAATCCGAATAGTTATCTGATTAATTTTAACAGGGGGATAATTTATTATATGATGGGAAATTTTAGTGAAGCGATAAAGGATTTTAAGAAAGCCAGAAAGTTATATAAAGGAGAGGATGGAAAAATTCCGGAACTTATAGATAAGATAATCAGGATATCGAAGTTTAACAGTTAGAGATATGAAAGAGATTTGGAAGAAATAGCCGGATATGGAATATGCTGACAAAAAACCATTTAAATGGTTTTTTGCGTATGCGCGGAATTCAATTCCGCGCTACATAAACCCGAAGCTCACTCCCCATCCCGCTGTCAAACTGCTCCTCCCCGTTTCCTGCCACTTTTTATATACTGATATTTATTATCAGCATGTTTATTTTGTATCAATCTAATTCTTTTTAAAAATCAATCTCTCAATTGTGAAAACCCCTGGTCAAATTGTCGCGCTGGGCGGCGGTATGTTCTCTATGGAAGCTGATAACGGGCTACTTGATAAATATATACTTAATCTTGTACCTAAAGAAAAACCGAAAATTTGTTTTTTCGGTACTGCAAGTAACGACGGTGAGGAATACAGGGAAATGTTCTATAATTTTTTTAATAAATTAAACTGCGAACCTTCCCACTTATCTTTCCTTGATCCGCCCGGTGATATTGAAAAATTTATTCTTGATAAAGATATCATTCATGTCGGAGGAGGAAATACTTCTCTCATCATAGAAACATGGAAAAAAACCGGAGTTGACAAAATTATGAAAAAAGCTTACCGCTCAGGTGTTATTCTTACAGGTATGAGCGCCGGAGCTATCTGCTGGTTTCAGGACGGCATCACTAATCCGTCTCCGGGTGCTCTTAAACGCCTGCCATGCCTCGGTTTGCTTGAGGGAAGTTTTTGTCCGCATTATGATGATAAAGTCGAATTAAAAAAATCATTTCATAAACTGATTCTTGATGGCGCTATAGGAAACGGAATCGGCGCTGAAGACGGCGCTGCAGTTCATTATTACGGCAGTAAAATTTTAAGGGTTGTGACTTCAAGACCGGATGTTACAGCTTACTCTGTTAAAAAAGTCAGAAATAAAATCGTTGAAACTCCTTTTGTCCCGTTCTATCTCGGTAAAGTATCTGACACAGAACATAAAGTTCAAAACCTTCCGTCAGAAATTCTGAATACTGTAATTTCATATGTGAATAAGATCAATCATCATGACATTGACGGACTTGCGGAATTTATGTCCGATGACCATGTCTTTATTGATTCGCTCGGTATGACCATTAAAGGTAAAAAGGAAATGATCAATTCATGGAAAATATTTTTGAAGTGGTTCCCTAATTATGAAATTCAAATTTCAAACACGGTGCTCACCGATGATACCGTCGGATTGTTCGGTTTTGCTGCAGGTACTTTTGATTCGGAAGATCCTGTTCATCACGACAAATTTAAAATCCCGGCAGCATGGCGCGCTAAAGTAAAAGACAATCTCGTTACGGAATGGCAGGCTATAGCTGATAATGAAGCAGTCAGAGATATAATTAAAGGCAACGGAGTAAAGTCTATGTTCAGAGCAAAATTTAAATCCAAATCTCATTAATATTATCATCTATTGATAAAAAAGTTTTTACTTCTCGGATCAGGTGAACTCGGTAAGGAATTTACTATAGCCGCAAAAAGACTCGGTCAGTTTGTGATTGCTGTCGATTCTTATAGTAATGCGCCTGCGCAGCAGGTAGCTGATGATCGGGAAGTAATTAATATGCTTGACGGTAATGAACTGGACAGGATCGTAGAAAAACATAAACCTGATATTATTGTTCCCGAGATTGAAGCTGTCAGAACTGAAAGACTTTATGATTATGAAAAATCCGGTATTGTTGTAGTACCGAGCGCGAAAGCGGCTAACTTCACAATGAACAGAAAAGAAATTCGCGACCTGGCATCAAAAGAACTTAATATCAAAACAGCAAAATACGAATACGCCGCTTCACTTGAAAAACTTCGTAATGCAGCTGAAAAAATCGGTTACCCGTGTGTTATAAAACCGCTTATGTCATCTTCAGGCAAGGGACAATCCTTTATTAAAGACAAAAGTGAATTACAATCCGCATGGGACAGGGCTTCATCTGACAGCAGAGGTGATTTCAATGAAGTGATAGTGGAGGAATTTATAGATTTTCAGTCGGAGATCACTTTACTGACTGTAACTCAAAGGTCAGGAAAAACTTTATACTGTCCGCCCATCGGTCACAGACAGGAGCGCGGGGATTATCAGGAAAGCTGGCAGCCTGCAGATATTCCTGAAAATCTTTTAGTAAAAGCCTGCGATATTGCGCATAAAATAACTGAATCTCTGACAGGTTACGGGATCTGGGGAGTGGAATTTTTTATTGGAAAGGAAGAAGTATATTTTTCCGAACTTTCTCCGAGACCGCATGATACAGGAATGGTAACTCTTGCTGATACTCAGAATTTAAATGAATTCGAACTTCATTTAAGAGCGGTTCTCGGTTTACCCATTAATGAAATATTGCTTCAGAGATCCGGCGCAAGCTCCGTCATTCTTTCTGATAAAATAATTTATTCATCACCGGGATATGAAGGAATTGATAACGCTCTTAAGTTTAAAAACTCTGACATAAGAATTTTCGGCAAACCAAATGCAAAGATACACAGGAGAATGGGTGTTGCGCTAACATGGGGTGAAACTGATTCGGATATTAATGCACTGAGAAAAAGGGCTAAGGAAATATCAGATAGTGTAATAGTAACAGAATGAAAATTATGACTTCTGAAAAGGAAAAATTTATCGGCGAATTAAGAAAAAGCATTTCTGACAATTCCTTTGTGAAACTGCAGTTCGGAAAATACCGCGGCGATGACAGGGAATTTCAGAAAATAATTGTGAACAGAATTAATCTAAAAGACGGTGAAAGACTTTCTTTTAATTTCAGATATAATACAAAAGATGTAATTAAGAATTTTGAAATCGAAAAGGGAATAAAACTGGCGGAAGATATAACAGGAAATGATTTCCTGAGCGGTACATTATTTACAACAAGAAATGATTTTACCATCGATCATTCTAAAAAAAGAGTGCCGGCATTTCACAAAAAAAGGCCTTCCTTTAATGCTCCGGATGTAAAAGAACACAACAGACAAAAAGCCAGAAAGATAAAACCGGATGCCGAATATTTTCATCTGCTCGGTATTACTTCAGATAACGGAACCGTAAAAGCCGGTATGTATGATAAATTCAGGCAGGTAGATAAATTCATCGAAACAATTGATTCAATTTACAGATCTTCAGAAATTTCTAAAAATGAAACCGTAAGTATTACGGATATGGGCTCGGGGAAAAGCTATCTAACCTTTGCAATGTATGATCATTTTAAAAATGTTTTAGAAAAAAATGTAACAGTAAAGGGAATTGAACAGAACCGCGAACTGACTGAGCTGTCAAACAGATTCGCCGCGAAGTGCGGTTTCACCGGACTGGAATTCATAAATGGAAATATTTTTGATACGGAAATTGATAAAACTGACATAACTATTGCGCTGCATGCCTGCGATACAGCAACCGATGATGCAATCAAAAAAGCTCTTGCAGCTGATTCCAAAATAATTGTACTTGCTCCCTGCTGTCAGAAGTATGTTAGAAAAAAAATGACCGTTCCTGAAAAACTTAAAGGAATATTCGGATATGGAATTCATGAGGAACGGCTTGCAGTTATGCTTACTGATGGACTGCGCGCAATGATACTGGAAAAGTACGGCTATGATACAAAAGTATTTGAATTTATATCTTCGGATCATACAGCAAGAAATACTATGATCGCTGCAATGAGGAATTCTTCAAAGTCAATTAATCCGGAAAATCAAACTGATATTATTAAAAGTGAATTCCGTATTGATGATTTTTATCTTGATAAAATTCTGAACGAAAATTTTAAATAATAACGGTTAATGAAAAAAATCAGTAAAGAATTATTATTAAAAGCTAAGAAGAATGGATTTTCGGATAAACAGCTTGCCGTTATTCTGAAGACGACAGAAGATGAAATTAGAAAATTCAGATTCGCAAACGGAATTATTCCCGTTTACAAAACTGTAGATACTTGCGCAGCGGAGTTTGAATCTGGCACGCCTTATCATTATTCAACTTACGAAAGATTTAACGAAAATATTTCTTCAGACAGGGAAAAAATAATTATACTCGGAGGCGGTCCCAACAGGATAGGACAAGGAATTGAATTTGATTACTGCTGTGTCAGATGCGTGAAAGCACTTAGAGAAGAAGGGTTTGAGACCATTATGATAAATTGTAATCCGGAAACTGTATCAACAGATTATGATATTACAGATAAGCTGTTTTTCGAACCGCTGACAACGGAAGATGTGCTGAACATTGTTCATTATGAAAAAAATGTAAAAGGAATAATTGTAAGCTTCGGCGGTCAGACACCTTTGAAAATTTCAAAAGAACTTGAAAAAAACGGACTCAAGATACTCGGCACTTCTTCTGAAAACATCGACATTGCGGAAGACCGGAAAAAATTCGGTAATCTTCTGGATAAACTTGACATACCGAAACCCGAATACGGTACATGTACAAATCCTGAAACTGCAAAGAAGACAGCCGGAAAAATCGGCTACCCGGTATTAATGCGGCCGTCATACGTGCTTGGCGGCAGAGCGATGCAGATTGTTTACAGCGATGAACAGGTAAATAATTTTTTCAGGGATGAAAATGAAGTTTCAAAAGATCATCCAGTTCTTATTGATAAATTTCTGGAGGAGGCAAGAGAAATTGACGTGGACGCAATCTGTGACGGAGAAGATGTTTATATTGCCGGTATAATGCAGCATATAGAAGAAGCGGGAATTCATTCGGGTGACAGCACCTCCATTCTTCCTCCGATCTCAATTAATAAAAAAAATCTGGATGAAATAAAAAAATACACAAAAAAAATAGCGCTGGCGCTGAATGTAATCGGATTAATAAATATTCAGTTTGCAGTAAAAGATAATGTAGTATATGTACTTGAAGCAAATCCAAGAGCTTCGCGGACAGTGCCTTTTGTAAGCAAAACTACGGGAATTCCGGTCGTCATGATAGCTGCGAAAGTAATTGCCGGAAGAAAACTTAAAGAATTCAGATTAAAAAGCTTTGAAGAAATAGGATACATCGGAGTAAAAGAATCTATATTCCCTTTTCAAAAATTTCCTAAAGTGAAAATGTTTCTCGGACCTGAAATGAGATCTACGGGAGAAGTGATGGGAATTGGAATGACATTCGGAGAAGCTCTTGCAAAAGCTCAGGAATCAACAGGTTCGCCGGTTCCTGTTAACGGAAACATTTTTATCAGCGTAAATGAAAATGATAAAAAGCCTAAGACAATTGAAATAATTAACGAATATATTCGTCTCGGCTTTGGAGTAATTGCAACTTCAGGAACATCAGCTTTTCTTAATAAGTACGGAATAAAATCAGAACCGGTATTCAAGGTGAATGAAGGCAGACCAAATGTAGTGGACAGAATTAAAAACGGTGATATACAAATAGTGATTAATACTCCGCTGGGCGCTGAGTCGAGGTTTGATGAATACTCAATCGGCTGGACTGCTGTACAGCATAAGATCCCGTTCATTACAACTTTATCGGCAGCGCAGTCATTCGCTGAGGGAATATCGAGAATCAAAAAAGGCAAAACAGAAGTCAGGAGTCTTCAGAGTTATTATAAGCTATAAAATTTTTGCAATAGATATAAAGATTTGAAAATCATATTTTTGAAAAGTAAATTAAATTATGGATTTAGAAAAAGTTAAAAGCAGCTATAAGTGGGATCCTAATTCAGGTGATTATTCAAAGAGTTATGTATCCTATGAAAGAAGGATCTCAAATAAACAAAAGTTTAGAAAATTTATTCTAACTGTATTATATATTCTGATATTGTTAGCAAGCGTTGTAATAATTTTTGCAAAATTTTCGTAACATATAAATTTTAAATCGGAAATAAATGAGTTTTATTAAGCGGATTTATCCGCTTTTTTTATGATGTATTTAATGCCAGAAAGAAAATGAACTGTGCGAAAAGATAGTGTATAAAGAATTTATAACTGATTTTAACTTTAAACAAAAAGAAAATCAGAGTAATTAGAAAAGTAATTAAATACCATGCCAGATAATTCTGAAGTGGAATTTCACCCGATAGCCAGCTCCAGTAATTCAATCTTACCGCCGCAGGCTCAAGCGCATAATCAAATATCACTGTTGTTATTCCGGCAATCACTGCAATGCTGATTTTTTTTCCGGTTATTAACGACCCGATGCCTATTCCCCCAAGTATGACAACGATCCAGTTAAATCCTATTATCAAAGGAACACCGGCTATGCTGAATCCAAGCACATCGCCGTATTTATATTCTCCGAAGATCAGTCCTGTCCTGACACCGGCAATTTCTAAAATAAATGTTATGAGATAGGAAACTAAAAACCATATTAAGAATTTTTTATCGCTTAATACTTTTGAAAATATAAGAACGAGTAATCCTGTTATGATCAGTATATAGGGAGTCAGAGTTATCATAACAGGTTTCAAAGTCTCTGATAAATGACCTGCAATGCCGACTGTAAAAATTATATAAATAATTGCGGTTTTTATTTTATCATTCAAAGCTTTCTGTCCTTCCAAAAAGATTTACCTGTCTTTGTCTGATATACTGATTTCAGACTGATGTATAAAAGCATTATCATCTGAAGAGGATGCAGAAGTATATTTACTAATATATTCTGCGAGCTTATATATGAAATAACAATTCTCTCTGATAATATCAGTAATGATACATAAATAAAATAATCAAAATAAAACATTAGTATAAAAGGAACAATATTTGAAATCACCAGAAACAGTACATTCAGAATAAACAGAATTGCAGGCATTGCTGAAGCCGGATAAATGTTTTTTGAAAACCCCGATACCGCCTCTTTGAAATTGCTGTACATCCTGCAGGATACAAGATCTTTACTCATCAAAAGAAGAATTTTATATCCGTTTCTTTTCAGAAACCTCGCTGTCTCAATGTCTTCGACAATTTCACCCTTTACCGCAGAATGTCCGCCGGTCTTAGCGTAAGTATCTTTTTTCCATAAAATAAACTGACCGTTTGCTCCCGCAAAAGATTTAAACTTCGGTGACGAAACCAGCTTCACAGGAAGGAATGAAAGCAGCAGCCAGTTCATAAACGGAACAACGGCATTTTCACCGAATGTTTTAATTATCTGTTTCGGAAACACCGAAAGCAGATCGGAGTCATTATTATTAATCTCTGAAACTGCTGATGCAACGGCATCCTTTTCAAGAATCACATCTGAATCAATAAACAGCAGATAATTTCCGGAAGACTGCTGTGATAATTTCCAGCATGCATGATTTTTACCGAGCCAGCCATCAGGAAGCGGTTCGCCGGATATTAATTTGACTCTGCTGTCTCTGAGAGAGATTATTGTAACAATACCCGGTGTGTTGTCAGAAGACGAATCGTCATATACAAGGATTTCAATATTTGTATATGACTGGGACATTACGCTGCTTATACAATTTTCAATATTTATCTCTTCATTCCTGGCAGGTATAAGAACGGAAACCAGACCATATTCTTTCTTTGTATATTCTGATGTTAAAAACGGCGCAGTAAAAAGATTAATCAATGAAACGATGAATGAATAAACAGGTACAGCGGATAATAATATTATTATTATAAATTCCAGAAGAGTTTTTTTATTTAATGAGTAACTTGCCTTTTTTTAAAATCGAATATACCATCAGCCATGCGCTGATCATTGAGAATGAATAGAAAAAATCTTCAGCCGGTATTGTAATAAACCTTATGCCTGTTATTGCTTCCGGATTGTAAATCAGCACCGGAAGTGAGGTCAGGAAATAGTTTACAATTATAAATGGAATGAATGAAACAAGAAGTGTAATCAGCAATATATTTGTAATTCCAAAAAACCTAACAAATAATAACGCAGCTAAAAAAACAATGAGCATTGCCGTCATTACATTTGAAGTGTAACTTAAATTTTTAAAGTAGTATGAAGCAGCGGCAAAGATGATAATACATGCCGGAAGCAGCATTCTGCTTATTTCATAAGTCTTTTCCTTAATATAAAATCTCAGACTTTCATAAACAAACAATATACTGTAAGGCACTGTTATGAAAAAAAGTATTTCCTCATAAGGCAGTCCGCCAAATTTTAAGCCGGATACAAATTCCGGATTAAAGCTCCAGTCGCCTTTCTCAGTTGCTCTGATATCCCACGCAATAAAAAAAATTCCGACTGATATTATTGTTATTATTACTGCCGGAATATTTTTTATGAAGCGGATATTTTTTTCGAAACTCATAATCAGCGGAATGAAGATTATGAATATATTTATTAATAAGTAAACGCTCATTCAGACAAACAGTGATAATTTTAATCTCACTGTGTTTTTCAAAAGTAGAAATATTTTAGTATAATTTGATACGCTGATCCTGCTCATAAACAGATCCTCCACCTCCAGCTTTTTTATCTTTTCAAAAAGCTTGTAATAATACTGATATGCAGAATAAACTGCAATCCTCGAATCATCAGGAAGTTTTTTTATTCCTTTCAGCGCAATAGAAAACTCCCTTTCTATTTCGTCCTCCAGAAGCTGTTTGTTTTTTTTGTTAATGAAAGCACTGTTCTCTGCGCCGGGAAGATAGATCCTTTTTCTTTCAGACAGATCATTTTTAATGTCTCTGAGAAAATTAACTTTCTGAAATGCCGAACCCAGCGCCCGCGCAGAATCTTTAAGTTCTTCAAACAGTCTGTCATTTCCCTTACAGAATATCTTCAGACACATCAGACCGACTACTTCCGCAGAACCGTAAACATACCTGTCATAATTTTCCCGGTCATAATAGTTGTTGTATATATCCATTTTCATGCTTTCAAAAAAACTTTCAATGTAATCATGAGGGATCAGGTATTCATTTACTGTAAGCTGAAATGAATGCAGGGCAGGGTTGATGGAAATCCTTTTCTCTATCGCTTCAAAAGTATCTTTCCTTAGAGCATACAGAAGCGAGATTTTATCTTTGTCATGAAATGTATCAACAATTTCGTCAGCTATGCGGACTAAACCGTAAACAGCCGCAATGGAATTCTGCATCTCCTTTCCGAATGATCTGATAGCCAGACTGAATGAAGTACTGTAGCTTCTTGTTATTACTTCGCTGATTTTAAATGATGTGTCATTATAAAGTTTAATGCTCATGTATTATCCTTTCTGTTGCTAATTTTGAACTTATCAAAACCATCGGCAATCCGGTACCCGGAACTGTCGAGGCTCCGACATAATATAAATTTGAAAACTCCTCATCTTTATTTGAAGGCCTGAATCCGCCTATCTGACTCATTCCGTGAGATAGTCCGAGACCTGAACCTTTATACAAATTATATTCCAACTCCCATTCAATCGGAGACATGATTTTTTTTACAAGCAAATTTTCTTTCAGATTAAAGTTTATTCTATCTGAAAGATCCTGTATAATCCTGTCTGCAAATTCCTCTTTATCGTTCCAGTGATCTTTAAATCTAAGATCCGGCACAGGGCAGAGGATAAATAAATTTTCACATCCCCCGGGAGCGCATCCTGTATCGTGATATGAAGGCATATTTACATAGTAATAAGGATTTGAAGGGATTTCAGAAGTTGTAAATATCTTATCAGCATATTTTGTAAAATCATTTCCCAGAAAATAATTGTGATGATAAAGCGAATTTATTTTTCCCTTCACTCCCAGATAAATTGTAAACGGCGCAAGGGACCAATCCAGTTTATCAAGCTGAGTCCCGGAATATTTTTTCCTGTTAAGAATCAATCCTCTGAATGAAGCTGCATCCGCGTTAACTACATAAAGATCTGCAATCCAGTGATTACCTTTTTTATCTAAAAAGTATTTAAGTCTTCCTTCACTGTCATAATAATCAGAAACCTCTGTGTTGTATATTATCTGAACCCCTCTTTCTTTAAGTATTTTTATAATCTCTTCTACTATCATATACATTCCGCCTTCCACTCTCCAGTATCCGTTGTGAATAAACTCTGTGTAATTTAAAAGCGAATATATAGACGGTGTCTTAAACGGTGTAGAACCCAGAAAAAAAGCAACCAGCGAAAAAATTACTTTTACAACCTGTGAGTCAAATGTTTCCGAAAGCAGTGTCCATAATTTTTTCCTTAAATACGGAATATGCTTCAGAGGAACACGCGAGATTTTTAAAAAATAATCTGCAAGTCCGTTAAAATTACTTTTAACGACTTTGTCCTCCGTATCATGAAAAAATTCCGATGCGCGCTTTAGATATTTTTCAGCTTTATCCTTGAAGCCGTGTTCAATATCAGCAAATTCTACAGCAAGTTTATCAAGATCTTTCCAAATTCTGTATGGTTCCTGCCTGCCCTCAAAATAAACTTCATACAAAGGATCCAGCGCTTTTAACTTTATCGGGTTTTTAATCCCGCATTCCTTGAAAAGATTATCAAACTCATAAGTCATACTCATAAAAGAAGGTCCCGAGTCAAACGTAAAACCCTTATCCTTTATCTGATTCAGACGCCCGCCGGCTGAACTGTTTTTTTCAAGTATTTTTACTTTATATCCTTTTGAGGAAAGTCTTAATGCCGCTGATAATCCTCCAAGTCCGCTGCCTACTACTATTACTTCTTTCATATCTGATTTCTTTCTTTTAAAAATTTAGTAAATGTGACCAGATCATTTATTTTTAAAACTCCGTTACTGCCGTTTGCCGCAGCATCACCGCCGGTGAATATTTTTATATTGAGCTTATCAGCGGTTTTGATAATTTCAGAAATATCTTTTATGCTTTCTCCAATCATTTCATGTGATTTAAAAGAAAGACAAAGCAGGTCCGGCTTTTCGCTTTTCAATAATTTAATAATTGAATCTGCAGGAAGATTTGAACCGGGATATATAACTTTCCATCCGAGATGTTTCAGTGTGATCCTCACACATAATAGTCCTATGTCATGAAGCTGATTTTCAAGACCTGCGCATAATGCAGTTTTATGGAATTTTGTTTTTGGATAATACCTGTCTGTTATTTCATTTTCAAATCTGTGAATTACGGACAGCAAAGCTCCGGATGCAATATGTTCGTCTTCTATTCCCAGAAATCCTTTAGACCAGAGATCACCTATGTTTTCCATAGACCTCTTTACAACTTCATCAAATATCTGAGCCACCGGCGTTTTGTTGAGATACAATAAATAGATCAGATCGTATGATGAAACTGAATCTCCTTTAAGAAGATATTTCCCGAATTTTTTACTGAGAGATGCATAATCCCTGTCCTTTATATCGCTGATTGTTTTTGCGGACATAAAATTTGCACTCATTTCCGGCGTCAGATAATGATTCTCTTCTGATACTTTTTTAAGATCCTCAAACTTAAATTTCCTGTGACCGCCCGGTGTTTTAAAACTTTTCAGCTTTCCGTTGTCAGCCCACCTCTTAACGGTAGATTCGTTTACATTCAGAAACTCTGCGGCTTTTTTTGATGATAAAATCATTTTTCGGAGAATTTTAAAAAATTATAAATGCACGTTTTGCACGTTTTTATAAACTAACTTTAATTAAATAAAATTTCAAGTTAAAGATAAATTAAAATATAAGCGGTAAATAATTATATATTCGCAGATGATGCTGAAGAGATCAGGTATAATATAAAGTGAAATAGAAATGATCTGAATACAGTTGGGAATGAGCTGTATAATTTTGAAAATAAACCGGAATGTTAATGGAAAAAATTAACAGTTTTATCGAATAGAATGCCGGTGCATTTAATTCATCAGAACTGCAGGCTGATCCCGCCTACCGGAAAGAAAGCCCATTGGTAAATAGTGGAAAGACGTTTGTCATCTTCGTTCCAGTAATATGAATAAATGTTTTCTCTGTTAAAAATATTCTGAAGTTCGATGTATGCAACGAGACTTGAACTTTTAAAATCAAATTTTTTATCAACTCTTACATCTACTCGCATATAATAAGGATATCTTGCGCTGTTAAAATCATCCGTCGCATACACCGCTCTGTTTACCTGTTTTGATGCAACAGGATCAATAGGAGTGTAAGGTCTTCCTCCGGAATATTTGTATTTTATTCCGGCAAGCCATCCGCTTTTGAACTGATAGCCGGCAATTACAGTAAACTGACTTCCCGGATCAAACGCACCGGGCTTTTCACCGCCTGCAAGTGCAGTAAATCCCGAATGAATATAAGAGTAACTTATCAATCCGTACAGACCGGACCTGAATAATTTTTTCTGAATGGAAATGTCAATTCCTTTTACAGAGCCGTATCCCGCGCTGACAGCTTCGCCGACTATGTTCGGTCCGAAGTCCGTTCCTCCGTCTATAAGTATGTAAGTCTGAATATCCTTCCACACAGGGTAGTCTCTGTATTTTTTGTAATAAACTTCAACGTTTGCTTTTAAGTCGGCTGCAAAGAAATGTTCAATACCTGTAATATAATGCTCACACCTGATGTCATTCAGATTTCGATTTTCCGGACTTGCGCTGAGCCATATGTATTCGGGCGACTGATAAAAAATTCCCCAGGCGGCATTAAGAGAAGTGACGGGAGTAATTTTATATGAAGCGCCAACCCGAGGAGAGAAGTATGTCTTCAGTCTGATATAATCAAAATAATCAACTCGGACACCGGAGTTCATAATAAACCTGTCATCAAAAAATTTATAAGTGAGATTTGCATGACCGAAAAGTTTGTATGAATTTATTTTACTGTCGGCGTTAATCGTATCATACGGATATCCCGCAGCACTGGTATCTCCTCTGAGAAACAATTTATTATTTATGTCAGCAAGCTTTCCGCCGATGCCTGTATTTATAGTAATGTTTCCGGAGAGCTGATAATTGAGAGATGTTTTCAGCGTTACTTCATTGTTACTTGAAGTATTCTCAAATTTAACTTCAGCAGTCTGTCCGTCCACCTGCTTTATGAAATTGTTTGTATATGAATCTGACAAGACCGTTTCGATGAATCCTTTTCGCAGAAGCTTTTTATAATTAATGCCGAGCGCATAAGTTTTCTGATCATCTTCTGAATTTCCGTAAGGATTATTTTCCGCAGACTCGCCTGAGAAATCAATTTTATCTATTCCCGAAAGTCCGATCAGAGTCAGCTTATCATCAGGGCTAATGTCATACACGGCTTTAAGATTAAAGTCCCAGTAATTCGGCACGGAAGTAAGTCTTATTGCGTCTCTGACTAATTCGAGATAACTTCTTCTTACTGAAAAAAGGTATGAGCCTTTATCCGAGATCGGTCCTTCGAATATTCCGCCGAATCCCGCAATGGAAAGATTAATGTCTCCGTAAAACGCCTTTCTGCTGCCTTCGCGGAAACTGATATCAATGACGCCTGATAGTTTGTCGCCGTATATCGACGGAAATCCGCCGGTGAGCATGTTTGTTTCGAAAATGAATTTTGAATTTATAAAACCGATCGCGCCGCTAGAGGAGCCATCTGTGCCGAAGTGATTTATATTAGGAATTTCAATGCCGTCAATAATAATCAGGTTTTCCGCCGGTGAACCGCCTCTGACAATGATGTCATTTCTCTGATCATTTCCTATCGCAATACCCGGCGCTGTCTGCAGCATCCTTGAAATATCTTCCGTAGCTCCCGGCGCGCGGCGTATCTCTTCATAATCAAGATTTATCGAACTTAGATTTACGTCGGAGCTTTGTATGAAAAAATTTCCTTCCACGTCAATGACGGAAGTCTTATATCCTTTCGGTTTGATCTTTACAATAATTTCAAGCGGCTTGCTCGCATAAAGAAGAAGGTCGGATCTCACCATCGGTTCATATCCGGCTGACGTGATCTTAATCTGATAGGTGTCAAAATTTAAACTGGTAAAACTGAAGTTGCCGTTAACATCTGTAACGGTATTTATCTGCGTACCGAGTATTTCTACTGCAGCTCCTTCCACCGGCGCTTCGGTCTCATTGTCAATTACTTTTCCTTTTAAAACGCCTTTATCATTACTGCTTAACGGAATATTCTGCTGAGATAATATATATCCTGCATTAAATATTAATAAAATAAAAACCGAAAGTCTGACCAGTATCTGCAGCTGCATTAATAAATTTTAATCAGGCAAAATATATTTATCGCGTGTTTAATAAAAGTTAATAATGAGAAAAATTTATTAAATACAGGCACATCTGTCCAAACCGTTTAGTTTTAAAATTAAAGTTGAATCGCTTTTACAGTACTTTCTTTTGACAGATCAAAAAAAGTACCAAAGAAAAATCTCCGCTAATGAAAAATTCCGGAATTCCTTTTCCCTTCGGGACGTCTTCGGCTTACAATTGCTATAAAATTTCCAACTCAAAATTTGCTTCGCAAATTTCTCAAACAGGGAATTTTTATTGACGCAATTGCTCATGAATTTTTTCGGCAATTTTTCAAAGGCGGGTCTTCTAAATAGATTGATATAAAACTGCAATAATAATATAAATTTGACGAAAATTTTCTTATTTAAAAATATTTTGGACAGATGTGAAATACAGACGCATATATTTTTAAAAATCACATCCTGACATTTCTGATAACTGAAGATTTTTTTAAAAACTAATCCGGGTAAAACGAAAAAAAATGTTTCGTCGCTTTGGCTTATTAACTTTCAAAAATTCGTTTATTTCTAAAATTATTCTGATTATTTATTTTAAATAAAAAATCATTATGAAATACACACTACACATATTTATAATTATTTCAGCATTCTCTTTAATATCAATTACTCAGGAAAATACTTATTCTCAGACCAGAGGTCTTGAGTTGGGAGATATTGTCTGGCAAATATTAATTCCTGACAATCCGGGAACAACACTTAATGACAAGCAGATCAGAAGTATGAAGCAGATACCTGATGTCAACGGCGATAATGTAAATGACGTTGCAGTAGCTACCGGAAATTACTGGACTTTTTGCTTCAGCGGAATTAACGGCGCGGTCATCTGGCAGTTCAGCACACACTTCGGTTCGATAAATACAGGTTCGGTGGAATGGGAAGAAGCAATGGCAATAGCGGATGTAAATAATGACGGAACATATGACGTTGTTATCGGCTGCGGCGGAGGTAATGAAATGGTTTACGCTCTAAACGGGATCAACGGAAATGTCTTATGGTCATACGGAAATTCAACAACTACAAGCGACGGAGATATAGAATCAATAAAGATAAAGTATGATTACAACGGTGACGGAATTAACGACGCGCTTATCTCTGCAAGCGGTGTTACTAACGGAGGAAGACACGCCCTGATCTGTCTGAATGCGTTAAACGGCGAAGTGATTTTTTACAGGACACAGCCGCAGCCGTTTACCGATGATGTCGTTGCGACTGAATCAGGCGGAGCGATCGGAGTAAACAATAACGGCGCGCCTTACAGTGTTACCGGTTTTAATGCGCTCGGAAATTCAGTATGGAGTTATAACAGTCCGGGAAATACATGGAGTCTTATTGAGGTACCTGATATCGGAGGTGACAGCGGTAAAGATATTATTGGACTGGGCGGATTTACGGGATCGGTTTTTGCAATTTCAGGAAACACCGGTGCGCAGATCTGGACTCAAAACCTCGGCTCAAGCAACAACGGGAAAATAACTTTATTAGATGACGCTGACGGAAACGGGTTTGCTGATATTACGCTTTCAGCTCCGCAGTCTGCAAACAGAGTTGATACAAAAACAGGAAATATTATCTGGACAAATTTTTTAGGCTCTTCTTATCTTAGAGGCATAGATAATATCGGCGATATTACCGGTGACAGTATTGACGATATAGTAATAGCCACACAGCTGCCTCCCCGATTGGTGGTGCTCAACGGAATGAACGGAAACCTGCTGTTTAATCACTCATTCGGATCAACTCTAACTCAACGAGGAGACCGCGCAGCAGTGCTTAATGACATTGACTCAAACGGAATTAATGAATTTCTCGGCGGCAACAGGGAAGGCAGAGTGATCTGCTTTTACGGAGGCAACGGAATTATAACTTCTATAAGCAATTTGAATTCACTTCCCGGAAACTTTGTACTTCATCAGAATTTTCCGAATCCTTTTAATCCTGTTACGAATATAAAGTTTGAGATTGCAGAAAGCGGATATGTCAAACTTGCTGTGTTTGATATTCTCGGAAAGGAAATCTCCGAACCGGTCAGCGAAAAGCTAAACGCCGGAACTTTTCGTGTCAGCTTTGACGGAAGCTCACTTTCAAGCGGAGTTTATTACTATAAACTTACAACCGGCGATTATTCTGAAGCTATGAAGATGAGTTTGATCAGATAGCAGCATTTTGGAAATGATTAAAATTTATTTTTTTCTCCGGTTAAAACTCCCGGCTCTTTTGGCAACACTTTTCATTGCTTCACTGTGTAAATTTTATTTGATTTTTCATTTCAGATAAATTAAGTTAATGAAATTACTTTTATTAATTTAATCCTTTTTTATGAAAGATGTATTCCCTGCTTTCCGGGCTCATATTATTTATTTTATAATTTTAATCTCTGTCTTAATTTTTTCAAAAGAAAGTATTTCCCAGGTCTGCTCAAACACATCAGTAGGGCTGACTCCGATCAATGATCTCGGAACCGGATTTTTCAGAGGTTATCAGGGCGGACTTTATCCCGGCGGAAATAATGTCAGACCTGCCGTTCACAATAATGACGGAGTTGATATCGGTATGAATATTGTACCGCTCGATACAGGCGGCAGTTATGATCCTGTAAACGGCAAAGTAGTTTTGCTTTCTGTGGGAATGTCAAACTGCGCGCAGGAGTTTCAGCAATTCATTCAGAATGTTAACGGCGCGCCGTATCTTAATCCCAAACTTGTAATTATAAACGGAGCGCAGGGCGGACAGACAATTGATATTATTAACAATCCCGGCGCAGCATTCTGGACAGTAATCTCTCAGCGGCTTGCGCAGGCAGGACTTTCGGTGAAACAGGTTCAGGCAGTATGGTTCAAAGAAGCGCAGGCAAATCCATCAGATACGGCATTTCCGAATTATCCCGACAGTCTGAAAGAAAAATTCAAAGTGTGTATGGGAATAATGAAAACAAAATATGTAAATCTGAAACAATGTTATCTTGCAAGCAGGATATATGCCGGATACGCAACCGGTTCATTGAATCCCGAACCTTTTGCATATTATTCAGGATGGTCAGTGAAGTGGCTGATAGAAGATCAGATAAACGGAGATACAAGTTTAATTTACAGCGGGACAATTAAAAATTCTCCGTGGCTATCATGGGGACCATATACCTGGGCTGACGGAATTATTCCCAGAATTGACGGACTGACCTGGGTCTGTCCGGGGGATTTTGCAGCTGACGGAACGCATCCATCTCCTGCGGGCAGACAGAAAGTCGCTCTTCGCATAGATGATTATTTTAAAAGAGATGAAGCTTCCAGACCCTGGTATCTAAGGTCTGTAACTATTAATGTAACTGCTGCGACGGAAGGATTTTTAAATTCAGGAACAGGAGAACTGAACATGCGAGATACTGTAAAAGTATATCTAAGAAATAATACTTCACCTTATAATGCTATTGATTCTTCAGCTGCTGTAATTGATTCGGTAAGCATGAAAGGCATTTATAAATTTTATAATATTACTAGCGGAACATATTATCTTCAGGTCAGACACCGAAACAGTGTTGAGACCTGGAGCAATGCAGGCGGAGAAAGCATGACAGCAGGTTCGATATATGATTATGATTTCACAGTCTCGGACAGTCAGGCGTATGGAAATAATATGGTACTTAAAGCAGGTGAATACTGTTTATACAGCGGGGACGCAAATCAGGACGGTTTAGTTGATTTAACTGATAATTTTTTAATTGATAACGATGCGATTGCTTTTATGACAGGTTATCTGCCTACTGATGTGAACGGTGACAGCGTTACGGATCTTAGTGATGCGGTCATAGCTGATAATAATGCTCTGAATTTTGTAGGGAAGGTAACTCCATAAAGAATAGTAGAAACAAATACAATTTAAAATTGACGAATAAAGGGCAACAAACGGGGAATAATATTATTAAGATATACGGTTCTCCCGTTAGATACGGAAATACAGCGGCGATGTCAGTCAGGACGACATAAGCGATGACAATACAGTTGATCTTGACGAAGTATTAATTGAATATAATGATTCTTTGGCATTTGACGAAGTGGTTAGATCGTAACCTTATAAAAGATAAAAAAAGGAATTACGAAAACAAAAACAAATATAGAACTGAAATTATCTTTGGCGAAATATCTGAGTTTTGAATATTAAACCGGACTGTTTGTTTTGTTGCTTGTATTTAATGTGCACTAATAAAGACAGAGGAACATAGGTCTTTTTGGCAGGGAAAATTTACAAAATAAATTAAAAAAATAAATATCCGGCTTACAGACACTCATCCGGGATTGATATTAATTATCTGACAAGATTAACGCAGATCTTAAGTTTTACTTCTAATAAAACTTAGTCTGATTTTCACTTAGCAAAAAATACTGCGAATAATATTATTGAAAACCAGGCTAACAGCCATCCAAACACAATTAGAAACAGGAAAATCAAAATATTATAATCTTTAACTAAATCAGAGAAATCCTGTAAATGTGATTTTATTGACATAACAACCTTCCTTCCTTTTTATAGCTTTTTCCGGGTTAAAATTATTTTTAAACTTACCCGATTGCATTGACAGTAAAAAATTAATAAAATTAATTCCTTGAAAAAATCCAAATATTCCCGGTTACCGGGCACTGAAACCTGATTTTCCGAAGTTTTCTTTTTGAAGGATGAAATAATAAGATTTTAGATTATTAATTTACAGAAACAAATCACAAGGTTTTTTTAACATACCGGTTAAAAAGAAAATGGATTAAGCTCAATTTGAGAATTGTAAAATTAAAGTGAAGTTTGTCATTCGACTTCAAAAATGCCTAATCCATGTTTCCAATAATTTTTATCGTCATTCAAAAGGTATTGATTTCAAAGAATCCCGGATTTCATGTTGCTCAGGACGGCGCAGTTTTAAAGACAACAAACAATTGATAGAAAGAATTAAGAATTTTGAATGAGGAATAAGAATCTATTGAATATATTATATATTAAATGAATTCATATTTTAGTGTATGAAAATCGTAATTTAAAAATTGAAATTGAAAAAATAATGCCGCAGGTAAAATCTGCGGCAAATTTTTAAGAACAGGAAAATATTTTTAAATTTATAATTGAATGAATTTATTTTTCTTTGTTATAAACAATAGTAACTTTCTGCTGCGGCATTCCTTTTATGTCAAAGGTAACATTGTGAGTCATTTTATCATCGTCCATAATTATCTCACGCGTTTCACTCATCATTTCGTTTGTTCCTGTCATTGTAACTTTGTTTCCGTCCACTGTTCCGGTGTAATTAGTGCCCGAGCCGCCGAATACATCAAACATAGTACCTTTCATAGAACCGTCTTTTTCAGGATAAATAAAAATCCTTCCTTCGTATGTAAAGCCGTTATCAGCTTTGCTTGAAACGTCAATTTCCATATACTGACCGTTAAGCACGAGAGAATGCACGGCGCGGTCTGTCATTTTGGATCCCATCATTTCATAAGGTTCGGAAACCCAGGTTCCGAGCATTGCGTCAATCATCGGTGATTTTATTGGTTCGGGCGGCATTTGTGAATAAGATTCTGCTGTTATAAAAAATACTGCGATAAAAGCAGCAAGTAATTTAAGGTTTTTCATTTTTTCTCCTTGGTTAATTGTTTTAAAGTTAGTTATTAAATTGAAATTAGATTTAACTTAATAAAAATAAATTTTTTTTTCTAAGTATTTTTTTGAAAAGTTTACATAGGTTGTGTTCTGATTGTAAAATGTTCATGAATATTACGCCAATAGTTTAAACCGAAAAAATAAATCCTCTTCTTTGATTTTTAAAACTCATTTAGTATTTTACAAAAATATTTTTTAATCAATTTACCAAGCATGAAGACAAAATTAATTTTTATCTGCACCATTTTTTTAGTTACCGCTTTATTATACAACGGCTGTTCTGAAAAAGAAAAAGACACAGCTGAAATTAAGCAAATGCAGTTCGGCGGATTTGAGAGTCAGGTAAAATGGGGCGAACATCTTGTAACACTCGGCGGGTGCAATGACTGTCATACTCCGAAAAAAATGACGCCTAAAGGTCCTGTTATGGATATGGAACTAACAATGTCAGGACATCCGGCAGAGCTGCCTCCTCCTGAAGTGGACAGAGCCGAAATTGAAAAGAAAGGGCTTATAGTTACGCGTGAACTTACATCATGGATCGGTCCGTGGGGAATATCCTATTCTGCTAATCTCACACCTGATCCGACCGGAATCGGCAATTGGCAGGAAAGCAGTTTCATTGTTGCGCTTAAGGATGGAAAATACAAAGGTATGCCTTCAGGCAGAACTCTTTTACCGCCGATGCCGTGGGAATTTTTTAAGGATATAAGCGATGATGAAATAAAAGCTATGTTCGCTTATCTGAAATCTTTGAAGCCGGTAAAGAATCTGGTGCCGCAGCCGGTACCGCCAGTACTTAAATAATTACGAGTTTCAAGTTACGAGTTTCAAGTTACGAGTTTCAAGTTACGAGTTTCAAGTTACGAGTTTCAAGTTACGAGTTTCAGGTTACGAGTTTCAAGTTACGAGTTTCAAGTTACGAGTTTCAAGTTACGAGTTTCAAGTTACGAGATACTAATTTCGAGTGAGTTAAGAAGACCTTTTTTATTAATATATTATTAGACTAATATGAAGCATTAAAATTTACTTTGCTGATTTTAGAATTTCAATGACGGGGATTTTTTTTATTTTACTGTCCAGCCAGTAGATAATATTGAAAGCGTCAAACGCATTTTTTTCCAGTGGGTCTTTTAGAAGCGCGTTCAGTTCATCTTTCATTTCTCTGAACATCTCCGTCATTTCATTATCGGTTTTTATGCGGAAAGATTTTCTGAGATATTTTTGTATAATGTTTTCATACCTGTAAACTTTTTTCTTCATGCTGATAAAGTGGTAAGCAGATTTCAGAGCATATTCCAAAGAATCTATATATCCCAGCTCATAATAAGATATGAGGTGAATAATCTTTGCATAGCACTGATAATCTTCTGAATGATCCGTTCTGCCGATATTAAAAATTTTACCGTTCCAGTAGATGCAGTTTTCATATTCACCTCTGATAAAATTCGAAACGCTGAGAAAGAAGTAAAGTATTATTCTCTGATAAACCGTAATCTTATCCTCATACACTGAGATGTTTTTTCGTATTTCAGTTTCTGTATTTTTTAACTTTAATTCGTCAAAAGATTCCATATACATTGAAAGTCTCATTACTGAAGCTGAATAAAAAATAAAAACTTTATTTGCTTCAGTAATAAATCCTGAATGTTTTGTCAAAACATTCTCCATTTTAATAACCGTATTTTCCGCATCCTTAAATTTACGGACTCTGATTTCACAATTGATCAGATTATTAAGGGAAAAAATATAATTATCCAGCTTATCTTTCAGCTTGACCAGATTATTTTCACACAGTTCAACAGCCAATCCTGCGCATTTGTAAGCATCTTCAAACATTTCCATTGTGAGATAATACTGCAGCCATAAATTGTAAAAAATATATTTTGTTATGAATGACTTTGCATTTTCTATATTCTCCAGAAGCGGATTTTCAAATATTTTTTTAAATTTAAGCTGAACATTTTCATCCCTTAACCTTCCTGAACCGAAACTTCTGAGGAATATTCCGACATCTTCATTTATAATATAAAAGTCAACCAGGTTTTTATTTAGCTCAATAGCGTTATACTGTTTATCAAAAAGTTCTTTTGCCAAAACGGTATAGTCTTCTACCGAACATAAATATTTTTTAATAAGCCTTTCGGAATTTGACAATTCAAACCGGCTGCTGAAAAATTCTTTCTCAGCTGCGATTTTATTTGCCTTATGTAAAAGTTTTAAACTTTGGTCGAGTAAATTTTTACCGAAGAGTATTTCCGCCTGCGTGAGAATATTTCTTATTGAATAAATATCATTTGTATCTTTATGAAAAAAGGAGAGGGAGTTCAATATCGAGTTGTATAGATAATTTTTATGAAAGGGAAGGTTTTTTATAAACTTTCCTGTATAAGTACCTTCTTTAATTTTACTCTCGTCATATGCATTTCCGGTTGCCGTTTGTTTAGAAATTTCATCAAACAATTTCAGATAATTATTATCAGAGTCTTCAATTAACAGCATATACTTCTTTCTGAAGAATAATTTTTCCTTTACTGACAATGATTTTATAAGCAAAAATATATCATCTGAAGGTTTCATTCTGACTAATGTAAATAAAAATAAACTTAAACAAAAATACGGAATTTCTTTTATAATTTAACTTTTCTAATTCAATTAAAAAAAATTACCCTAATTTCTGACTAAGAATAAAGCAAATTAGATTTTCAATTTTATATCTCCGCAAATATTTTTGTAAAGAATTTTAAACTACTACCGTCATCCTACATCATAGTTTAACGTTATATTTCAAAAGTATCCTATCAGGGATGATGGAGGGCGGATGGCGATGCTCCTTATGAAAGGAGCATGCCGGAAACCCTGTTTTAAAATTTAGTTTATTTAAATCATTAAACCAATCAATAAGGAGTTAAAATGAAAAAGCCCATCAAATCCCTGCAAATTATTATTGTACTTTCATTTATTTTTACATCATCCTCTTTTGCACAAATGTACTGGAATCAGGCGGGAAATTTTCCGGGAACTGCCGGAAGTCATATCTCGGTACCGAATTCTTCATCATTGGATTTAACTTCCGGATTTACTTTGGAAGCATTGATAAACCCTTCTGCGCAGGCGATAATAGCAAAGGGAATAATTTCAAAAGGAACAGGACTCAGCATCAGATACGCCGTCAGATTGTTATCGGGAAGAATTGTGGTTGTAACTAATTCAACTCAGAGATTATTCAGCCGCGCATCGAATCCGATACCATTGAACAAATGGACACACATAGCAGTTACACTAAGCAACGCAGGAGCTTTTCAGATATTCATTAACGGGGTACTTGACACTTCTGTAACCATTGCAGGATCACTACCTACAGTAAATACGGATTCACTTTATATCGGATCTTCCGGTGGATCTACGGAATTTTCCGGAATGATAGACGAAGTTAGAATCTGGAATACAAATCTTTCTCCCTTAGAGATATTTATTTTCAGAAAATCGACAATAGGAGTAAGCGGTTCAGGTACATATAACAGACTGGTACTGTCAATTCCATTTCAAAACAATACCGGATCAGGTTCTTTTTTTTCTGCAATGGATCATTCCGACAGACTTAATCACGGTTTTATCAGAAATGTAACAGCGATTGATCTTAAAGACAGACCATCAGGAATTCATCAAATGTCAGACTGCGTAAATTTGAGTCCATCGGGTTATCTCTCTGCGCCTGATAATCCTGCTCTCAGTCCTGTTACAAAGTTAACGATAGAATGCTGGGTATATCCCAAGTCACAAAATTACGGAATACTATATAAAGGTCCTGTAACAAGCAGTAATGCAGATTACGGGTTAAGAGTGATCTCAGGAAAATTAACTTCATATATTAACAATACACAAATCAATTCAGCTGATTCAGTAAAAACAGAACAATGGTCGCACGTTGCGTTTACATATTTTGCGGCTACGGGTCAATTTGAATTTTATGTAAACGGAAAACGGGGAACAATAGGAAACATTGCTCCTGCAAATATTAATAACGGATCGGATTCATTGTTTGTTGGTGTATATCCTTTTGCAGCAGGGTTTACCGGATACATTGATGAGTTAAGGATTACAAGCGATATTAAAACAATGGATGATATAAACAAGCAGATGTTTTCATCCATAAATGAATCAAATGATAATGACGCAGTAACAAATGTTTCATATAATCTTGACGGTTCTACTCTATCAAATACTAATGATGGTTCAAGATTGAATTTCAGAGGAACTGCAAGTTTTAATTATAATTCGGCTCCATTTGTTTCAGGCATTCCGCATTCACCGATAATTAATAATTCATCCGGAAAATTTCAGAGTGGATATTATCTGAGCATGCCTCAGAAAAGAATACCGGCATCCGGATCATCAGGAACAATAAAAGACACGATTGAAATTTTAGCATCTGAAACGATCAGCGATCTGAATATTTATGTCGCAATAAATCACACCAGAGAAGAAAACTTAAGGTTAACCATAACAAGTCCGCTCGGAGCATCGACGGAGTTATTCGCAAATACATCACTTATGGACAGCAATAAAAATCTGGTTACCATATTCGATTCAGATAATGACAGCTCGCAATTCAGTAACAGATATATCAGCTTCGGTCCGGGAATAAAACCATTATTTGACATTGACGCAATTTTTTCAGGAAGCAATTCCAAAGGTAAATGGATTCTCAGCATTACTGATGAAGTCAGTGCAGATACGGGAATCCTGATCAGCTGGGGGCTTCAGATAAATGAGAAGAATACTCTTCCATATAATCTTGAATGCACTTCACTGGTAGAAGGGTTTTACAATTCATCATCAAACTCGATGATAGCAGATACTATAAGATATTTTATCCGAAGCAGTCTATCACCCTATTCGATAATAGATTCATCAAAGGCAAAAGTAAATACATCAGGATCAGCTTTTGTTCCGTTTACAAAAGTTCAACCTTTGACAAATTATTTTCTTGTGGTAAAACACAGAAATTCCGTAGAGACCTGGAGTTCGACTGTAATAAAGTTCACGCAATTTACAAAACAGTCATCATATAACTTCACAGATCTTATAACCAGAGCATTTGGAAATAATATGCAGCAGGTTGACACAAGTCCGGTAAGATTTGCCGTTTACAGCGGCGATGTAAATCAGGACGGAACAATTGATCTAAGTGACGGAAGCCTTATCGATAATGATGCTTTTAATTTTGCATCGGGTTATCTTTCTACGGACATAAACGGCGATGAAGTAAGTGATCTTGCGGATGCGGTATTTGCGGATAATAATTCGTTTAATTTTGTTGGGAAAATAACGCCATAATTCAATAACAAATTACGAATTACGAGTTACGAATTACGAGTTACGAATTTCAAGTTTCGAGTTACGAATTTCAAGTTTCGAGTAATGAGTTATGATTACGAGTATTGAAATGCAAGATATAGATTGCGGATATTGAGTAATGAGTAAGAAAAAAATTAAAAAAAAATAAAAAGAACCGCAGGTATTTGCCTGCGGTTACTGTTTAAAGATTTATTCCCATTTAAAAACTTTTACGGCAACTGAATAGATAACAACACCCCAGATCAGCATTATTAAAATATCTTTCCACACATCAAAGATACCAGCGCCTTCAAACGAGATTTTTCTTAATGCTTCATTCAGATAAGTAAGCGGCAGTGCGCGGCTTACGGGCTGCAGCCATTCCGGAAAATTTGATATTGGAAAGAAAGTGCCTGCAAGCAGAAACTGAGGAAGAGTAATCAGATTTGCAATCGGCGGAACAGCGCTCTCATTTTTCGCAATCCCTGAAACTACAAATCCGAACCCGAGAAAAACAATCAGTGCGATAACGGATAAGATAAGCATATTTAATAAAGTGACAAATCCGTTAACAAGAGTAAATCCGAAGATATAATATCCTAAAAGAATGATAATTATTGAAGTAAAAATTGAAAATATCAAACGGCTTAGAGATTCACCGAGAATGATGTAAACTTTTTTAACAGGCGTTGCAAAAAATCTTTTAAGAACAAGAGTCTGACGTAGACTTATAAAAATAAAAGCTGTTCCGAACACACCGGCACTGAGGAGAGAAAATCCAAGCTGACCCGGTAAAATAAAATCAATTGTTTTAAATTTTCTTCCTTCGATTTCAATTTCTTTAAGCTCGGTTTTAGGTGTTTTTGCTTCAGTGAAAGCAAGATTCTGTTTGCTGACAATTTCACTAATAATCATTTTCAGAATACTGCCTCTTTCGGGAGAAGCTTTAGTGGTTTTAAGACTGATTATTTGCTGTCCGGACGGACTGTTCTCAATATTTATGACAGCGTCAATTCTACCTTTTTCCAAATCAGAAAATACATTTTGATAATCCGGGTTTTTTATAATGGTGATGGTATTACTTTCAGCTAACTCTTTATATATATGATTTGAAGTATCGGAATTTTTTTCGAAAACGACATCAATTTTAAAACTGCTTCCTCCGATGAAACCGAACACCAAAATAAAAATCAGCGGGAAAACCAGATTGAAAACGACAGCAGAAGGATTTCGCATCAGCGCTTTCAAGCTTGCTTTAGTAAGCGAGAGCATTGCCCGTAACTGATCGTATTTAATATTTTTCATTTAAACTTTTAAATAGTTACCGTCATAATCAGTCATTAGAATACTTTGAATATTTTTTCAAAAAATAAGTTATTGGTTTAATTCAAAATTAATTTCAGTCAAAAAAAATATTTCAGACATCTCTTATGCTATGTCCTGTCAGATTAATAAATACATCTTCAAGAGATGCGAGCTTAACCTGCTTTGGTCTTTCGAAACCGCTGCGAACGAGATCATCAATGAGATTATCGGGAGAGTCAATTGCAATAATATTTCCATGGTCAATAATACCGACTCTGTCACATAAAATTTCAGCTTCATCCATATAATGAGTTGTCAGCATAATAGTTGTTCCTTTTGCTTTTATTCTTTTAATAAGTTCCCAAAGATTTCTTCTTGCCTGCGGGTCAAGTCCTGTGGTGGGTTCATCAAGAAAAATTAACTTAGGTTCATTAATAAGAGTGGTACAAACTGAGAACCTTTGCTTTTGTCCGCCGGAAAGTTCTTTATACTTAGAATTCTTTTTATCACGCAAGTCAACAAGATCGAGCAATTCATCCGGATCGGTATATACATTATAAAGACCTGCGAATAATTCTATAAGTTCATTCAGATAAAGATTCGGATAAAACCCTGCTGCCTGCAACTGGATGCCGATAATCTTTTTTATCTCGTTTTGATTTTCATCAACCGAAAGTCCGTTTATAAAAACCTCTCCGGAAGTTTTATCACGGAGAGTTTCCATTATTTCCAGCGTAGTGGTTTTACCTGCGCCGTTTGGTCCCAGCAGACCAAACACTTCACCTACTCTGACATTAAAACTTATCCCGTCAACGGCAACAAGCGAGTTATATTTTTTTACGAGATTTTTAACTTCTATTATATTCTCTTTCAAATTTATCAGGGTAATTTCAGGTAAAGGAAATTATAAGGAAAGCAGTAAATGAATTTTAAAAACATTTTTTATAAAAAAATGACCAATAACTTTGTTTAATTTTAATACTATTAAATCTCAGTTTTGCGTTACAGGACCGCATAAAATTTTCAGATTTAAAATCAGCAGATTTACACCTGTCTGAAAATAACAGGTCATATAACATAAACATCAAGCCCTTGTTTTCCGCCTTCTCTTCCGAAACCGCTTTCTTTATATCCGCCGAAAGGAGAAGCGGGATTAAATTTATTGAAGGTATTGGACCAGACTACACCGGCTCTTATTCTGCTGAGAGTTTTAAATATTTTAGAACCTTTATCAGTCCAGACGCCAGCTGATAGACCATAGAAAGTATTGTTAGCTTTTTCAACTGCTTCGGACGGGGTTCTGAAAGTAAGAATGGACAGAACCGGGCCGAAAATTTCTTCATTTGCGATCCTGTGCGACTGCGCGACATCGGAGAAAAAAGTAGGTCTAAACCAGTAACCTTTAGGCGGCAGGACACAATCACTTTGAAAAATAGTAGCACCTTCGCTGATACCAGCATTGACAAGTTCAGTTATTTTTTTAAGCTGCATACTTGAATTGATTGCTCCGACATCTGTATTTTTATCAAGAGGATCTCCGACTCTCAGAGTTGACAACCTGTGTTTAAGTTTTTTTATTATAATATCTTTTATGCTTTCCTGAACGAGCAGTCTTGAGCCTGCGCAGCAGACATGACCCTGATTGAAATATATACCGTTAATAATTCCTTCCACCGCTGCATCAATCGGTGCATCTTCAAAAACAATATTCGCTGCTTTACCGCCTAATTCTAATGTAAGCTTTTTATTAGTACCTGCAGTCTGACTCATTATAAGCTTTCCGACTTCAGTAGATCCGGTGAAAGCAATTTTTTTTGTGTCAGGATGTCTGACAATAGCAGCGCCGGTATTTCCGTCACCGGAAATGATATTTACGACACCGTCAGGCAGACCGGCTTCCTGAATAACTTCAGCAAGTTTATATAAGGTAAGCGGAGTAGTTTCGGCAGATTTAATAACCACGGTATTACCGCAGGCAAGTGCGGGAGCAATTTTCCATGCAGCCATGAGAAGCGGGAAATTCCACGGGATGATCTGTCCGGCGACACCGATGGGAGAAACTTTTCTTCCGGGGAAGGCATAAGAAAGTTTATCAGCCCATCCGGCATAATAGAAAAAGTGAGCAAGAGCGAGGGGGACGTCAACGGATTTGGATTCTTTAATTGGTTTACCTCCGTCCATAGATTCTATAACTGCAAATTCCCGGGCTTTTTCCTGGATTATCCTGGCGATTCTGAAAATATATTTTGATCTTTCTTTTGGGGGCATTTTGCTCCAGGATTTGTCGTAGGCGGATTTAGCCGTTTTTACGGCTTTTGCCACATCGGCATCAGATGCATATGCAACATTCGCGATGACTTCTTCGGTAGCCGGATTTACCGTGCTGAAATATTTTTTCGACTTAACCCATTTTCCACCGATGAAAAGGTCGTACTGATCTTTTATTTTGATATGTTTAGAATCTTCAACGGATTTAGAATATTCCCAGTTGATTTTTTTCGATTTTCCAATTTTAACCGAACCGTTTGTTTTTCCGTTAGAGGATATTGCTTTTTCAGAGTCTGAAATTGTTTTCATATCGAAATTAGATATTTAAGATGCGGATTAAAAAATACTTTTACTTTATAATATTTAAAAAATGATATTAATGTCAATCTGAGTTGTATAAAAATATATAAATCAAAAGACAATCTTGCACAAGCATTAATAATAACCTAAACATCACTGAAATAAATTTACGATTAAATCAAGAATCTGTGAACCTTTTCATTAAACCTCTGAAGCGGTTTTGTAATCCTGCGCGGAAAACAATTCCGCGCTACACACCAGGTACTTTATCATAAAACTTTTCATTCAACTGTTTAATTTTTAACAACAGAGATTTCACAGAAAGTCATATCCCTAAAATTCAGGTTCAGGTTGTTTTAATCACAAAACCGCTGAAGCGGTTTTGTGACACCGCGCGGAAAACAATTCCGCGCTACATCCCCAGCACCTTATCATAAAACTTCTCATACATCGGAACTATATTTTCCTCACTGAAATGCTCCGCGCGCTTCCTTGCGTTTTTTGAAAAATGTTCATATCTCTTTTCATTCGTTAAAAGATCTGACGCATATTTTGACATTCTTTCCACGTCACCTATCTCTGCAATATATCCTGTTTCTCCGTGCAGATTCAGCTCAGGCAATCCTCCGACACTTGATGAAATCACGGGAACGCCGCAGCTCATTGCTTCAAGCGCTGAAAGTCCGAAACTCTCAGACTGCGAAGGCAGAAAGAAAAGATCGGTAACTGACAGAAGCTCTACCAGAGCATCCTGTTTACCCATGAATTTTATATCTTCAAAAATTCCGAGTTCACGGGAATATCTTTCGCATTCGCTTCTTTCCGGACCATCACCTATTAGAAGAAGTTTACAGTCAACTTTTTCCTTTACGGTGTTAAAAATCTTAATCACATCCTGCACTCTTTTCAGAGCGCGGAAATTCGAAGTGTGCGTTAAAATTTTCTCGTCATTTTTTGCAAAGTTCTTTCTGAAGCATTTTGTCTTTTCGTTATCTTCTCGTACATACTTATTTATATCAATAAAATTCGGGATCACCTCAATTTCTTTATCGATCTGATACTGCTGCTGTGTTTTCTCTTTAAGGAATTTCGAAACTGCCGTAACGCCATCGGATTTCTGTATGCTGAATTTCATAGTCGGCAGAAAACTCGGCTCGAGTCCGGTCAGAGTAATATCAGTACCGTGAAGAGTAGTTATGAATTTAATTTCGGATTTATTCCCGCTTTCTGATTTCAGAATTTCTCTCGCAAGAAATGCGCTTGTTGCATGGGGGATTGCGTAATGTGCATGAAGAAGATCCAGGTCATGGAATTTTGTAACTTCAACCATTTTACTGGCAAGCGCAATTGAGTACAAAGGAAATTCAAAAAGCGGATAATTATTGATCTCCACTTCGTGATAGAATATGTTATCAATGAATCCGTTCAGACGGGTAGGCATTGCATAGGAAATAAAATGAACTTCATGACCTCTCATAGCAAGTGCTTTTCCGAGTTCAGTTGCTACTACTCCGCTTCCTCCGTAAGTCGGATAACAAGTGATGCCGATTTTCATAAAAAAATAAATTGATGTAAATATAATTTAATATACTGTTAAGAAAAATTCATTCTTTAGACTGATATTTTAAAACAGATATTGATTAAAGTCATCTATAATATATTCATTACAAAATTATGACAAATATCATATAAAAAACCGGGCGGTTTACGGTTTATTGAATTTAATAAACAGTCTTCATTCAGTATTTTTATATACTTTCGAAAACTAAACATCACTTACCTATGAAAAAAATCAAAGTATTAATTATGGGAGCTGCCGGAAGAGATTTTCATAATTTCAATGTTTTGTACAGAGACAACCCTTTATATGAGGTAGCGGCATTTACGGCAACTCAGATCCCGTATATTGATAAAAGAATTTATCCGAAGGAGCTCAGCGGAAAACTGTATCCGAAGGGGATCCCGATTTATTCAGAAGAAAAATTAACTGATCTGATTAAAAAACATAAAATAGATGAAGTCATCTTTTCATATTCGGATGTCCCTTTTGATTATATTATGAAAAAGGCGGCTGAAGTAAATGCTGCCGGCGCTTCATTCAGAATGCCGGGTTACAATGAGACGGCTGTAAAGTCAGTAAAACCGGTTATTGCCGTAGTTGCCTCACGGACAGGAACCGGTAAAAGTCAGACTTCGAGAAAAGTCGTTAAGATTTTAAAATCCATGGGAAAGAAGGTAGTGGCAATACGCCATCCGATGCCTTACGGAAATCTTGCTAAGCAGAAAGTTCAGAGATTTGCACAAGTCTCAGATCTTAAAAAACATAAATGTACAATTGAAGAAATGGAAGAATACGAACCGCATGTCGTGCAGGGAAATGTGATATACGCCGGCGCGGATTATGAAGCGATAATCAGAGAAGCTGAAAAGGAAGCAGATATAATTATCTGGGACGGCGGAAACAATGATATGCCTTTTTACAAAAGTGATCTTATAATTACTGTTGTAGATCCTCACAGACCTGGCCATGAACTCAATTATTATCCTGGCTTTATTAATCTGCTGATAGCAGATATTATTGTGATTAATAAAATTGATTCAGCAGATCATTCCGGAATTAACACAGTCAGAGAAAACATTGAGAAATATAATCCGAAAGCAGTAATCATCGAAGCGGCATCGCCTGTTTCGTTAGAAAATTCTGCTGATGCAAATCATATTAAAAATAAAAAAACGCTTATTGTAGAAGACGGACCGACGCTTACTCACGGCGGAATGAAATACGGAGCTGCTACAATAGCTGCAAAAAAATTCGGAGCAAAGGAAATTGCTGATCCAAGGGAATATGCGGTCAGATCTATCAGAGAAACATTCGAGAAGTATCCGGACACCGGCAAACTTTTACCGGCAATGGGTTACGGAGAGAAGCAGATTAAGGATCTTGAAGACAGCATTAACAGAGTGCCTTGCGAAAGCGTGCTGATTGGAACTCCTATAGATCTGAGGAGACTTATTAAATTCAAAAAGCCTGTTGTAAGAATTAATTATGAACTTCAGGAAATCGGCAGACCGGATCTTGAAGAATTAATTACGGAAAAATTTTCCTGAACTGAAAACCCGGGCAACCGGGTTTTTTATTTTTATTTGTATCTTGAAAAAGAAAAATGAAATATCCATTCTTGAATATTCTAAATCCGGCCCTCGAATTAAATTAAATTTTACAATCCGATTTATCTGATTAAATATTAATTTAACCTTATGATTCCAATCAGGTCTTCTTTATTTGTGATTATATTATTTATCGCAATTTTATTTTCAGGTTGCTTTTCTTTGTCAATTGATAAAATGGTTGAAGTCAATCCCGAAGAAGACTGGCTTATGATCGGAGGAAATCCGGAGAAGACGAACGTTTCTAAATCCAAATCCGTTCTAACTCCTCCGTTTAATCTTTACTGGGAGTTTGACGCAGACGGAGGACTTGCAAAGAACTGTATTTCTGTCAGCGATGCAATAGTTTTTATAAACACTCTTAACGGTGAATCATTTGCTATAGATATTTTCAGCGGGAAGAGTCTCGGCAGAACTTCCGTACTTGGCGACGCATCATATTCCACTCCGGTCATAGACAGAAACAATATAATAATAGCAGCTTCAGGTGACAGGGGAACAAGAATATTCAGTTATAATCTGATCTCGGGTAATGAAAAATGGAAAAGAAATGTCGGCAGCGTAGAATCTTCTCCTGTTATGACGGAAAATGATATTATAGTGGCATCTGCAAATAACAGAATTTACAGACTGAATGCAGCGACAGGAGTAATTGTGTGGATTTCAGGTCCTGAAGAATCCGGACTGCCGTTCAGTTCGTTTTTTAACAGTCCGACAATTTTCGAAGATAAGATTTTTGCCGGAAACAACAGCGGTACTATGTATTGCTTTGAACTGAAAAACGGCAGAGAGCTTTGGAGTCTGAAAACAGGAGCTTCAATTACTGCTGACGTATCGGCAAAAGACGGGAAAATTTATTTCGGTTCAGATGATAAAAATTTTTACTGTGCTGATACTGCCGGAAATGTTGTCTGGAAAAAAGATTTAGGTACGACTTTTAAAGCAGCTTCTACATTTTATAAGGATATGGTTATAACTGCAGGCGTAGACGGAATTATATATGCGATGAACTCCGGCAACGGCGAAATTGTATGGACCTTTAAAACTCACGGCGCTGTATGGGCTACCCCGCTTCTTCACAATGATATGATTTTTGTCGGATCATTCGACAGAAGATTTTACTGTATAAATGCAGATAACGGAAAAGAGCTCTGGCATTATTTATGCGAAGGACGTGTAAGGACAAGCGCTGTCATCTGGAAAGATTATATCTTTACAGCAAGTGATGACAAGTACGTTTATTGTTTTTCGAATAAAATTATGGAGAAGAAAAAATAATATGCGTTCATTAATTTTTATTATCATTTTTTTTATCTTCAGTAACTGTTACTCCCAATCGGATTCTGCGGATGTGATTACTAAGGAAGTGAATGCTGAAGAATTGACTGCTGAAGAAATTTCGGATTCCCTCAGATCTTTTTCAGTGAATCTTCTGTCGCTTCCGGATAATGCTGAAGTGTATAATGACACTGTCCTGATCGGCGCTACTCCCGTTTTGAATTATCAGATGAAGGAAGGAAACTATACGCTGAAATTTATAAACCCGGGTTCCGGAAAATTCTGGCAGAATTCTAATCAGATAATTAATCTTAATCTGAAATCCGATACTACTATAAGCGCTGCGTTCAGGTATTTTTATTATTTTGATTCCGATCCTTTTAATGCAACTGTAATGAGCAGTGATACTCTCTTGGGTCTTACTCCTTTGAGACTTCTCACTGAATATAAAATCACCGGCAATTTAATATTCAGAAAAGAAAACTATCATGATCTGGTTTTCAATATATCAGATTACGATTTCGGAACCGGCTTAAAAGTGAATATGAAATCAAAGGGAAATATCCGGACAAACGATGAAGTATATAAAGACAAGGGAACGCAGTTTAACACTTCAAGGAATCTGCCGGTAATTTCAGGGCTTGGCATAGCTTCAATTGCGGCAGGATTTTTTACATACAACTTCAAGAAAAAAGGCAACAGTGCTTACGATGAATATCTGTTTACAGGTAATCAGGAAAAACTCGATGAATCAAGAGAAAATGACACTTACTTTGTAATTTCACTGATACTAATGCAGGCAGCTTTAGGAGGACTTATCTATTTTCTTTTCTTCGATTAGATAATCTTTTCAGTCAGCAATATTTATTTTTTCTTCCGGTTTAATAAATAAATTTCTCCAGACAATGGTTAGTAAAATAATCACCGATCCGATAATCGAATATACAGTCGGCACTTCTCCTACTCCTAAAAACACCCACACAGGATTAAGAATGGCTTCGAGCATTGCAATGATCATGGATTCCGTAGCTGAAATGTATTTTATGCCTTCGTTAAAAATTATGTAGCTTATTCCGATCTGAAACACTCCCATATATAAAAGTATCATCGCCTGAGAAAATTCAACCATGAGTTTATCATACACAAGCGGAAAACAAAAAATGCATACAAGAATATTTCCGGCTATAATATACACTATAGTATTTTCAGTCTTATGTATCTGTTTTTTCCATTTGAGAAAAAGAGTAAATAAGGCAAAACTAATTCCTGATCCGATAGCAAGTAAATTTCCTTTAATACTTGTCATATCCAGCTTTCCGAAAAAAAACAACACCATACCGAAAAGACAAAAAATAAGCGCGATAAGATTTTTCTTTTCAAATTTTGTTTTTAGAAAAACAGGTTCAAGTATTAACAAATAAATGGGAGCTGTAAACTGAAGAAATATTGCATTTGCTGCGGTAGTAAGTTTTGTTGCAATTACAAAAAGCACGAGAATAAATGAATACGTAAGACTGCACATCACTGAGATCTTATCAAACTCAAATTTAAAATTAATTTTTTTAATCAGGGAAATTACAATGATAGTAATTGCTGCAATAAAGGATCTGTAAAATGAGATCTGATAAGCGTCAAGCGTCAGGACTTTTATGAAAAGACCTCCGGAGCTCCAGAGGAGTGCACAGAAGCTGATATATATCAGTCCTTTTTTATGTAAGGGAATTGAATCAGTTATTTTTGACAGCATAATTTTGCAGTAATAATCCCAGGCTAAATCATTAGGGCAGAATTTTTGAAATAAACAAAAAGGCATTATTATCCACAAGCGAAAGATCTTCGGAATCAGTAATCATATCTCCTGTCAGATCGGAATTTATATACCCTGATGAAAAATTAAATGCATCGTTATCTGCAATTCCGAGATCCTGCAGGTCTGTAACGCCATCCTGATTTATATCACCGCCGTAAATACAATATCTTTGCCCTTTTCTGACAAGATTATTTCCGAATGCGCTTGACGAATCTTTTGTAAAGTCATACACGGCTCGCCTGAGATCAAAATTAAATCCTCCCGCTTTACTCCAGGTTTCAATTGAATTTCTGTGACTCAAGTGCAGAAAATAATTTTCATTCCGGTTAGCATTTTTAAATCCATAAACGCTGTAACCTGAATCGCTAATAACAGAATAAGCTGAATCTGCTTTGAGATAAGGCGATACAATATTTCGCAAATAAATTTTAACTGTATCCTTAATCATTGCATTGTTTACACTATTGTAAAATCCCTGTATAAGCGCATTCATTTGAAAATTATTATACATAAAATTTACAGCAGTATCACTTTCTGCAATGTCTCCGTAGAGAAACTTTTTGTAAGCGGTGTCATTTTTTAAAAAAAGATTAAAAAAAGAGGTAACATAAAATCTTGTAATCCTCTGCTGTTCAATTCTTGAAATTGCAGCGGGATTGTCAACCAGATCGTCCAGACCCGGGATCAGATGAAACTGACTGTGATTGCCGCCGAAAATGTTTACTATATGTCTGAAAGGATAAGCATTGTTGTAATGAGGCAATTGATGTGCAGCGTATGAAGCTATACTGTCCCTCTGACCTGATAGAAGCTGAACGGGACTTTTAATCAGTGAAGCAGCTGAAACTGATGATGGGTTTGTATTTGCAGCTGCCAGTGAAGATACTGCTTTGATGTTAGTATCCAGTGAGGCAGCAAGAAAGCTGCATCCTCCGCCCATTGAATGTCCAAATACTCCTGCAAATAATGAATCTGTCACACCATAAAAAAAATCTCCGCTGGTTCTGCCTTTTCTTTTCATATCCTTAATCACAAATGCCAGATCTCTTGCAAAGTTAATATGACTCGGAAAAAATCCTGTTTCAGTAGCCGGAGCAATTACAATATACCCCCAGCTTGCGAGATGTCTGTATAGTGAAATATACAAATTCGGGCTCAGCGTAAATCCGTGACCGAATGAAATTATATTATATCTGTTCCCCTGCAGCACAGGTGCTCCGTTTCCTTCGGATACAGCGGGATAATAAACAAGAGATGAAATATTTCTGTTTGCTCTGGAAGAATCAACAAAAGTTTTTGTAACATTTCCGACATAACTTATTTGTCCCGAATCAGACGGAATAATTTGTGAAAAAATTTTACCGGAATGAAAAAAAAGAAGAGCTGAAATTATGATAAAGAGTTTCACCTGTGAATTAGTTTCTTTTTAATCTCTTTCAGCATTGTCTTTGTCATTTTTTCGAGATCAACATTATTTTTCCAGCCCCAGTCTTTTCTGGCAACGGAATCATCAATACTTTGCGGCCATGAGTCCGCAATGGACTGACGGAAATCAGGTTTGTAAATAATTTCAAAATCCGGAATATGTTTTTTGATTTCGTCTGAAAGTTCCTGCGGATCAAAGCTGATACCGCTTAGATTGTAACTTGATCTGACGCTGATCTTATCAGAGTCAGCTTCCATAAGTTCTGTAGTTGCTCTTATTGCATCATCCATAAACATCATAGGAAGTTTTGTATTTGGCTTGAGAAAGCATTCATACTTAGCTGTTTCTATCGCATCATAAAATATTTCCACTGCATAATCGGTAGTTCCGCCTCCTGCTTCGGTTTTATAACTTATGAGCCCGGGATATCTAATGCTTCTTATGTCGAGCCCGTATTTATTGAAGTAATATTCGACCCATCTTTCGCCGGCGAGCTTGCTGATCCCGTAAACTGTATTAGGTTCCATAATTGTAAGCTGCGGCGTATCAGTTTTCGGAGTGGTATTTCCGAATACTGCTATTGAGCTGGGCCAGAAAATTTTTTTGATACCCACTTCTCTTGCAAGATCAAGAATGTTAAGTACGCTTCTCATATTAATGTCCCATGCCTGAAGAGGAAGTCTTTCGGCATTTCCTGATAACACCGCTGCAAGAAGATATATCTGCGAGATCTTATATCTTATCACAAAATGGATAAGTCTTTTATCGTCCATTACATCCAGCAGCTGAAACGGTCCGGATTTTTTTATGTCTTTAGGCGCATCTTTTATATCGGTTGCAAATACATTTTCATTTCCGTAGATCTTTCTTAAGGCTAAAGTTAATTCAGAGCCGATCTGACCGGCTGCACCGATCACAAGAATTTTTTCCATTTAAAAAAATATAAATTAAATTTTAAAAGGTTAACAAAGATTAATAGTTTGGATTATCTCGGATCAAGTTTTTTAATTATTTCCTCTTGCTTCTGAATTTCAATATCAGTCAGGGGAATACCTTTTTGAATTTTCTGCTGCAGCTGTGAATAAGGCATCCATACTTCTTCGATCTGAGTTATCTTTTCCTTATCGCCGAGATTATCCACTTTCACATTGAACTTATCCATCTTAAAAAGTCCGAGAGCTTTCTGATAATTTTCAATGGACAGATCATATTTCTGGAGAGAATTATATGCTCTTCCAAGAAACATATATGCTTCTCCGAATTCAGGATTTTCATTTACTGCGTTCTGAAATTCGACTACGCAATCATTATATTTTTTTTCTTTGAAAAGATTAAGCCCGGCATCGTAGCTTTCAATGCCTTTTGTACCGCATCCTGAATGAACAAAAAAAAGAATTATAATACAGAAACCCGGTAATAATTTTTTCATAAATATTTTTTATTTTAAAATTAATTTTCTTTTACTTCAAGCATTGCAGTAACTTCAGTTTTTGGAATCAGTGCCGGCCAGTATGCAACTACATCAGAAGGCTTTGGTCTTCCGCCTGCAAAGCCCGTAACACCGGGCGGACCGGTAAGTATCAGCGGAGCGATTTCCTTACCGAATCTTTCTACAGAATTTTTATCCTGTGATCTAACAGCAAAACGCAGTATTACTTCGTTCGGCTCTTCTATTTTATTTGCCAGCGGTCCGTGACAGGCGTTGTAACCCTGAAACTCGCTTCTGATCTCTTCAAACTTCAAACCAAGATCTTTTAAACGTATTCTTAAAATCTCATCTGCGGCTTTTGCTTTATCAAGTGCGTCGGGCCATGAATATGTAAGAGAGCCGACAGCGCTGTATCCGTCTGAATACGACATTGAAACTTTATAAAAAGGAGTAGCTGGAAAACCCTTTACTCCAAATACTCTGACCCTGTTTTCACCGATATCTTCAAGCTGAATAGAAGTAAAATCTGCAATGCAGTCAGGTGTAATATAATCTTTCGGATCTCCGATCTCATATACAAGCTGTTCACTGACAGTATCAATGCTGACTTTACCGCCGGTATTATCATGTTTTGTAATAATAACTTCACCGTCAGGAAAAGCTTCAGCAATTGGAAAACCAATCCTCGCAAGATCAGGAATGCTTTTCCAGTCTCCCAGAAAATTTCCCCCGCTCGCCTGACCGCCGCATTCAAGGATGTGACCTGCGACTGTTCCGGCTGCCATAAGATCCCAGTTATTCATATTCCAGCCGAATTCATATATCATCGGCGCAAGTGTAAGTCCTGTATCCGTAACTCTGCCTGTTATTACAATATCAGCTCCCTGCTTCAGACACTCCACGACCGGAGCTGCTCCGAGATAGACATTAGCGCTTAAAATTTTATCACGAACGGTTTTTATCGATGCGCCGGTTTCCATATTTTTAAGTTCAATCCCTTTTGAAACAAGTTCATCAATATTATCCAGAATATTATCGCCCTGCACGATCCCGATCTTCAGATTTTTAATTCCGATTTTTTCAGCGACTTTAAAAATTGCGTCTCTGCATGCTACAGGATTAACGCCGCCGCCGTTTGTAATGACTTTTATATTTTTCTCTTTAATAACGGGAAGAAGTCTTTCCATCAGAGGAGGGATATCGCGCGCATATCCGAAAGCGGGATCCTTAAGTTTTTGTTTCTGCAGGATAGACATTGTCACTTCCGCAAGATAGTCCATCATAATATAATCTACCGGTCCGCCTGTTGCCTGTTTGAAAGGGGCATCGACGAGATCGCCCCAGAATCCCTGACCGGAGGCAATGCGTATTTTTTCTTTCATCAATTGTTTTATGAATTTATGAACAAATTAATTAAATATAAATTGTGTAACAATTTATTAATGTATGGAAAGGAGAATAGAATCTGAAAATTGTCAGGTAAGATTACAGAATACTGATAATATTAAGTTCTCAGGAATTATCAATCAATCTTTCCTTAAAAGCTTTAGCGACAGCTTCGGATTTAGAATGGACATGAAGTTTGTGGTAAATATTTTTTATATGGTGACGGACAGTGCCGACAGTAATGAAAAGTTTGTAAGCAATTTCTTTGTAAGAATTTCCTTTGCACAAAAGATCCAGTACTTCCGATTCTCTGACTGTAAGAGGCGATTCAGGTTTTTTTTGAAAAGAAGATACAACGAGTTTGGCAATTTTATATGACATTGGCGCACCGCCTTCGTAAATTTCTTTAATAGATTCTATGATTTTTTCATCGGAAGCACTTTTATCAAGGTATCCGCTTGCACCAGCGCTTAGAGCTTTAAAGACCAGAGAGAGATCCTCGTGAACGGTAAGCATTATAATATCAACTTTTGGAAATTTCTGTTTTATTATTTTCACTCCTTCTATACCTGAAATCCCCGGAAGTTCAATATCCATTAACATAACATCCGGTTTATTATTTATCATATCATTTACTGCGCTTTCACAATCTCCGTAATTACCGATACAGGATAATCCGTCACACTCGCTTATCAATTCTTTCAATGCTGTTCTGATTGGTCTGTCGTCTTCGACTATTGATACTCTGATCATGATTTGCTTCCTGAGTTTACTGAAATCAGATTCTGAATCCCGGCAGTAAGAGTAATCTTGGTACCGGCGCCGGGAAAAGAACTTATGTTTACATTCAGATCAATTTGCTCAGCCCGCAGGAAAATATTTTTCAGACCATAACCTTTCTGACATGAAGCGGGATCAAAACCTTTGCCGTCGTCTTCGAGAATTATTTCAATGTCTTCATCATATATGCGGAATATCAGATTTACATTTTTGCATTCTGAATATTTAAGAATATTATTCATACCTTCTTTAAAAATATAAATCAGATGCCTTTTACAATTCATTGAAAGTTTTAAATTCTGCAGCTCCGTATTTAAAGTATCGGAATGAAAATCAATTCCTGTATTTCCAAACAGCTCATTACCAAAATCCTTTAACCTGACGGCGAAATCATAAAGTGAATCTTCCTGAGGATTCATTGTCCAGATAAGATCTTTAGCGCCGCTTTGAAGACTGTTTGAAGTATCGACAATGAATTTCAGATCATCAGATATTCCGGTTGATAATGCCTGAAGTTTTTTATTAACTCTCCGGCTGTAGAGAGAGATTCTTGTAAGCTTATGACCGAGTTCATCATGATAATCTCTTGAAGCCTGTTCGCGGACTTTTTCACGTTCGGATTCGCGAGCTTTTTCAATATCAAGAAGATGCTTTACCTTTTGCCTGACTCTTAAATTGTGCAGCAAAATCAATACAGCAACTAATACTGATATAACAAGAGCATAAAACCACCAAGTCTTCCAGAAAGGCGGTAAAACACTTATTTTAATTTCAGCGATTGATTCATTTATAACTCCGTCGGCGTTTGTACTTTTGACTTTAAATGTATAGTTACCGGGATCAAGGTTTGTATAGACTGCATTTCTCAGACTGCTGTAAGGCGTCCAGTCAAAATCAAAACCTTCGAGAATATATGAGAATAAAATTTTATCTGGAGCGGAAAAATCTGAAGATGAAAAACCTATATTGATGACTGCATCTTTATGACTTAATGTAACTGCATTTTCAGGTGAAATATAATCCGTGAATTTTTTATTTTCTTTATATCTAGTAAGACCCGTAAAAAGAATATCAGGAATGTAACTGCTGCTCTTTATCTCAGCAGGATTCACCGAACAAAGTCCGTTCACTCCTCCGAAGATGATTTCTCCGTCAGCAGATGCAAGACATGAAGAAAAATTAAACATATTATTTGAAAGACCGTCGGACACATCAAAATTTCTTACTTCCTTCTGAACAGAGCTGAATCTGCTGAGACCTTTCATTGTACTAAGCCAGAGATTTCCGAATCTATCCGGAACTATGCCGGCAATAACGGAATTTTCGAATCCGCTTTTCTCATTGAAATGAGTGAATGTACCGGAAGACGGATTAAATTTATTTAATCCTCCTCCCGTGCCGACCCAGAAATTCCCCGTTTCGTCTTCACTAAAGGAATACACATAATTATTACTTAGAGAATTCAAACTTCCGGGGTTGTGACTGTAATGTATAAAATTTCCTGAGATCCGGTTCAGTTTATTTAAACCTGCATATGTTCCAAACCACATGTTGCCGGAGCGATCTTCATAAACAGACAGAATCGTATTCTCACTCAGACTTTCTTTAATACTGTCAGAATGGACATACCTTTTGAATTTATTTTCAGACGGAATATATTCATTTATGCCAAAGGATGTACCGATCCATAAAATCCCGGATCTGTCCGTATAAAGTTTAGTGATATTATTAACGCTGAGAGAATTTATATTGTCAGGTTCATTAAAAAACTTCACAAATGTTTTTTTACTTTTATCATATTTGTTCAGTCCGTGATTAGTACCTATCCACAGATCTCCCTGTGAGTCTTTAGTTATTGATCTGATATAATTATTGCTTATAGTTCCGGGATTGTTTGGGTTATTAAAGTATGACTCAAGTATTTTAAAATTTTTATCCGACCTGTAAAGACCGTTTTGTGTTCCGATCCATAAAATTCCGTCTTGTTCCTGAAAAAGCGACAGGACATTAAAATTTTCAAAATAGTTTTTAAAAATATTTTTAGATTGAGTGATTTTATACAAGCCTTCCTGATAATTGCTGACCCATAGCACACCGGACTTATCTTTGCAGATGCTCATAATGATTTCGCGTTTCCCGTCAGAACCGGCAGTAAGATTTATCTTTTTAAATTTACCTTCAAGGACGGAAAAACGGTTTAAACCGTTTCCCGTCCCCACCGCCAATACTCCCGGAAACTCTTCAGTAATTGAAAACACACTATTGTCGCTTATGCTTTCCGGGTCCGATTTGTCATGCTGATATCGGATGAATGTACCTGTACTCTTATCAAATTTATTTAATCCCGCTGCGCCGGTTCCTATCCATATGTTACCATAACTGTCGTTTAAAATTGACTGAATAAAATTACCGCTTATACTGCTTTTGTTTTCTTTGTCATTTTTATATACTTTAAATTCCTCAGTCCTTTTGTTAAAAACATTGAGCCCGCTTCCTGATGTACCTGCCCAGATATTGCCATTATTATCGACAGACAAAATTCTGATCTGATTACTGCTGATACTTTTCACGTTAACCGGATCATGTCTGTATGTTTTAAAAATACCGTTATCAAATCTGCATAGTCCGCCTTCTTCCGTTGCGATCCAGATGGTTCCTTCTTTATCCTGAACTATAGACCATATCACGTTACCGCTGACCGAGCCCGGATTCTTACTGTCATGAATATATCTTGTAAATTCACCTGTATTCCTGTCAAACCGGTTCAGACCGCCGTTATATGTGCCAAACCATAAGAAACCGTCACGGTCTTCTAAAAATGAAATTATATCGTCATTGGAAAGTGTATTTGTATCTGATGGATCATGTCGGTATGTTATGTAATTCAATCCGTCATATCTGATGAGACCAAACATTGTGCCAAACCACATAAACCCTTTGCTGTCCTGAAACATTCTGTAAACTAAGTTTACGGAAACGCCGAGTTTGTCTGATACACGCTCTGTCTTTATACGGTAGTCTTCCGAACGAACAGAACCTGAATGGATTGAAATGAACAACAATACACAGAGTATTTTTATATCAATATTTTTCATAAGATAATTTATGAAATCGAATAGATGGTTTCAATCTCATATATATGAGATATAAAAGAAATTAATCACATCTTTTCAAAATGTTTAGTATTAAAATTAAAGTTGTATCGATTTTATAGTACTTTCTTTTGACAGATCAAAATAAAGTATCAAAGAAAAATCTCCGCTAATGAAGAATTGCCGGAATTCATTTTCCCTTCGGGACGTCTTCGGCTCACAATTGATGTAAAATTTCCGACTCAAAATTTGCTTCGCATATTTCTCAAACAAGGAAATTTTATTGACGCAATTGCTCATGAATTCTTTCGGCAATTTTTCAAAGGCGGGTCTTCTATATAGATTGATATAAAACTGCAAAAATAATATAAATTTGACGAAAATTTTCTTATTTAAAAATAATTTGGACAGCATGGGAAATTAATACTAAAATTTGAAACAACTGAACAAAGCAAAGGAAAACAAAAAGTGATGCTAAAACTTTAAAATATAAATCAACGGGAAATTCAGAATGTAAGGTGTAAACGATTAAAATCGCAGGAAGTTATGAGTAATTTTCTTAGCCGGTTTTTTACGTAAGTAAAATCAATTCCGTAACTCATTTTACAAAGTCCTTTAAAATTTCGATTAAATGAGTTACGGAAAGAAATCTGATTAGGAAGCAAATAAAGGAGTATTATCTATATGTATCAGATAATCAGTTATCATATCTCCTTTCATATAAAACACATTAACGAAAGGAAAGGTCATTACCTTATCATCATGTCTTGTATAAGTAACTTCACCCTGCCATACAATGCTGTCGCCTTCATCCCAAAGTTTGACAATTGTATGCTTGCCTGATTTGATCATGCTGAAAAATCCATTTACATATTCTTCAATGTTTTTTCTGCCTTTTACCGCTTCGTTGTTAGCATACTTAAATACGCCGTCCTCGGTAATAAATTCACTGAAGGCTTTTCCGTCCTTCCTGTCTATTGAGTCCATGACTCTTGTTATCAGTTCAGTTCTTGGCATTTTATAAATTATTTTTTTAAAAGTATAAATATCCGAAATTGAAAACTTAAATTAAATTCTATATTTACTGAACACCTGTTATTTATCATTATTGTTTTGAACTCTGAATTAATCCTGAGCTCTCATATATTTTTTGAATTTTTTAAAACTTCAAAACTAATTGTGTCCCGGTTAACTTATAAAAATGAATTGACTCTTCATTTACCTAAATTGAACAAACTGATAACGTTTACTTCCTTTTTATATCGGTGCAATATTACTAAATTTGTATGTATTCAAAAATTTCAAAAACAAATTGTTTAAAAAAATATTAATTGCAAACAGGGGTGAAATAGCAGTTAGAATCCTCTCGACTGCAAAGGAAATGGGAATTAAAACGGTAGCGGTCTATTCTGATTTTGACAGATACTCGCTTTTTACAAAACTTGCTGATGAAGCATACCGATTGGGAGAATCTCCCTCTTCAAAAAGTTATTTACTTGCCGATAAAATAATTGAAATTGCAAAAAAAACAGGAGCGGAAGCAATACATCCGGGTTACGGATTTCTGTCCGAAAGAGGTTTCTTTGCGAAAATGTGCGAAGACAACGGAATAAAATTTATAGGACCCGGTTATAAATCCATTGAACTGCTGGGCAGTAAAACAGAAGCAAAAGCACTGGCTTTGAAAAATGATGTGCCCGTTGTACCCGGCACTGATAAGCCGCTGCAGGATATGAGTAAAATAAAATCGATTGCCTCAGAGATCGGATATCCTGTCCTTATCAAAGCTTCAGCCGGCGGCGGCGGAAAAGGCATGCGCGTGGTGAATGATGAATCGGAAATTGAAAGTTCACTTAGAATGGCGCAAAGCGAAGCCAAATCCTCTTTTGGAGATGACAGCGTATTCATTGAAAAGTATATTGTGAATCCCAGACATATAGAATTTCAGATACTGGCTGATGAACATGGCAATGTAATTCATCTCGGCGAAAGGGAATGTTCCATGCAGAGAAGACATCAGAAGATCATTGAAGAAACCCCTTCCGTGATAATGGATGAAAATCTTCGCAGAGATATGGGCGAATGCGCTAAAAGAATTGTTAAAGCTGCGGGTTATACAAATGCAGGAACGGTTGAGTTTATTGTTGATGAAAATAAAAAGTTTTATTTCCTTGAAGTAAATACGCGTCTTCAGGTGGAACACCCGATTACGGAAATCCGCACAGGACTGGATCTTGTAAGAGAGCAGATCAAAATCGCAAATGGCGGGAAGCTGACTTTAACACAGGAAGACGTGAATTTCTATGGTCATACTATAGAATGCAGGATATGCGCTGAAGATTCTTATGATAATTTTATGCCGTCGTCCGGAAAAATCACTTATATGAAAAGTTTTCTGGGCAGCGGAATGAGGGAAGATACCGGAATTGAACAGGGAGACGAGATATCGGTATATTATGATCCCATGATCTCGAAACTGATCTCTTACGGAGCGGACAGGACGGTTGCAATTGAAAAAATGAAAAGAGCATTGAAAGATTATGTGATAGTCGGAATTAAAACTAACATTAATTTTTTACTCAGTCTTCTGGAATGTAAGGAATTTGTTGACGGTAATTATCATACTCAGTTCATAGAAAAGGAATTTAAGTCCAGAATCATCAGTCCGGATTTCTCAAATGAAGAACTGGATTCGGCAGTCAGTCTTGCAGCGGTAATATTAAAAGAAAATAAGAACTCATCAAACAGAAAAATTAAAATGAGCAGTAACGGTGTATCAGGAAACTGGATTAAAAAAAGGCAGGATACATTCAGATGAAAAAATTTCAATTGAGTTTTTTGGATTCGGACAAGAAAAGCGAAGTTATAATCTCTTCGGACAGCAAGGCGTTTATCAGCGGAAAAGAAGTTGAGTATAATTATAAATGGCTTAGTCCGAATGTAATGATCCTCAGGATTGACAACAGAAACTATTATATTTCTGTATCTGAAAACACAGAAGATAATTACACAGAAATTAATCTGGATTCAATTCTTTACAAAGTGAACTGCAAAAGCGAACTCGATCTTCTGAAAGAAAAATTGTCAGGAAATAAATCCGGCGATACAGTGAAAAATGAAATAGTCTCGCCGATGCCGGGAATCATTAAGAAGCTTAACGTACATGAAGGTCAGCTGATAAAAAAAGGCGATGTGCTTCTAGTGCTCGAGGCAATGAAAATGGAGAATGAAATAAAATCAAAAAAAGATTCGGTGATAAAAAAAGTTTATGTTGAGGAAATGAACTCGGTAGAAAAGAATGAACTAATGATATTACTCGGCTGACAGTTTTTTCAGATTTCAGAAATTTATTCAATTAAATCAGGAATTAAATTAATCAATGGGATTATTCCTTGCGTTTGCTTCGCTTATAGCTGCGGTTGTACCGATGTTTTTCTACCTGCTTATTATCTGGTATATGGACAGATATGAAAGAGAGCCATTCTGGTTTGTCCTTATGAATTTTTTCTGGGGAGCGACCGGAGCGGTTTTTCTTGCAATAATCGGAAGTCTGATATTTCAGATACCTCTCAATGAACTCATACAGGCAGTATCAGATGATAACCCGGCGGAGTTAATGAATCTCTCCGGCGCTGTAATAACTGCACCTCTTGTCGAAGAGTTTACCAAAGGTTTGTTTCTTCTGATCATTTCATTCAGTAAAAGATTTGACGGCGGTGTGGACGGAGCTGTACTCGGAGGCGCTATAGGACTTGGTTTCGGAATGACTGAAAATTTTATGTACTTCCTTTTTTACGGGACAACTCCTGTTGCATGGCTTATGATAGTTATAATTAGGACATTATTTTCAGCGGTAATGCACTTTCTGGCAACCGCTACATTCGGAGCGTTTCTCGGTTATGCAAAGTTTAAACCATTTATATTAAAATTTATTCTGATCCCTACCGGATTTTTTCTTGCCGTGTTCCTGCACTTCAGCTGGAATCTTTCCGTAAGTTTTGAAGATACAACTTTATTTGGTTTTCTGTTCCTGATACTTTATCTGTTTGTTACATTTTCTATATTTCAGATCTCGGTTTACTTTGAAGGCAAAACAATTCTTAAAGAGCTGCAGGATGAGGCAAATAGGGGTTTCATACCTCCGGAACATTTAAATCATCTTCCTTATGTAATGCGGAGATTTAAATACGGATGGTGCCCGGCAGGAGTGGATCAGAAAAGTTATGTAAAGACAGCTACGACTCTGGCTCTCAGAAAAAATCAGCATAAAAATGTCAGCGGCATAAAAAAGCAGAATTATCAAAAAGATATTGATAACCTCCGGTATCAGATTCAAATGATGTTTTATAATGCAGGAATGCATTACCATCCGGCAAATAAAATTTGAATATGAATCATGCTGAAATTTTTTCTCCACAACCCGGATTGTTTTTTTCTTCCCCGGAAATTTTCAGAAAGGTTAAGTCTTTTTATTTTACGAATCCTGATTTCATTTTAACTTCTTACAATTTTTTTATATTTCCTGTAATCAATTTCTGTATCCCGATATCCGGAATTTTTGAACTTACAAATTCTGATCATGTCTCTTACAGATAAAGTAGTAAAAAATACAGCTTACTATGTGCTTGCACAGTTATTCGGGTTTATTTTTCCTTTAATCTTAACTCCGTTCATATTATCAAGTATAGGTGAAGTGCAGTTTGGATTGTATGCGCTTATTCTTGGGTTTATAGGGTTGTTCAATCTTTTTGACCTAAGCATTTCATCTTCTTTCGTAGTATTTATTTCGAGATATAATGTAAACAGGGATTATAAAAATCTAAACGAATATTTCAACACAGGTCTGATCTTTTATATTTTAGTTTCATTACTGATAGCCGGAGCCGCTTACTTTTTTTCAGGTCCGCTGCTTTCTCTGCTGAATATTCCTCCGGAGTTACAGGATCTGGCTTCGAATGTTTATAATATAGGTCTGATAATATTTATAATTTCCGGAACATTTATGATTTTTACTTCTGTGCTTATCAGTATTCAGAAAATGTATATTACAAGTGCGGTCGCTCTGACAGCAGGTTTCATTAATCTGATACTGACAGTAATTGCTCTTAAATCCGGTTACGGTCTTACGGGAATAATGTGGGTGCAGCTTATATCTGTATTGCTGACAAATATAATGTATGCAATTCTTGCAAAGAAACATCTCAGTGAATTAAAGGTCAGTCTTTTTCATACCCGCATTGCTCCTCTTAAAGAAATGTCTAAGTTCGGAGTGCAGATGCAGGTTTCGAAATTAGCGACTTTTGCTGCTGAGAAATATGATGAATTCCTTCTCGCATATTTTTCTGTGCTAAATAACGTTACTTATTTTAATGTTGCAAACAGGATCACTCGTATCGGAAGACTTGTACCTTTTCAGATCATACCTCAGATCGCTCCCGTTGCATCAGAGTTAAAAGCTAAAAATGATGATCAGAAATTAAAAGAGCTTTATACAGATTCCGCAAAGTATCTAACGCTAACTGCAGTTCCGGTTTTTATATTTTTATTTGTTTTTTCCGACCTGTTAATATTTACATGGCTCGGTGAAGGATATGAACATTCATCATATATTCTGAAAATACTTGTGATTGGTCAGCTTGTAAACATGTCAATATCTGCTCCCGGAAATTCTGTTATTCCGAACACAGGCGTTCCGAAATATCAGATGAGGGAAGGAATGATCTTTCTCGGAATAAATTTAATTGTCAGTTTTTTGCTCATAAAATATTACGGTCTGACAGGCGCAGCAATCGGAAACGTATTTTCCACTGTCATCTCTTCACTGTATCTTTATTTTGTGTCCGCAAAATTTTTCTCGCTTAAGACAAAAGACATATTTACCGAAAAGCAATTGCGTCCTCTTGCAGCAGGAATCATAAGCGGTATTGCTGCAGGAGTTGTGTATTATTTCTCAAATAAATTTATATATCAGCCGCAGGGAAGGATCTCAGGAATAATCTGTATATTAGTTCTTTTCGGTTTCTTTACATCAGTTTATATTCTGCTCATAAAGAAAATGAAATTTTTAGACAACAGGGATAAAAAGCTTTTGTCAAAAGTTATCATAAAACTGATTCCGGTAAAATATCTAGATGAAGAAAAGTTAAATCGGAGTAAATATAGAAAATACATTGTACGGATCAAAAAGCTTTCGGAAAACCAATGAAGATTAATTTTATCGTTCCGGAAATATCAAGAACAGGTGGTATGAGAATTATATTTGAATATGCAAACCGCCTTACATCACGCGGACATGATGTAATTCTGTATACGCCTGTTATTCCTTTTAATAATTATAAAGGATCTGTCAGCAAATATTATCTTAAGTATCAGTTAAAATATGCGAAGAATATTATTTTAAAAGGTAAAAAGTTTCCTGATAATATATACAGATATAATTTTAAATTTGAATTTCTCTGGCTGTTTAATAATTTCACCGTCAGAGATGCAGATGCATTGATAGCAACTTCCTGGACAACATCTTACGTTGTCAGCAAACTAAATGCAGCTAAAGGAAAAAAGTTTTATCTTATACAGGATTATGAGAACTGGAATTCGAATGAATTTTATGTGGATAAAAGTTACAGTCTTCCCTTAACAAGAATTACAGTATCAAAATATCTTAAAGACCTGCTGCTCAGGAAATTCAATTCAAATTCTGAAATTATCTTAAACGGGATTGATTTCAGTTTATTCAATAATCCTAATAAAGTATTCAATGATCCTCCGGTAATACTTTTTACTGATCATATACTTGAAAATAAAAACACTAAGACGGCTATTGATATTGCTGTCAGGATCCATGAAAAATATCCGGATGTGAGATTCAGATCTTTCGGACGCAGCAGATATCACAACATGCCGGAGTATATAGAATTCATTACTGATCCGGGCGAAGAGGACATTGTTAAACTATACTGCGGATCGGATATTTTTTTGTTTACAAGTCTTTATGAAGGTTTCGGACTTCCTCCGGCTGAAGCAATGGCGTGTAGATGTGCACTTTCCGGAAACAGATCCGGAGCCGTGCCGGAGTTTGCAGAGCATCTCAAATCAGCTATGCTCGCTTCACCTGATAATCCTGATGAACTTTATAAATGCGTTGATTATCTTCTGAGTAACAGAGATGAGCTCAGGAGGATATCAGAAGAAGGATCTGAGAAAATCAGAGAAACATTAGACTGGAACAGATCAGTAAATAAATTTGAAGATTTGATCTCCGAAAATTATATTAAATGACAGTATCAATTATAATAGTTAACTACAAAACTCCAGCAGTTCTTAAAGACTGCGTGGAATCTGTAATCAGTATTGAGAAAGATACTGAATTCGAAATTATAATAGTTGATAATGATTCACGCGACGGATCAGAGGACGTTATAAAAAGTCTTTCTGAAAAATATGAAAAAGTTAAGCCGGTGTATCTGAAAAGCAGGATCAGTTTTTCGGCAGCTAACAACATGGGATTTGAAGAAAGCAAAGGAGAATTTATCCTGATCATGAATCCGGATATAATATTTTCTGAGCCGTTGCTCAAAAGATTAACGGAAAGTATGATAAGCCCGGCAAATACAGGCGCTGTCTGTCCTAAGCTGACAGGATCGGACGGAAAATTTCAATACCGGTATTTTCAGAGATATCCTTCCGTAATGCAGTTTATTCTGTTTTACTCTTTTGCGGCAAAGCTGTTTGAAAATTCCGGATATTTAAAAAATAAATATCTTTGTGATTATACTATTAACCTGAATTCAGGAAAATCGGAAAGAACTGATCAGATCCCATGCGCATTTTTTTTTACGCGAAGAGATATTTTTGAAGAATCCGGCAGGATGAATGAATCGTATGAATTGTTTTTTGAAGATGTCGATCTTAGCTACAGGATTTCAAAGAAACATGATCTGAAAGTGGATACTTCAATGAAAGTAACTCATCTCGGAGGAGAGAGCTTTAAGACAGATGATGATTACTGGCTGCACGGAAGATTTATAATGAGTATGATAAAATTTTTTGAAAACAACTACGGAGCAATGAGGACGCTGCTTCTGAAAGTATGCGTTTATGCAAATTCACTGACAGTGATCTCCGGCGAATATATTAAAAGTATAGCCGGAAAGAAGAACAGTTACAGACTTAAGAAACACAAGTATCTGATCTCTGAATTCAATAAAACAATTTTTTAAAATGATATCCGTGATAATACCGAATCTTAACGGACAGCATCATCTTAAAACCTGCTTTGATTCGCTGAGAGCACAGTCAATAAATGATTTTATAATCGTACTGGTTGACAATAACTCCTCAGATGATTCAGTGAAATTTACCGAAGAGAATTATCCGGAGATCAGAATAATCAGAAACAATACAAACAACGGATTTGCAAAAGCTGTAAATCAGGGAATTAAATATTCACTCGAAAAAATTAAATCTGAATTTATTATACTGCTGAATAACGATACCGAATGTGATAAGGAATTTCTGAAAGAAATGGTAAATGGATTTAAAAGCGAGGATACCGGCAGCGTTGCCTGCAAGATGCTGAATTTTACGGACAGAAAAATAATTGATGATGCCGGTGATTTTATAAAAGAGAAAGGTTCGCCTTATGCAAGAGGATTCGGTGAAAATGACGTCGGTCAGTATGACGAGCCGGAATTTATTTTCGGCGCATGTGCCGGAGCATCAGCTTATCGCAGCGAAGTTTTTAGCGCCGCAGGATTTTTTGATGAAGATTTTTTCGCATATTATGAAGATGTTGATTTCAGTTTCAGACTTCAGCTTGCAGGTTACAAATGTTTCTATAATCCAAAAGCCGTTGTCTATCATAAGCGCGGTGCAACGACGAAATCACGCGAAGGTTTTCAGGTGATGCTTTGTGAAAAAAATCTTATAGCGCTGAGACTGAAAAACTATCCAATGTCAATGCTGCTGTCAGGATTGCCTTTCTTCCTTATTGTGAGAGTAAAGAGATATTTATTGTTTTTAATAAACGAATCATTCAGCGTATTTATCTCCGCTGTAAAAGGATATATAAAAGGAATTTCAGAAATACCCGCTTCAATTCGCAAAAGAAAATCAGTTCAGAAGACTCGTGTAGTCAGCGCGGATTATTTAAAAAGCATTCTCAAATAAAATTCACTCAATAACTTATAAACAAGAATATTAAAGCATCTGTCATCATAGTGAATTACAACGGAGTAAGATTCTTAAAAGATTGTTTTGAATCATTGATCAGTCAGACTTTCAGGGATTTCGAAATTGTTTTTGTTGATAACGCTTCGACTGACGGCAGCGTTGAATTTATGAAGGAGAATTTTGCATTACCTTTCATTAAAATTATAAAAGCAAAAAGGAATCTCGGATTTGCCGGCGGAAATAATCTCGGATTATCGGAATGCTCCGGTGAATTTATTGTGCTTTTGAATAATGATACAACCGTTGATAAATTGTGGCTTGAAAAGCTTATAGACTGTATTGAATCTGACAGAAAAACAGGTATTGCGCAGTCGCTGGTTTATACGGATGGTATTCCTTTAAAATACTATGAAATGAACGGCACGATAAATCTGCTTGGTCACAATATAATGCGAGTCTTTGAAATCGGTGAGAACGGTATTGGCGAGATTTTTCAGGCGACGGGCTGTTCACTGATTATCAGAAAAATACTTGTAAATAGTCTTGGTGAATTATTTCCATCAGAATATTTCGCATATTCCGAAGATACATTTCTTTGTTTCAGCGTGAAATTCAGAGGATTGAAAATTTTGCATACTTCCGAATCAATTGTATATCACAAGGGCGGCGGCGCGACAGAAGATAAAAAGGCGTCTCATTTATATTTTTATCAGGAAAGAAACCGACTGCTGAATTTTCTTCTTTTCTTCCCGGAAAGTTTCATTGTGAAATACATACCGTATCTTATTTTTAATTTTTTTATGAAACTGGTTCTGTTAATTTATGAAAAAATATTCTGCGGTACAGCTTGTAAAAGCGTATGTATGGTTTTTTTCAAATATCGGATGGATAAAAAATAAAAGGTCTGAGATAAAACTGAACAAAAGAGTAAACAGCTCATTTGTAATGAGTTTTATCAGCGGGAAAATATTCAACGGTGATAATTTTATTGAAAGACTTATAAATCTTTTTTCAATTTCATATTGTAAAGTTACAGGTATAAGGGTTTTGGAAAATAAAAAAACGGCATAGATGGTTTCCATAATTATAATAAATTATAATCAGAAAACTCTATTGAAGGATTGTCTGGATTCTGTTTATGAAAAATTCAGATTTGAATTTGAAGTTATAGTTATAAACAACTCACCGAATGAAAATCTGGAAGAGTTAAAGCAATTATACAGGAACATTATAATTCTGAATAACAGTAACAGAGGATATTCTAATGCAAATAATTTAGGTGCGAAAAATTCATCGGGAAGTAATCTTCTTTTTTTAAATGCGGATACAAAGATCGTGACAGCTCCCGGAGATGACTTATTTAAACTGCTTGACAATCCTGAAACCGGCGCAGTCGGTTTAAAACTGTTTAATGAAGACGGAACATTTCAGCTTTCATTCTGGAAAGAAAACAATTTTTTAAATGAGATAAGCAATAAGAATGAAGAGAAGGAGTTTGAAAAAAGGAATGCAATAGCAATTGGACTAAAGGAGACAGAATATTCGGGAATAAAAGAAGTTGACTGGGTGACAGGTGCTGCGCTGGCAATAAGAAAAGATGTATTTTTAAAAGCCGGAGGTTTTGATGAGAAATTTTTTCTTTTTTATGAGGATGCGGATTTGTGCAAAAGGTTAAAAGATGCAGGATATAAGAATATGTTTTATCCGTTTTGTAATATCATCCACTATAAAGGTGAAATTGTGAATCAAAATTTTCAGACGGATACTTATTATTATTCTAAAGAATCGCAATTATATTATTACAGGAAGCACTGCGGGATTTTGGACAGGGTGAGTTTGAGATTTTATTTATTCGTAAAATTTTTTATACTGACCGTAACAGGTTTTAAAAAACTGAACGCGCAAATATTAATGCTGACTATGGGAGTAAAAAGAAAATAACCTGAAATGATAAGAATACTTGAGCTTATTGACGGCGGATTTATCGGAGGCGGGCAGACGCATATTCTTTCGCTTGTGAAGTGTCTGAATAAAGAAAAATTTGATCCCCTTATAACTGCTTCGGGATCAGGTGAGTTCAGACAGCTTGCGGAAAAAAACGGTTTCAGATTTGAGCCGGCGGTACTTCCGAAGTTTTACCGGAAAAAATATCTCGGAAGAATCGATGAGATCGTAAAGAAATATTCAATTGATATAATACATTCGCACGGAGGAGTAGCAGGGATGTATGCGAGATTTTATAAAAAGAATTTCGGCAATGTAAAAACTTTACATACAATTCACGGCATTCATTATATAAATTCTTCAAATGTTTTTCGTAAATACTTTTCGCTTTCCGTTGAACAGTATCTTACTCAGTTCACAGACAGATTTATCTGCGTTTCACAGTCAGACCGTGACCTTGCTGAAAAGCTGAAGATCGCTGAACCATCAAGTACAACTGTAATTTATAACGGAATAGATCATGACAGATTCAGCATCAGAGAAAAAAACAAATCACTTATGATAAAATACGGAATTGATGAAGCTGATACGGTGATAGGAAATATTTCCAGGTTTGATTATCAGAAAAACCAAAGGTACATTCTGAGAAACTGTGATGAGCTGTTAAAGAAGTATTCCGGGCTAAAGATACTGCTTGCCGGCGACGGGAAATATCTGGATGAATGTAAAAAACTTGCAGAAGGCATTGAAGAAAAAGAGAGAATTATTTTTCCGGGTTCGGTTACAAATACAGAAGATCATTATTCATTGTTTGATGCTTATGTATTTCCAACTCTATGGGAAGGATTGTCAATTTCGATGATCGAGGCAATGTCATGCGGAAGATGTATTATTGCAAGCGATATACCTTCTAACAAAGAGCTTATTGAAGACGGAGTGAGCGGATATTTATTTGATGTAAATGACAGAAGCGTATTTAAGGAAAAAATTGAAAAAGCAGTTAACAGTAAAGCTATACGTGATAAACTTTCAGACAATGCATTTAGAAAATCAAAAAATTTTTCTGAAAAAATAATGACTGAAAAAACAGAAAAAGAATACCTGAAATTAACCGAAATAAAATCCGTCAGATGAAAAGAATCGGAATATTCGGAGGCGCGTTTAATCCTCCTCATATTGCTCATTCAATAGCAGCGCAGCACGTTACTGATGAGCTGAAGCTGGATAAGATGATATTCATTCCTTCCGGAAATCACCCTTTAAAGGAGTCCATAAGTTCGGAACACAGATTAGCAATGGCGAAACTTGCTTTCGGAAATAACGGTAAATTTGAAGTAAGCGATATAGAGATCAGAGACAGCGGGGAGAAAACATATACGGTTGAAACGCTTCAGAAATTAAAAGAAGTTTACATTAATGAAAATGTAAAGTTTTTCCTGATACTTGGAGCTGATAATATTCTTATACTTGACAAATGGAAACAGCCGGAGAAATTATTTGAACTTGCGGAAATAATAGTAGTAGGAAGACCGGGATCAGAGCTTGAAAAAGCTGAATCAAAATATTCATCAAGAATAAGAATTGTTCCGATACCGTTAATGGAAATTTCATCTTCGAAAATAAGAACACTTATCAGAGAAAAAAAATCAGTGAGATATATGATAAGCAGTGAAGTCGAAAAATATATTTATGTAAACCGATTATATATATAGTGATAACTTATAAAAAATAATTTTATTAATTTTACAAAAAAATTTTAAATATAATTCAAAGTCATGAATGAAGAAAACATTGAACCTACCCTGAATCAGGATCAGGATTTTCAGGATCAGCAGTTAACGGTTACGGAAGCGATCTCAGGGGTTATCTCTGCTCCCGGAGAAACTTTCGAAACAATTGCATCCTCGCCAAAAAGGAATTACTGGCTGATACCGATTCTTATTGCTGTCTTACTCGGAATTGTTACATCGTTTCTTTTTATGCAGGACAAAGAGCTGACCTCCAGGACAATGGAAAAACAGAAAGAGCAAATGATGGAAAAGTTCAGAGAAAACATAAAGAACGGATCAATGACACAGGAGCAGGCGGATAACGCAATTGATTCAATGAATCCTGAGGGAACGATGTTCAAAATAATCGGATACGGCGGAGCGGCGCTTGGACCATTCATAATTTTATTTGTGCTCAGCGTAATATATTTTATAGCGCTTAAAATCTTTAAATCCGAAGCGCATTTAACGGATGTAATGAATGTAGTAGGACTTTCGTTTATAATAATTGCAGTAGGGAATCTTCTGGCTACTGTATTATCCATTATAATGGGAGATCTTACAAGTATCGGACCTGCAATACTTACGACAAAGGAAAGCGCCGGTAAAAAAATATATGCCATGCTCACAAAGGTTGACTTGTTTGCGATCTGGTTTTATACAGTTGTATCGATCGGATTATCCAGGATCGGAAGGATCGCTTTAGTAAAAACTGCGGCTGTTGTATTCGGTATATGGCTTATTTTTTATGTCATAATATTGTCTGTATTATTCTGATTTATGAAAATGAACAATGAAGTAATAACGGATTCAATTCAGGATAAAAATAACGACGGTAAAAGAGATAAACTAGCAAAGGAATACTCTAAGGTAAATCAGATCATATCTCTTATTGAGACAATATTGTTTTTTGTGATTACAATATTGTTTATTGTAACAGGATATTCAAAATCACTTGAAGCATTCGCTTTTGAGTTTACTTCAAATGCATATATAGCTCTGCTCATTTTTTTTGGACTCTTCGGGATTTTTCAGTCTGTAATTTCTTTTCCGTTGGGATTTTATTCTGAGTATATACTGGAGCATAAATATCAGCTTTCAAATCAAACCATTACAGGCTTTTTCATAGAGAAGTTCAAAGGTATGCTTGTCGGAATTCTAATCGGTGTTCCGCTGACTTTAATTTTTTATTACATTATCAGAAATTATCCTGAAAGCTGGTGGCTGATACTGGGCATAGCAATTTTTTTCTTTTCAGTAATTATCGGCAGACTGGCGCCGGTACTGATCATGCCTTTATTTTATAAATTCAAACCTGTTGCAAACCGGGAAATAGAAGACAGGATAAAATCGCTTTGTGAAAAAACAGGCGTAAAGGTACAGGGCATTTTCGAATTTGACATGAGTAAGAATACAAAGAAGGCAAATGCGGCATTTACAGGTTTAGGTAAATCCAAAAGAATAATACTCGGCGATACACTGCTGGAGAAATTTTCTCCGGAGGAAATTGAAATGGTTTTTGCGCATGAAATGGGGCATTATAAAAAGCGGCATATATTAAAGCTTATGTCGGTTTCGGTAATAATGACATTTGCAGGATTATATTTTACATCATTATTATACTCAGATACTCTGGGATTTTTCGGATTCAGTTCTGTTTCAGAGATAGCGGCTTTACCGCTGCTATTTTTATACCTGGGTTTATTCGGATTAATAACAACACCGGTGTCGAGTATTTTATCAAGAAAATATGAATGGGAAGCTGATACATTTGCGCTTGAGACAACACTTGACAGGAAGTCATTTATATCAGCAATGGAAAAATTAGCCGATCAGAATCTCGCTGACAAAACTCCGAATAAAGTAATAGAATTTTTGTTTCATTCACATCCGTCAATTGATAAGCGGATAAAGTTTGCGGAAAATTTCAAATTTTAAATTTATTGAATTTGAAATTATTTAAGGACAGCTCCGTCATCGATCCATGATTTAATCTTTTTAATATCGCAGTCAGAAAGTTTATCGCCTTTGAATGGCATGGCAGTAACGCCTTCTGAATGAGTGATTGCAAGATACACATCACCGGTCAAAGCCACTTCCCGGAATTTTTCAGGATTACTGAAATCATATCCCATCTTTGGTTTTGCACCGCTGTGACAGCCCACGCAGTTTTCTTCAATAATCGGTTTTATGTCAGATTCAAAAACCATGTTATCCGACACGCAGTCTGAAGTTGAAATTTCACAGCTGTTATTCTGCATTCCCTGATCTATCCATTTATATATAACTTCTTTCTGCTCCTGCGTTAATTTTTTATTTGGAGCCGGAGGCATCTTGTTTCGTCTCAGCATTTTTTCAAGTTTGTTTTTATATCTGTCTCCCTGAGAACCGTTTGCCCGGAGAAAATTTTTAAAATTATCATTATCTCTGTTTTTATTCCTCCCTCTGTCATCATCTCTGTCATCATCTCTGTCATCATCTCTGTCATCATCTCTGTCATCATCTCTGTCATCATCTCTGTCATCATCTCTGTCATCGAATCTGTTATCATCATCGTTTTCGTTTTCAATTTCGACAGTACGAATCAGATTTTCATAACTTGTCAGGATAACTCCGTGCTTTTGAGATTCTTCATTGTGGCATCCGGATTTTGCACAGTTTGACTGCAAAAGCGGTAGGACGTCCTGTTTGAAATAAATAATATTCGGATCGCAGTCTGAAGAGCCTGATGCAGCAGCGGAGACTGCCTTTTCCGAAATGTTAATAAAAGAAAAGAAGCAGATACTTATTATCAGCACAAAAAAAATGCAGAAGTAAGAGAGCTTATAATGAAAAACATTCATCAGTTTTTATAATGGGTTAGTATGAAAGAACCTGAATTAATTTTTCAAAAGTATCTATGAAAATTTATTTTTACAACAAATTAATTTTTACCGCAAAAAAATATCATAAAGAGTGAATTTAATTTGTAAAATCTTTTACGGATTTTCTGCTATGAATAAAAAGCCCGGACTTAAGAACAAACCGGATCGAAAGGATCCGCTTATAAAAAAATTTGATAAGATCTTAAGATCAGATGAAAGTAATCCTTTTGCTGTTCTGGGTCCTCACTTAAACATCTCCGAAAAAAAAGTTTATATAACTGTTTATCTGCCTTTTGCAGCTGAAGCATGGGTAAAAATATCCGGCAGCAGGAAAAAGCACAAAATGTCAGGTCTGTCAGAAACAGGAATATTTCACATTGATTTTGATAATAAGGATGAGCTGTTTACCTATAAAATAATTTACTATGATAATAAAAAGATTAAGCATGAATTTTATGATCCGTATTCTTTTCCTGCGCAGCTCTCCGAACTTGATATTCATCTGCTTAATGAAGGCACTCATCAGAAATCCTTTGAAAAATTAGGAGCGAAAGTATGTACGATAAAAAAAATTAAGGGAGTTCACTTTGCAGTATGGGCGCCGAAAGCAAGAAGTGTCAGTCTTGCAGGAGAGTTTAATGACTGGAAAGACGGAGTTTTGCCGATGGAGAATGTTAATAATTCCGGATACTGGTGTTTATTTATGCCGGGATTAAAGGAAGATACTATGTATAAATTCGCTGTGAAAAATAAGCATGGGAATGTTATTTTTAAATCGGATCCGTACGCATTTAAATGTGAACTGCGTCCCGGTAACGCTTCTGTCGTGACTACTTTAAAAAAACATAAGTGGAAGGACAGTGAGTGGATGAAAAGTAGAAAAAATTGCAGGAATATAAAATCTTCATTTAAAACAAAACCGCTCTCAATATATGAAGTTCATCTCGGTTCATGGAAAAAAGATTTTGACAACAAAAATTTCTCCAATGAATGGGGTTATAAAAATTACAGACAGCTGGCTCATGAGCTGACGGATTATGCAAAGGAAATGAACTTCACACATATTGAGCTTATGCCTGTTGCAGAGCATCCTCTCGATATTTCATGGGGATATCAGGTTGTAAATTACTTCGCGCCTACAAGCAGATACGGATCGCCTGAAGATTTTATGTATTTTGTAGATCACTGTCACCGCAACGGCATCGGCGTGATACTTGACTGGGTGCCTTCTCATTTTCCGACAGACGCTCACGGACTTGCGACATTTGACGGCAGTCCTGCATACGCTTATGAGAATCCTTTAAAAGGATTTCATAAAGAATGGGGAACATATGTTTTTGATTACGGAAAAAGCGAAGTTAAAAATTTTTTAATTTCAAACGCGCTCTTCTGGTTTGAAAAATACCATATTGACGGTCTTAGAGTCGATGCAGTAGCTTCGATGCTCTATTTGGATTATTCAAGAAATGAAGGAGAATGGATTCCGAATATTCACGGCGGAAATGAAAATCTGGAAGCCATTGACTTTCTGAAAAGTCTGAATGAAACTGTTCATAAAAAAGTAAAAGGCGCTCTAATGATAGCTGAAGAGTCATCTTCATGGCCCGGCGTTACAAGAGCCGTTCATCTCGGCGGACTTGGTTTTGATATGAAATGGAATATGGGTTGGATGCACGATACGCTATCATACTTTTCAATGGATCCCGTATTCAGAAAATTTCATCACGGTAAACTGACATTTACAATCTGGTATGCATTCAGTGAAAATTTTCTGCTGCCTGTTTCTCATGATGAAGTAGTTCATCTTAAAAGATCTGTAATTGAAAAAATGCCCGGTAATGAAAGGCAGAAATTTGCCAACCTCAGACTGATGTTTGGATTTATGTTCAGTCATCCGGGAAAAAAGCTGAACTTTATGGGAAACGAAATAGCGCAGTATAAAGAATGGAATTCAGAATCTTCGCTTGACTGGGATGTTCTTCAATATGATTTCAACCGGAAGTATCATATATACTTCCGTGAGCTGAACAGAATTTACAAGGAGTATCAGGCATTTCATGAAGATGATTTTGACAGTTCGGGATTTCAGTGGCTCGATTTTTCGGATTCTGATAAAAGCGTAATTGCATTTGTAAGATTCAGCAAAGATAAAAAAGAGATGCTGCTTTTTACATTTAACATGACACCTGTAATTCGCGAAGAATATATATTCGGAGTTCCGCGCAAAGGATTTTACAGGGAAATTCTAAACAGCAATGCTGAAGAGTTTGGCGGAACAGGTGAAGGAAATCTCGGCGGTATATATTCTTCAGATTATCCGAGATACGAATTTCCATTCAGCATAAAAGTTACTTTACCGCCTCTGGCAGTTAATGTATACAGGCATGAAGAAGTTAGGGCAGAGTTTGGATTAAATGCAGAAGATATCAAGACTAATGCTAATGTTCAGTCAGATCCGGAGGAAAATATTTCAAATGAAATTAAAGACAGTAAGAATGATGTATTAACTGAGAATACAATTGAAAAATTTTCAGACTCTGAAAATGATTTTAAGTCATCAGTTCAGTCTGAATCAAATGAAGAGCAAAATCAAATCGGAGAAGACAGTGTTCAGGAAGCAGCAAATGAAGAAAGCCGGTCAAAAGACATTCATAATACTTCAAAATTATCAGGGGAGGAAAATTTTCCTGTTAAAGAAGATAATGTGAATATTGAAGTTGGAAAAAATGATGATGATTTAAAACCAGATGAAATGAATGAAGATGAAATGAATGAAAAGATTAAAGAGATCATTAATAAGATCAAAAAATATTAGAAGTAATTTAAAAGCTGAAAAACCATTTTTATTTATTTTAAAAATAGATATAATACTGTTTCGGTGACCGAAGAATTTCACATATGTAAAAATATGTATCAAGCAAAGGAATATGAGTTAATTTTTTTTTGTAAAACAAAATTTTAAAGTATGTCTAAGATTAATACGTTTCTGAAAAATTTCAATTTTTCAGTAGATGAGATCGGCGCAAAAGAGCGCGCTGCATCGCTTGCATCGAGAAGCATTAAAACAGAAAGCAAGATACAGGCATTAAAGACAGCGATATCTATGCTTGATCTTACCACACTTGAAGGAAAAGATTCAGAAGGAAAGGTATATGCTATGTGTCAGAAAGCTATCAGCCCGAAACCCGGGGATGATACAATTCCGCATGTAGCTGCCGTTTGTGTATATCCGAACATGATCAGGTTTGCAAAAGAAGCAGTCAGAAATTCCGGCGTACACATTGCATCGGTTGCAACGGCTTTTCCATCCGGTCAGTATCCTTTAAAGTTAAAGTTAGAGGACGTTAAAAGATGTATAAAAGACGGCGCTGATGAGATCGACATGGTGATTTCACGCGGAGAGTTTTTATCAGGAGATTATGAATATGTGTATGATGAAATAAAACATATCAAAGAAACTTGCGTGGAATCGGCAAATGAATACAGCAACCGTCACGGTAAAAAACATGAAGTACATCTCAAGGTAATTCTCGAAACAGGAGAACTTGAAACATATGATAATGTAAGAAAGGCGAGTTTTATAGGAATGATGGCAGGCGGGGATTTTATTAAAACATCAACCGGGAAAATTCAGCCAGCTGCTACTTTGTCTGTAACACTTGTTATGCTTGAAGCAATTCGTGATTATTATAATGAAACGGGAATTAAAACCGGAATGAAACCTGCCGGCGGGATCAAGACGGCAAAGGATGCGATTGCTTATCTTGTATTGATGAAAGAAACGCTCGGCGATGAATGGCTGACTCCCGAACTATACCGGCTTGGCGCAAGCTCAGTGCTGAATGACATACTAATGCAGCTTGACAAGCAGAAAACCGGTTATTATCAAAGCGCAGATTATTATTCACTTGATTAAAATGCTTTGAAAAGAAAAGCAATAAAATTATTCTTAATACTGTTATCTGCAGCTGCAGTTAACGCTCAGGATGACGGATTAATAATTGACAAAGAGATTTATACGAATGACCACAGGATTATACTTGTATATAACAGTTCGGAATTTTTTACGGGCAGCATTCAGATAACGGACAGGTATAATAACACTGTCTTTTTCAGAGATAATTTTTATTCAGGATTTATTTCTGATACGCTGATCGATTTAGACAAAAACGGTGCAGATGAACTTATTCTTAATCTCTCCAGCGGGATAAACGCATATGATTTTAATATGCTTCTAATATTTGATTTTTCAAAAAGCTCTCAGCCGCTTTATGAAATACATAATGCGGAGATTACTTCCGGCGCGGATAGTATGCCGAAAATCATTTCAAATGTCAGATTCAGTCCGCTTTATCTCGGAACGGGATATAATTATTCGCTGATTTACGACGGCAGGAAAATGGAACTGGATAAAGAGACAGGTGAAGGCAGCGTATTGTCAAATCTTGATATTAAAGAAGATGATATGCTTTACAATATAAATGAGTTTAAAAAGGAAATGGAAGAATGCGAAGAGACTTCAAACTATATATCTTTTTTCGAGCAGTATCTAATGCAGAAAACAATACTTAATAAAGCAGATGAAGGACTTTCATTTTTTGATAAATATTATGAATGCAGAGATAAAGACACGGCGAGGGCTCAGTGAAAAGTAATATTAATACTATGTACGAATATCTTTCCGCAATGAATCACAGATATTCAGGTGAATAATTTTTTATAACTTAATTTAAAACGAAATGCCTGAGATACAGGAATACAAAGGTAACAAGATCCTTAATCTAAATCCCGAAAGTAAATTCTCATTTTCGTTCGGTCTTGCAAAAGCAAAACTTATACTTGAGAATCTGGATGTAATAAAAAAATTCGTAGAGACTGAAGGAAAAGATCTCGGAGAGTTTGGCAGCAAACCCGGAAGTGAAAATTCACCGGAAGCATTTTAGTCAAAAACTTTTGTGGAAAATACTGATTATATTTTTTTTGAAGAAATTATAATCAGTTTTAAAACAAGTATAATTCTTCACACAATTTTTGATGCTTTCTTTCTTTTGATAAAATTGCCGTAACCTTTTTTTACATTCAGAATACCTCTGTCAACTGCAATTTTTCCGCGAAGGATTACGGATTCGACTTTACCTGTCAGTTCCCATCCTTCATAAGCGGAATAGTCAACATTCATGTGATGAGTATTCACGGAGATTGTATGTTTTTTTTCCGGATCAAAAATTACAAGATCCGCATCACTTCCGATACCTATAGAGCCTTTTTCAGGAAACATACCAAAGATCTTTGAGGCATTGGTTGAAGTAACTTCCACATATTTGTTAAGACTTATTTTTCCTTTTCCTACGCCTTCGGAATAAAGCAACTCCATTCTGTGCTCGATAGCGGGATGACCGTTAGGAATTTTGGAAAAATCCTTTTCTCCCATGAGTTTCTTTTTCCATTCAAACGGACAGTGATCAGTGCCGACTACCTGAACGAGCCCCTGATTTATTCCGGCCCACAGAGCTGTCTGATCTTTTTTCTCTCTGAGCGGCGGACTCATGACCCATTTAGCTCCTTCAAAATCCTTTTCATACAAAGATGCATCGAGTAAAAGATACTGTATACAAGTTTCAACAAAAACTTTTTGATTTCTTTCAGCAGCTTTCCGTATTTCGTTAAGAGCGCCTTCACATGTCATATGAACAATATAAGCGGGAACGTCAGTATGATAAGCCATATCAGCAAATCTTCCTGAAGCTTCCGCTTCAGTGATCTCAGGCTGAGACAAATAATGATAAAGCGGCGAGAGTTTACCTTCATTTTTATGTTTTGCTATAAGAAAATCTATCATGTCACCGTGAGTAGCGTGAACAGTAACAACACCGCCTTTGTCTCTGACTTCATTCATCAGACCAATCATCATTCTGTCATCTATCATAAGCGCGCCTTTATACGCCATAAAAGTTTTAAAGGAAGTGATGCCTTCTTTACCGATCAATTCGGAAATTTCTTTTTTCGTTTTTTCATTAAAATCAGTCACAGCCATATGAAAAGAGTAATCGCATAATGCATTGCCGTCGGATCTGCTTCGCCATTCTTCGAGAGCGGAATATAAAGATTTGCCCTGAGTCTGTAATACAAAGTCTATAACCATAGTCGTACCGCCGTGAAGAGCCGCAGCTGTACCGGTTTCATAATTATCGCTTGAGAATGTTCCCATAAAAGGCATATCAAGATGAACATGCGGATCAATTCCGCCGGGGAAAATTAATTTACCCGAAGCGTCAATAATTTCATCAGCATTTAAATTTAAATCTTTACCTACAGCAGATATTGTTTCTCCTTCTATGAAAACATCTGCGATATAGTCTTCGGATGCAGTGATTACTCTGCCGTTTTTAATAAGAATAGACATATTATAAAATTGATTTAATTAATTTACTTCCTGAAAATTTATATTGCTTTCCTGACTTACTTTTTTCATTAACAATAAATAGACTGCGAATGAGATACCGAAACCGACAAACCAGGCATAATGATACAGATTAACAATTAAAGGAGGAAATGTATTTACGCTAATCAAGCCAACGGTAGTGAGAAATCCGGGAGCATTAGGGATTATACCTGCGATAAGAGCAATTAAAGCAGCATTGTTATATCCTTTATAATAAGTGTAAGCTCCATTGGAAACGTAAAGATCGTTTACATTCAAAATTTTATTTCTTAAAAAATAATAATCTGCGATCATAATGCCGCCAACAGGTCCGAGCAGACTGGAGTAAGCTATCAGCCATGTAAAAATATATCCGCTCGGGTCAGCTATCAGTTTCCACGGAAAAATAAGAATGCCGATGACGCCGGTAATGTATCCGCCTTTTTTAAAATCGATTTTAGAAGGAGCGAGATGGGCAAAGTCATTTGCCGGACTGACAATATTTGCTGCAATGTTAGTCGCAAGCGTTGAAACGGCAATACAGATCATAGCAATGCTCACAATAAATTTATTTTCAAATTTACCTGCAAGCACAACGGGATCCCAGATGGTATTTCCATAGATGATGACAGTTGCAGAAGTTACGACAACACCGATAAATGAAAACAAAGTCATAGATGGCGGCAGACCGATGATCTGACCGACTATCTGTGCTCTCTGGCTTTTTGCATATCGGGTAAAGTCCGGAATATTAAGTGAAAGTGTAGCCCAGAAACCTACCATACCTGTAAGCGCCGGAAAGAAGAAATCCCAGAATTGAGAAGAAGTTACAAACTTATCGGGCTGAGCTAAAATCGGCCCAAAGCCGTTTCCGGCGGACACAGCCCAGTATAACAATGCAAGTGCGGAAAGCGGGAGGAAGTATGCTTTGAATACAAGTAATTTTTTAATACTGTCAACACCGAGGTAAACCACATACATATTAAGAATCCAGAAGATAAAAAAACAAACAGCCGGGCCTGTTTCCAGACCGAAAGACTCAGGGAAAATCCGCGGGAGGCTACCAAGAGATGGTATCCAGGCTGTAATCATCAGGAATAAAGCAAAACCACCTATCCATGTCTGAATACCAAACCATCCGCATGCAACAATAGCTCTGAGTATCGCAGGAATATTAGCTCCTTTAATTCCGAAACTGGCTCTTGCGAAAACAGGAAAAGGGATTCCGTATTTTGCTCCGGCATGTCCGTTAAGGATCATCGGAATAAGAACAATTGTATTGCCGAGAAAAATTGTAAGGATAGCCTGCCACCAGTTCATACCTCCGTCAATGAGTGAACTTGCCAGCATGTAAGTGGGAATACACAGACTCATACTGATCCAGAGAGCAGTGTAGTTCCAGGTATTCCAGGTTCGTTTTGACTGCGGAATTGCGGCAAGGTCTTCACTGTAAAGAGATGATGAAAATTCCTCAGTCAGATTAATTTTCTGAACACTCTTTTCATCAGTCTGATCATTATTCATTTACGAAAAAATTTATTTCAGCTATAAACAAAACAAAGAATTTTGTTTTATCGAAACACAATTTACTGACAGATTTTAAATTGTTTCCCGGTCTGCAATTTCAATTGCTTCAGATAAAATATCCATGCCTTCATCGATCTGTTCTTTTGTAACACAGAGCGGCGGCGCGACAAAAATAAGATTCCATCTGCTCATCGTGTACATTCCGAGCTCAGATAATTTTGCAGTCACTTTTGGCATAATGCCCATTTCATTCGGAGCGGCATTCCACTTTGCCATTGGTTCTTTAGTTTTTCGGTTTTTCACGAGTTCAATGCATCCGAGTAAACCAGTATTTCTGAAATCACCAATAGAAGGATGTTTGCCCATCATTTCACACATTTTCTGATTAACATATTTACCCATTTCAGCGGCATTATTTATAAGGTCTTCCTCTTCATAAATATTAATAACTGCATTTGCGGCAGCAAGCGTAACGGGATGCGAGGAGTAAGTGAGACCCAGAGGAAGAGGTTTATCGTCAAAAGTTTTTGCAATCTCTTCAGAGATCATGATACCACCGAGAGGCAGGTAAGCGGAAGTAATACCTTTAGCCATGCACATTATATCGGGAGATACACCATGATTATCAATGCCGAACCATTTGCCTGTTCTGCCGAAACCGCTCATCACTTCATCATCGATTGTAAGGATGCCGTAATTTTCACAAATTGATTTAACGCCTTTCCAGTACCCCGGAGTTATTTTAATACAGCCGGACGAACCGGATTCACCTTCGAGGATTATTGCGGCAATATTTCCGGGTCCTTCATACTGAACGATTCTTTCGAGATGAGCTAGAGCATTTTCAGTGCATTCTTCAGGGGTTTTACTATTCCAGGGGCAACGGTAGAAATACGGATTTTCCGCATGAATAAAATTCGGAGCCTGCTGCGAATCGACGGCGAGTTTTCTCGGGTCACCTCCTGCAGAAAAAGCCGAATAAGTAGCGCCGTGATATGACTGATACATTGCGATAATTTTATGTCTGCCGGTATAGATCCTTGCAAGCTTAACGGCATTTTCTACGGCTTCGGCACCACCGAGAGTAAAGAAGACACGGTTAAGATTACCGGGAGTAATTTCTGCAAGTTTTTTACCCAGATCGGCCCGGACTTTGGTTGTCATACTTGGATTTATATAGCTGACTTCTTTCATTTGTGCGGAGACGGCATCGAGAACTTTCGGATGTCCGTGACCGATATTGACGCAGATAAGCTGAGAAGAGAAGTCTAGATATTTTTTACCGTCGATATCATAGAAATAGACGCCTTCGGCGCCGGTAATGACGGTAGGAGAGAATCCTTTTTGCTTTGACCATGAGGTGATGGTATGGTCGAGAGAATTACTAATTATTTCGGATTTGGAAACAGATGTAGTGGTCATTGTGATTAAAAAGTTTAGTTGGGGAAAAACCGTTTTAACGGTTTTTCGCTAATTGCAGCCTCCATTTTTTAGGAAAAAATTGCACTCGTCTAAAAAACTATATTGTTTATGATACTCCTTTTGAATGTCAATATATCTACTGACTTTTTTTAAATCTCTTTCACTGACGGAATAAGCAAAATAACTTTTTTGCCAGGCAAACTTTTTATCAGTTAACTCTTCATGATTAATCCAATGTGATGTTTCACCTTTTACATTTCGCAGAAAATCAGACAGATTAAAAACCGGATTCAGGTTGAATAAAATATGTACATGATCTTCGGTGCCATTTATATTTATAACTTTTGATTTAAACTCCTGAGTAATTTTAAAAATGATTCTATAATACAAACTTTCTTCAAGAGTTTGACTTATTAACGGAACTACATCTTTAGTACTAAAAAATGCATGTATATACATTTTTATCTGTTCGAAATTCATCGTAATCATCTCCTAACGAAAAACCGTTAAAACGGTTTTTCCATATATTCATAAAAAAATAATTCAAAAATTCAACTGAATCAATCAGCAAAATAAACATAGGTTCCATTCTCATATAATAAAGTCAGTTTCACATTTCTGTTCTCACTCGAAAAACCGTTAAAACGGTTTTTCACAGATTATCAGCAATGTAATATTAACACATTACTTACTCAATCCAAATATCGTATTTACTTACGACAAAATTTCGCATCAATAATCCCCGCATACATCTTTTACTTCTCACGAAAAACCGTTAAAACGGTTTTTCTCACGACATCCAGTTCCTCTTCGCCTCCGGATTCCACTTCGTTGTCGTCTTCTTCAGCAATGTCCAGAATTCTATCGAGCTCTTACCCGTTATATCACATACTCCGAACTTAGACTCATTCCATCCCCCGAATGAAAACGGCTCACGGGGTACTGGCACTCCTATATTTATTCCGATCATTCCGGCGCTTGCTTTATCCATTATATATCTCGCTGCGCTTCCGCTTTGTGTGAATACTGATGCCGCGTTGCCATACTCCGATTTATTCTCTATTTCAAGTGCTTCATCTATATCTTTTGCCCTGATTATTGACAGTACAGGTCCGAATACTTCTTCCTTTGCAATTGCCATTTCAGGTTTGACAAAATCTATCACTGTCGGACCGACATAAAATCCCCCTTCTTTACCTTTTACTTTGACTTTTCTTCCGTCCACCAGAACTTTTGCGCCGGCTTCCTCTGCTTCAGTAATATACTTTTCAATTCTTTCCTTTGCCTGTCTGCTGATGACTGAACCAAGATTTTTCCCGGGAATGATCTTTCGCGCTTCGTCACAGATCTTCTTAACAATTTCATCGATACCGCCGACACCTACCATTGCCGATGCTGCCATACATCTCTGACCTGCACAGCCTGACATTGATGCCGACACATTGTTTGCAGTCATTTCCGGATGAGCGTCCGGCAATACAATCAAATGATTTTTTGCTCCGCCGAGTGCAAGACATCTTTTAAGATTTGACGTCGCTCTTCTGTAAACTATCTTTGCAACTTTTGTCGAACCGACAAATGAAACCGCTTCTATTCCCGGATGATCACATATTGCTTCCACGATTTCCCTGTCGCCATTTACTATATTAAATACTCCGTCCGGAAGCCCCGATTCTTTCAGCATTTCCGCGATACGGTTTGAACTGATAGGAACGAGTTCAGATGGTTTTAATATCATACAGTTTCCCAAAGCTATAGCGTTCGGAATTGTCCAGTGAGGGACCATGTGAGGAAAATTGAAAGGAGCAATTGATGCAACTACACCTAATGGTTTGTATTCAATTCTGCATTCCACTCCAGCACTTACTTCCAGCACTTCGCCGCCGACTAACTGTGGCAGCGAACAGGCGAATTCAGTCAGTTCAATACTTTTTTCTATTTCAGCGACAGACTCATCCATCGTTTTACCGTTTTCAATATGTGTCAGCTCAGCAAGCTCTTGTATGTTTTTTTCAAGAAGCGTTTTATATTTATAAAACACCTGAACTCTCTCTTTAATAGGTACCGAAGACCAGATATTGAATGCTTCCTTTGCAGACTTTACTGCATCATTAAGATCTGTCATTGTGGACAACGGAACGGTGGATATTTTTTTACCGTCGGAAGGGCTAATTACATCCAATGTCTTATGTCCGTTTTTAGTGAATTTACCCGCAATATAATTCCTTACTTCATTTAGCTGTTCCATATATTGTTAAATTAATGATAAATTTTTATCTGATTGGAAAATAGATTTTTAGCATTTTAAATAAAAGGAAGTAGAATTAGAACAATTTCAATTTATAAGCACATCCTTTCAAAACATTTTGCTTTTAAATTAAAGTTAAGCTTACCTTATCGTACTTTTTTTGAGAGATCAATATAAAAGTACCAAAAATAAACTCCGCTGCTAAAAAATGCCGGAATTCATTTTCACTTCGGACGTCTTCGGCTCACAATTGCTGTAATATTTCCAACTCAAAATTTGCCGTGCAAATTTTTCAGACAAGGAAATTATATAAACGGAATTGCTCATGAATTCTTTCGGCATTTTTTCAAAGTCAGTTATTCTGATCAGTGTTTAAGAATACTTAAAGTTTATGAAAAATCTCACACATAATTTAATTTTATGGAATGTTTTGGACAACCCTGAATTACAAATGAATATCTTGTGTAAATTCTTAAGAATATTTTTTTTGAATGATATTGATTAATTCTGATCATGTATGTTTAAATAAAAAAATAAATTACTTAAGTTGATCTCTAAAAGTAAACTTACTATGAGCAAAATAAAATTTTCAGAATCAGTAGAAACAGGAAGACACTCAAGACTTTTACAGCTTACGGGAAAATGGGAAGGCAGCGTTAAAACATGGTTTGAACCGGGAGTGCTTGCGGATACTTCAGCTGTAAAAGGAGAGATAAGATCCATTCTCGGCGGCAGGTTCGTTATGCATGAATATAAATACGAACTCGAAGGAAAGAATTACGAAGCGATAGCAATCATCGGTTTCAGTATCCCCGAGCAGAAATATCAGATCGCTTATCTTGATACATTTCATAGCGGAACGAACATTATGTTTTCAGAAGGTGATGAAACTTCAGACGGATTCTCTGTTATCGGCAATTACGGAGACACGGATTACGCTGAAAGATGGGGATGGAAAACGGAAGTAATTTTAAAGGATAAAGATAATCTAATTATTTCAGCTTACAATATTACTCCCGGCGGCGAAGAGGCGAAAGCTGTTGAGATAGAATATAAAAGAATCACATAATTTAATTACAAAAGCTGATTTCTTAATGTAGAAATTTTTTCTGTGTGAGAAATTTTTCAATGCTGTAAAATATTGTTAACGACTCTTTTGAATTCATCCTTTGACATAATACTGTCGCAGCCGGCTTTGAAATATTCATCCCTGTTAATATTTCCGGAATAAACTGTCATTATCTTTTTTAATGAAGGAACATTCCCGTTACGGATTTCTTTTATCAGAACAGGTATATTTAAACTCTCATGATCAGCGTCTGCAATTATCATATCAAGATTTTCTTCCTTAGATTTTTTTAATATTTCTTCGAAATCAGAAGACTCTTCAATACTGACCTGACAGTTCAGTTTTGTGAGCGTCAGCGCTGATATTTTCACAATACCGTATAGATCTTTGTCAGAAGTTACAAGCAGGATTTTTCGTGTGTTCATATTGATTATTCTTTGTGTAATTAATGTGCTTAAATTGTGAATTAAACTGAATTGAAAAAAGATAAAAATAGATTTAATTTAAACGAAATTTTCCATTCAACCGAATTTCAAAATGCCAACAATTATAATCGATGATAAAGAGGTGGAATTTTCCGCCGGACAGACTATCATTCAGGCAGCTCTTAACGCCGGAATTGAGATAGCCCATTTCTGTTATCATCCATCGCTTTCAGTATCGGGAAACTGCAGGATATGTCTCGTTGAAATAGTAGATATGCCAAAACTTGTGATCGCCTGTTCGACTCCCGCTACACCCGGAATGAGAGTCAGGTCAAAATCCGAAAAAGTGATTCATGCGCAGAATGCTGTGATGGAATTTCTTCTTATTAATCATCCGCTCGACTGTCCAATCTGTGATGAAGCGGGTGAATGCAAACTTCAGGATTATGCTTATCAGTACGGAGTAGGAATTTCAAGATTTGACGAGGCAAAAAATCAAAAGGATAAAAGAGTAAAACTCGGACCTAATGTATTATTTGATCAGGAAAGATGTATCAGCTGTTCGAGATGCATAAGATTCTGTGAGGAGATCGCTAAAGATCCGGAGCTTACTTTTGTACAAAGAGGTGATCACGTTACGATTGAAACATTTCCGGGTGAAGAGCTGGATAATCCGTATTCGATGAATGTAATAGAGATATGTCCTGTGGGAGCACTGACTTCGGAAGATTTCAGATTCAAATCACGAGTCTGGGAAATGTCATTTACCGATTCAGTTTGTCCCGGATGCGCAAGAGGCTGTAATACTATCGTAGGTGTCAGAAACAATAAAATTCTCAGGATCGAACCGAGAGAAAATTTATCTGTCAATGATTACTGGCTTTGTGATTACGGAAGATTAAATACCATTAAAGGTGTAAATGACGAAGAGCTCAGGTTTAATTCCCCTGCAATTAAACTGGACGAAGGTACGACGGAGAAAGAAGATCTTCTGGATGTCGACTGGGATGAAGCTGTCTCAAAATCGATATCTCATCTGAAAAAATACAGCGCCGGTGAAATTTTATTTATTGCTTCTGCTAATTCGACTCTTGAAGATAATTACGCTTTGAAGAAATTTGCCGGGGATATATTCAGCAGTGATAATGTCTTTTACATACCGCGCTTTGATGAAAATTTCGGTGATGATATTTTAAGAAAATCCGATATGACTCCGAATTCAAACGGAATGAAACTTCTTGGTATTAAACCTATTTCAGACAGCGTTACAGACTCGCTAAGTTCCGGAAATATAAAGATGTTGGTTATATTGAATGAAGAAATAAAAAACATAAACGGCTCTGATGTGTTTATGAAAAATATTGAAACGACAATTAATCTCATCTCTTATAAAAATACATTTTCAGAACAGGCGAACGTAATACTTCCGGTATCAACTTATGCTGAAATAAACGGAACATTCGTAAATTTTCAGAACCGGATACAGAGACTTAAACCTGCTGTCGCATCACTGGAACAGGAGAGACTTATAGGAGAGTTTTCATTGTCGAGATTGGATAAGTTCGGCGCGCATAATGACAGATGGACACGAGGAACGAAATTCAACTCCAGACCCGGATGGAAAATTTTAAAACTAATTGCAAAAGCTATGGGACATAATTTTGAATTTGAAAATTCAGAGGAAGTGTTTACGGAACTTTGCAGCGCAGTTCCGGAATTGAACGGATATGATTATGAAACCATCGGAAGCAAAGGTATTGTTGCCGGTGAAAGACCTTTTGTGGAAGCGTAAACAAATACGTAATATTTTATTTAATTTATATAAGGAGAAAAAATGTTAACGAAAAAACTTCAGGACGCAATTAATGAACAGATAAACAAAGAGTTTTTTTCTGAATATATGTATCTGTCCATGTCGGCATATCTCGAATCTATAGAGATGGAAGGTTTTGCAAATTATTTCAACGTGCAGGCGCAGGAAGAACATTTTCATGCTATGAAGATGTTTAATTTTGTGCATGATAAAGGTGGCCGCGTAATATTGAAATCTCTCGGCGAGCCGAAATCGGAATTCAGTTCAGCGCTGAATGTATTTGAAGAAGCTCTTGAGCACGAGCGATATATTACCAAAAGCATCAACGATCTTATGGATATTGCAATTAAGGAAAATGACCATTCAGTCAGAAGTTTTCTTGAGTGGTATGTGGATGAACAAGTAGAAGAAGAAGCAACAATGTCTAAAATTATTGCCAGGTTAAAACTGATAAACGGTGAAGGTCTCGGACTTCTTACAATTGACAATGAATTAAGCGCAAGGAAATTCGTACCTGCGGAATAAGATTAACTTAAATATAAATTTAAAAGGCAGGTCTCTGACCTGTCTTTTTTTTGCTTAAATTTCAAAGTCATTAAAAAATCATAAATCAGAGAATACCGCCGCCTAACATTAGTCTGAATATTCCGAAAAGTATTGCAATACTGCAAAGCGTAATACCCGTTCTTGTTTTTCCGATAATGCTGAATATCAGTCCTATTATTGCAAAAGGTATGTTCAGCCAGTTAAGCCATCCCAGCAAAGGGATAAAAGCTACTGCCATTCCGAGCATTGCGACTATTCCTAAAACAATTCCGATAACTTTCATAAAGGTTTATTTAATTGATTAATATAATTTATAAAACTTGAAACAAATTATCGTTTTAAAAAAAATTTTAAAATTTCAATACATTACTGTGCAACAGCAGTTGTAAATCCAGGCGTAATTCTTTTTTAAAATTTCTTGTCATAAAGTAGTAAATATATTTATTTTTTAAAATCTTCTTTGTTAAACACTTTTATTTTTTTTTCGTGAAAGCTTTTTATTCAAAGTGATAAAGATGTTCATTCATCATTTATAATCACGATATCAATTCTTATTTTGCAGTTATACGAACATTAAATCAAAAACTAAATGGAATCACAGACATCTCCTGATCTGAGAAGAAGGTTAATGAGTTTCGACAGGAAAGATTATGATAATGACACTCTGCTCTCTTTATATAAAGGCATACTGCTTCCGAGATTAATTGAAGAGAAAATGCTGCTGCTGCTGAGGAAAGGAAAGATCTCAAAATGGTTTTCCGGTATCGGACAGGAAGCTATTTCAGTTGGAGTCAGTATGGCGCTTGACAGAGATGAATACATACTCCCTATGCACAGAAATCTCGGAGTGTTCACCGTAAAAGGACTTCCGCTTGCAAAATTATTCAGACAGCTTCAGGGAAAGTATGACGGATTTTCAAAAGGCCGGGAAAGATCTTTTCATTTCGGAACAAATGAATACCATATAGTCGGGATGATCTCGCATCTCGGTCCGCAGCTTGCAATCGCTGACGGTATCGGACTTGCATCGCTTCTTAAGAATGATAAAAAAATTACAGCAGTATTTACAGGTGACGGCGGAACAAGCGAAGGCGATTTTCACGAATCACTTAATGTCGCTGCTGTATGGAATCTTCCTGTTATTTTTGTAATAGAAAATAACGGATACGGACTTTCAACTCCGCTTAATGAACAGTATAAATGCGGCGACCTTTCAGACAAGGGAGTCGGTTACGGAATGGAAGCTATGCAGATCGACGGAAATAATATTCTTACGGTTTATGATACAGTAAAAACTTATGCGGAGTCCATGAAAAATGATCCGCGACCGCTGCTTCTCGAATGCAAGACTTTCAGAATGAGAGGACACGAAGAAGCATCAGGTGTTAAATATGTTCCTAAAGAACTTTTCGAGGAATGGGCAAAGAAAGATCCTGTGCTGAATTATGAAAGCTATCTTCTCGAAGAGGGAGTTCTCGATGATGAGAAAATAAGTCTGATCAGAGATGAATTCAAAAAAGAAATTGATAGCGCGCTTGATGAAGCGCTTAATGACCCTGAAACACCTGCAGACACTGTAAAAGAACTGAATGACGTGTATGCGCCTTACATTCAGAAAGTAATTCAACCGGCGGGAAAAGCTGCATCACCGAAAAGATTTGTCGATGCTGTTTCAGACGGACTCAGATTATCTATGAGAAAATATAAAGACCTTGTAATTATGGGGCAGGATATCGCGGAGTACGGCGGTGTATTTAAAGTTACGGAAAATTTTTATCAGGAATTCGGTAAAGAGAGGATCCGCAATACGCCTATTTGTGAATCTGCGATAATCGGCGCAGCACTTGGTCTTTCGATAAAAGGAATAAAGTCGGTTGTGGAAATGCAGTTTGCGGATTTTATCACAAGCGGTTTCAATCCTGTTGTAAATAATCTTGCTAAGATACATTACCGATGGGGACAGAATGCAGATGTCGTCATCAGAATGCCGTGCGGTGCAGGTGTCGGAGCCGGACCATTTCATTCGCAGTCAAATGAAGCTTGGTTTTTTCATACGCCGGGACTTAAGATATTTTATCCGTCTAATCCATATGATGCTAAAGGAATGATCGCAGCTGCAATCGAAGATCCGAATCCGGTTTTGTTTTTTGAGCATAAAGCTTTGTACAGAAGTTTAACGGAAGACATACCCGATGATTATTATACAGTGGAATCCGGAAAAGCAAAGATTGTAAGAGAAGGCGATGATCTGACTATTGTAACTTACGGAATGGGAGTTCACTGGGCGGAAAAAATATTAGATGAAAATAAAAACATTTCCGCCGAACTTATAGACCTGCGCACACTCCTTCCCTGGGATAAAGATACTGTTACGGAAAGCGTTTCAAAAACAGGTAAGGTCCTGATAGTGCATGAAGACACTTTAACAGGCGGTATCGGAGCTGAGATCGCTGCATATATATCCGAACATTTATTTAAAAATCTGGATGCGCCTGTAATGCGCTGCGGAAGTCTGGACACTCCGGTCCCTTTTTCTTCGGTTCTCGAAGAGAACTTTTTTCAGAAAGATGTATTCAGAAAGAAACTGATAGAACTGTCAGAATATTAAAACAGATTTTTTAAAATTTATTAAATACTAAGAACTATGCTGAAAATAATTTTTCTAATGTTCCTGACTATAATGATCTCAAACACAGGATATACTCAAAGCGGCAGCTATGATTCAGCTTATGCAAAATCTCTCGGCGCGGATGATTACGGGATGAAAGAATATGTGATGGCTTTTCTTAAATCAGGAAAAGTCAAACCGGAAAATAATGAAAAAGCAAATGAGCTTCAGATGGCTCATTTAAGAAACATAATGAGAATGGCTGAAGAAGGTTCTCTCATACTTGCAGGTCCGTTTTCTGATAACGGAGAAATAAGAGGCATCTATATTTTTAATGTGAAGACAATTGAAGAAGCGAAAAAACTTACTGAGACTGATCCTGCCGTGCAGGCGGGAGTACTGGAAATGGAACTACACCCTTGGTACGGTTCCGCTGCTTTAATGGAAATAAATAAACTTCATAAGACCATTCAGAAAACCAGTATAATAGATTAGTCAGTTTTGATTTTATGCTAAAGTTCATTGCATAAATTATTTTCAGCATCCAGTAGTATTTTATTAGTAATAAAATTTTAATTCCTGCCTCGCCGGTTCCAGTATAAGTAAAACGGAATTCCGCTGAGCACCAGAAGCAGCCCGAATCCCGCATCACGCGGATTCTGAATTATTGTTACTACAACAAGCGTAATACAGAACAGAACGAAAATCAGCGGCAGTACAGGATAGCCGACTGTTTTATACGGTCTGTTATGATCTTTCATTTTTCTTCTCAGTATAAACACGCCGAAAGCTCCTGCCCCGTAAAAAATAAATGATGCGAAGATCACCATATCCGTAAGCTGATCAAAAGTTCCGGACAGGACAAGAATGCACGACCATATACCCTGAATGACAAGCGAAGTATAAGGTGTTTTAAATGACGGATGAACATTTCCCGCGGATTTAAAAAATAGTTTATCGCGCGACATTGCAAAATAAATTCTTGATGAAGCGAGAATGGATCCGTTTGTCGTACCGAAAGTTGAGACCATTATAAGTATTGAAATAAAGAACGCTCCGCCGAACCCTAAAAATTTTCTCATTACTTCTACAGCGATAATGGTATTATCCTTTTGAGCAACATCAATGATCTCACTGACAGGCATTACATAAAGGAATACAAAATTAGTAAGCAGATAAATACCGATGACAATTCCCACTCCGGTAAAGAGAGCGACAGGAATATTTTTCTTGGGATTTTTCACCTCGCCTCCGAGATAACCGATATTATTCCAGCCGTCATAAGCCCAGAATGCGCCGAGCATTGCGGCAAACATTGCCCCGAATAATCCGAGTGAAGTTCCGTATTCCGCTGTTGGATTTGGTCCGATAGGTAAGACATTTTCAGCAGAGCCGCCGCTCATCGTTAGTCCGAGTGTAATTATAATAAGTATTCCGAGAACTTTGAGAGAAGTGAAAATATTATTTATGATACCGCCGAATATGACACCGAGATAGTTTGCAACTGTCAGAAATATTATTGTTGCAATTGTAAGCGCTTTAACGCCGAAGCTTGCGAACGGATAAAATATACCGAGTATGCTGAAATTTTCCATTTCAGCGCCGAGCCGGGGAAGAGGCAGTATTGCGTTTACTGATTCTGAAAATACATAAGCTATTGATGCTATGGAAGCTGACTGTATCACGGAAAAGCATGACCAGCCGTAAATGAATGCGAAAGCTTTGCCGTACATTTCCTTGAAATAAACATACTGTCCGCCGGGAGCTGCAATAAGTCCTGCTATTTCCGCATTGGTAGCCGCGCCGATCATAGTAATAAGACCTGCTATCACCCAGCATAAAAGAAGTAATCCTCCTGATTCAAGATCATCAGCCATCGGCGCTGCTTTCTTGAATATACCCGAACCTATCATCGAACTGACGACTATTAAAATTGCAGTTACTAATCCAAGTTTAGTAAGTAATCCGCTTGAATGAACTCCGTCCTGTTTATTCCCGGTCATTATAAGTATTTAATAAAGTAAAATTTATTATTTGAAAAAGACCTGAGCTACTTCGTATAATTCCCTGCTGACTGTTTTTAGTTTTCCGATAGCTTCTGTAATAGGAATGTCAACTATCTCATTTGCCTGAAGCGCAGCCATCCTGCCGAATTTTTTTTCATTTACCATTTCAACAGAATAGATCCCCAGTCTCGTACCGAGCACTCTGTCAAATGCCGACGGCATACCGCCTCTCTGCACATGTCCGAGTACGGTCGCTCTGCATTCATATCCCGTCCTTCTTTCTATTTCATCAGCAAGATAATTTCCTATTCCTCCGAGTCTTTCCCTGCCGAAGTCGTCAAGCTTAACATCTTCTTTTCTTTTTGCCATGCTTTTCTCATCAAACTTTGTACCTTCTGCAATTACAATAATTGAAAACAGCTTTCCTCTTTTATATCTGCTGTTAAGAACTTTCAAAACATCCGATACTTTTGTTTTAAACTCAGGTATAAGCACAACATCGGCTCCTCCGGCAATACCGCTGTAAAGGGCTATCCATCCGGCGTGCCTGCCCATAACTTCCAGTATCATAATCCTGTGATGTGATTCTGCTGTGGTGTGAAGACGGTCAATTGCTTCGGTTGCAATTCCGACTGCCGTATCAAATCCGAAAGTATAATCGGTTCCGCTGATATCGTTATCAATGGTCTTCGGGACTCCGACCACATTCAGACCTGCTTCAAAAGCTGTCTGAGCAATATGCATGGAACCGTCTCCTCCGATAGCTATAATGGCGTCAAAATTTTCACGAGCAATTTTATGAAGAAGAATATCTTTACCTTTCCTTTTTTCGAAAGGGCTGAATCTTGAAGTGCCGAGAATAGTGCCGCCTTTGTTTACAATTCCGGCTACATTATTCAGGTCAAGTATTTCGTAACTTTCATCAAAGATTCCTTTCCAGCCGTTCTTAATTCCGACTGATTCAAAACCAAGCTGATCGGATTTTCTTACAATAGCTCTGATCACGGCATTAAGTCCGGGACAGTCGCCGCCGCTTGTCAGGATTCCAATTTTCAATATTATTTATTTTTTAAATGATCACCCGGCAGGTTTATTTTTAACAGGCGGATCATTAGTTAAGTATTTAAATTTCTCAATAAATTCCTCTGTCTTCATATTTCCTATAAGAGCCAGCCGCGCAACATTTTTCAATTCATCAAAATCGGATTTCTCAAGTCTTATCATATATTTCCTTGCGACCTGATAACTGTCCGAATCCACGTCTGCTTCACGCGTACTGATCCTGCCTTCGCTGTTAATGATATCTTCAAACTTTATAGGAATAAGACTGCCTTTGTCAACTGTTACAATCGCTCCTGAATTGTCGTCAAGCAGATATCTGACTGCTGCATAGCCAAGGTCCTGTGTATATTCGCAGTCATATGGAATCGGGTCGGCGCATCTGAGTTCGTATCCGATGTCTTTGTTTACAATGGTGACATTAATACCGCGCTCTCTCAGTCTTCTTCTTACTTCATCCTTTGTGATCCTACCGATATCAACTTCAGACAGACGGATGTTTCCGTGGAGATCTTTTTCAAGATTTACATACGGGTGATTCATTAGTTCATTCTGATCAATGCGTGTTATAATGCCTTCGGCGAGAATGGCAACGCCGTATGGATTTCCCTGCGACATTCTTTTAATGATTGATGCTTCGAGAATATCGCAGACAGTTTCAAAGCTGATGGTTGTATTGCGGAATTCTTCGCCGATAATTGTCAGAGTAGCGCCGGCTGCTTTGCCAATACCAAGAGCGAGATGTCCAGCTTTTCTTCCCATGGAAACTACATAATACCATCTGCGCGTAGTAGCCGCGTCAAGCATCAGAGACTGAACAATACGAAAACCGAAATCACGCGCCGTCTGATATCCGAATGTTGGCATATTTCCCGGCAGCGGCAGATCGTTGTCAATTGTCTTCGGAACATGCGCGACCTGTATCTGACCTTTTGCAAGCTGATCAATTTTATAAGCACTTGTAGCAGTATCATCTCCGCCGATTGTGATCAGATAATCCACTGAAAGCTGTGTGAGTGATTTCAATGTAGCGTCAAGCATTTCCTTGCTCTTTGCAGGATTCACTCTTGATGTATATAAAATACTGCCCCCTGTATAGTGAATTCTGGATACATCCTCGATTTTCAGTTCTCGGAAATGCGTTGAATCCCCTCTGCTCAGATGTTCAAATCCTTCGAAAATCCCATACACAGTCAGACCGGAATTTATGGCTTCTATAGTTACAGATCGTATTACGCCGTTAATACCCGGAGCAGGTCCGCCTCCGACGAGAATTGCTAAAGTTTTTTTCCTGTAGTGATCGTCCAAAATATAATTAACAGATAATAGTTAACTGAATTTAAAAAAAATTTAAGTTTTTAATTGTAAACTTTTGGAGCGAAAGATTATCATAAGCATTGCTGTCAGATAACATACTGATACAAAAATGAATACGAACCGGAAACCCAGTGTCATGGCAAATATTATCGCAAGTACAGAGCCGATGACAGAAAAGAATCCGTTGACAGCCCATGAATATGCCGCAAGACTTTTTTCCGAATCATCAATTTTTTTCATCCCAAGCGGAAATGGCATCCCCATAAAAAATCCAAGCGGCGCTATGAGCAGTATGGAAATCAGCACTCTGTATATGAGATCAAACCGCGCCATTGATGTAAACAGATATGAATTAAAAACTCCAATCAGAATCGCTGTAACAGCAATCAGAAAAAATATTATCTGAATTCTGTGCTTATTGTTCTTTAAAAAAGAATCGGAATATTTACTCCCTATTCCGGAAAAAATCAGCATGGAAGAAATTACCGTCAGTATTGTATAAACCGGCTGTCCGAGCATCAGAGTAAATTTTTGTATCAGTGAAATCTGCATCATAATATATCCGAGACCGATAGCGGCAAAGTAGATCAGAAAAATTTTACCAGAGGAACCGCCGGCTAATTTTCTTTTTGCAATCATAATAGGAAGTATCAGAAATGCAAATGCCGTGACCAGAGTTTGTATCAGTATGACAATCAAAGTAGTTTCAGCGACGGGTTTGTCCTTGAGCGCGAGAATTGCTTTATCATCCTGCGAGAAAGTTTCCTTAATTCCGTCAAATGTCAGATTGCCGAATCCGATATTCTGATCGAAGAATGGTTTGTCATCAGTTGCCGGTTCAAGCCCTGTATCAGTAATATTGTTTTTTTCGCCTGCAAGACTTCTGAAATCATCAGACTCTATAAGCGTTTTATAAAAACTTTCGCTTTCGCTGAGCGGGTCATACATCAGGTCAAGACTCAGATTTCCAGCTTCGTTTCTTATCTTTATTACATCTTCGGCGGAGAATCCGTCTTTTTTATAAAGCACTCCTGCAAGAAAACTTTTATCGCCTTCAAATTCATTCGGAGGTCTTCTGAAAATAATAAAACAGTCTTTACTGTTTTCAATGCCTTTGCTGTTTTCAAGTCTCGCCTCTTTAAGCGTAGTGATAATTTTCGGGATCTGAGTTTCCGGTCTTGAAATATACATTACTCCTGATTTGTCAAGATGATGTAAATATTCTTTGACTGCTTCCTTTGTCAGAATATAATTTTCCACCATGCTCATAGCACCGCTTGACATAGCTGATGCGGAAATTGTATGTGCGGAAACAATTACGTCATACACAATTCTTTTTGAAGTGATTACATTTCTTGCGTCATCCGTAATTAAATTAACTGACTTATTATTTTTAACTAACGGACCTGTCCAGTATGAAAGAGTATTCTCAAGATAGTCATTAAGAATGCCGTTGATCTCAACCGCTTTAATATTTTTCGCATTATGATAAAGACCGGCAAGTATTTCGCCGCCTCCTGCTGAACCTATTATAAAAACTTTTTCAGCAGAATCTTTCAGCAGATAAGCCAGATTGGATGCGTCGGCAGGTTTGGTTACAGGCGGAAGAGATTTTACATTCGGTATATTTGTAGTTGCATTGCCTGCGTCGATAACTGCAAGATATATATCATATCCGTCCTGTGAACTTTCCTCATCCCTCATTACATCTATCTTTGAAAAAATATTCCAGTCTGTTCTGACTTTGAGGTCCGGACGGTCCTTTATATAATTTCCGTAAATTTTATTTGATGTTACATTAATAGGAAGTCTATCGTCGGTATTAATTAAAAAAGTCAGCGAGAGCGCAAGCAATATGAATGAGATCATCGAAATGGTTTTATGCATTTCAAATGAGAAGATCATCGCCGCAAAAAATCCCATAGCAGCGACAACAGCTACTGCTCCGTTACCGCCGGTTAAAGGGATCAGAAAAATAAAAACAAAACATGCTAATCCCGCGCCGATAAGATCATAAAAATATAATTTAGACACTTCCTTTTTATATCTTACGATCAATACGGAAATTACAAGACCGGCGAAGAAAAAAGGAAGCGTGATCAGAAGATAATATACCGGCAGATATAAAAGCTGAACGGAATCAGTGAGCAGACTAAAAGGATCAAACGGTATCTTATTCATTGAAATGAAAGAGAATAAAACGCTAACTCCGTACAGAAGCGAAAGAATGCTGAGCAGTTTGTCAGATTGAATTTTTTCAATACGGCTGCTGAGAGCGAGTACAACTCCGCTGATGCCGAATCCGAGCAGAGCTACACTGATAATCATAAATGCGAAATGATACCATAGCGATACGGACAATACTCTTGTAAGTGTAAATTCGAGAAGAATAGTGGACATTGCAATTATAAAAATTCCGGCAAAGTAAGATGTCTTTGCAATTCCGTAATTAGTCTGAATGGATTTTAATGTTTTCGCCAATCTTATTTTAAGATTTTTTATGAAGTTTATGAACTTTCTTTACATATATCAAATCCTTTAAGAGACTTTCCATTTTATCAAGTTTCAGCATACTTGCAGCGTCGCTCAGAGCTTTCTTCGGATCGGGATGCGTCTCAATAAAAAAACCGTCAACTCCTGCAGCGGCGGCGGCTCTTGATAATGGAGCTATGAATTCAGGATTACCTCCGCTCACTCCTTTATCTGCTGAAGGCATCTGCACGGAATGAGTCGCGTCAAATATTACAGGATAACCCGACCTTTTCATAATCACAAGACTTCTCATGTCGACAACTAAATTATTATATCCGAATGTAGTGCCTCTTTCAGTCAGAAAAATCTTTTTATTACCGGTCGCTTCAATTTTTTTTGCCTGATACTTCATATCTTCAGGCGCCAAGAACTGACCTTTCTTAATGTTTATGATCTTTCCTGTTTCTCCGGCAGCTTCGAGAAGTTCTGTCTGTCTGCAGAGAAAAGCCGGTATCTGCAGGACATCGGCTGCTTCAGCAGCAAGTATTGCATCAAGTTCGGAATGAATATCAGTGAGCAACGGCACTTCAAATTCTTTTTTCGCCTGCATCAGAATATATAAAGCTTCATCAATGCCGAGCGTCCTGAATGATTCGGAAGAAGTTCGGTTCGCTTTAATAAAAGAAGACTTGAATATGAACGGCAGTTTATATTTTTCAGAAAGCTTTTTTAAAGCTTCACAGGTTTTGAAAATTACTGTTTTTGATTCTACAACACACGGTCCTGATATCAGGAGAAATTTATCTGTATGTTTAAGATTAAGTTCGCTTTTTAAATAAGCAGGCAGCATTAAATTATCTGTTTAAATAATCATTAAGTTTATCATTAAGTTCTTTCTTTGAGTATTTTGATTTTTCATACATTCCATTGAGGCATCTCTGGCGCAAAGCTTCAAAAACACAGACCGCTGCTGCAACTGAGACATTGAGAGACTGTATCATTCCAAACATGGGAATAAGAAAATTTTTATCCGACAATGATTTCACTTCATCAGAAACTCCCGAATGTTCATTGCCGATAACTATTGCAACTCTTTTTGTCAGGTCAAGATCATAAAGACTTTTATCCTTCGGCTTATTACTCATGTGAGTTGAATATATTCTGAATTTATTTTTTCTTAGTTCTTTAAAACAATCTTTTACAGTCTCAAACTTTTCAACGGTGATCCATTTCTTAGCGCTTGCGGACGAAGTCTTTCCTATCCGAGGAAACTTACAGGTGTTATAGATCAGATAAATTTTATCTATCCCGGCAGCTTCGGCGCTGCGGAATATTGCGCTTACGTTATGAGGATCATGAATATTTTCCAGTACAAGCGTAAGATATTTCTGACGTTTTCCAACTACATATCTGAACTTATTAAACCTTTTTTGCGTCAACTGTGTTTGGAATTTTAAATCAAAAATTAATTAATTAACTTTCTTTAAACAATTAACAAATCACGTTATGTATTATGAGTAGAATATTATTATTAATACCCGCCGTTTCCCTTTTTATAACATTAAATTCTTCAGCAGTATTCAGTCAAAATAAATCTGTAATTAAAGAACCGAGAAATAACTGGAGTATGGGTTTATCATATTCGGAAAGAGGATTCGGACCGTCATTCAGCTATTATTTCCCTTCGGGAAAATCTACTGATTTATTTTTAAATCTTACAGTCTCCGGTGTAACTGATTCCAGGGAGTTTGAGAGAACGGATTATTTCGGTAACACAATACCTGTTGAAAATAAAATAAACAGGGTATTTATGTCAACACTGAGTTTCGGCTTGAGAAAGGAGTTATTTAAAGACGATATTGAGGGAGAATTTTTACCAATCTTTAATATAGGAGTTTCGCCATCGATGATATTCATGAATCCGTATAATCAGAATTTCTTTTCTGCAATAGGAAGCACTACTACAAGTTTCGGAATCGGAGGATTTACGGGACTGGGAGTCAGCTTCAGACAGAGCAGGGATATGTCTATAAATTTTAACCTCAGTTATTATTACATTAAAGTAGTAGGAAATGAAGTGGAAAGTATCAAAGACAATCCGATTGATAATATCGGCGGAGTGCAGCTTGGTTTTGCTATTAACTTCATGAGATAAATTTTATGTCCGGATCTTTTCTCTAAAAACATTTGAATCAGTTTATAAGTGAATTGATTTAAATGAATATCCTGCCTTATTTAAATTATAAAGACCGCTTAATTTGAATTGTTATTTTCACAGTTCATTGCTAAAATTCCAAATCAAAAATATTTTATAATTTTAATTTAGATTCCTGATAATTTTATACAATATGAAAAGGGGTTTCCGTTTTCAGAATATTTTTCTATTCCGTAAATTTCACAGTGTCAGATCCTGTTTTACCGTCCTTCACAAAATACCGCTTAAAAAAATAAACCGTTATGAAAAGTAAAAAGATACTTTACATTTGCGGCTCGAGAAATCAGACCACAATGCTGCATCAGATATCACAGAAGATGCCTGAGCACGAGCATTTTTTTTCGGCTTATTATTCGGACGGCGTCGAAAGATTTTTCGCAAACTTCGGCGTACTGGACTTTACGGTTCTTGGCGGCAGATTCAGACTTCAGACTGAAGAATATTTAAAGGACAATAATCTATATATTGATTATGAAGGAAGAAAAAATAATTATGACCTTGTTGTAAACTGCAGTGACCTTATCATTCCGAAAAATATTAGAGATAAAAAAATCATTCTTGTACAGGAAGGCATGACGGATCCGGAAAATATTTTTTATCATATGTCTAAAAAATTCGGGATACCCAGATATTACGGTGGGACTGCATCAACAGGGCTTTCCGACAGTTACAAATATTTCTGCGTTGCCTCGGAAGGTTACAGGGAACACTTCATACGTAAAGGGGTCAAACCTGAAAAGATCATTGTTACCGGAATTCCCAATTTTGATAATTGTGAAAAATATCTGATAAATGATTTTCCTTATAAAAACTATCTACTCGCATGCTCATCAGATATGAGGGAAACTCACAAATATGAAAACAGAAAAAAGTTTATTCAGAAAGCTGTAAAACTTTCAGGAGGCAGACTGATAATTTTTAAACTGCATCCAAACGAATATGTACCGAGAGCTGCAAGAGAAATTAATAAATGGGCGCCCGGATCACTGATTTTTTCAACCGGAAATACAAATGAGATGATTGCAAACTGCGATATACTTCTGACAAAATTTTCTACGGTGGTTTATGTGGGGCTTGCTCTGGGAAAAGAAGTATATTCTGAATTTGATCTGGAGGAACTGAAAAGACTTATGCCGCTGCAAAACGGAAACAAATCAGCTGAGCGCATAGCCGGAATATGTCAGTCTGTTATGGAAGAAAATTATGACCTCTTAAAAAATATGTCAGCAGAAAAAGTTTTCAGCGTTATTAAAGAATCATATGTCAGATAAAATTAAAATACCCGGGAATACTTTGCATAAAACTGTAATTGTTATACAGGCGAGAACCGGCTCAACCAGACTTCCCGGAAAAATCTTCTTACCGCTCGGCGGAAAACCGATGCTGGTGAGAATGTATGAAAGAGTTGCAGCTTCGAAGACCGCACAGGAAATTGTAGTAGCAACTACAACTGATACTCAGGATAATGATGTAGTAAAACTTTGTGAAGAAAACGGAATTAAGTTTTTCAGAGGGCATCCTTCGGATCTTTTAGACAGACATTATAAAGCGGGAATAGAATCAGGCGCAGATGCGATAGTAAAAATACCTTCCGACTGTCCGCTGATATGTCCTGATGTAATAGATAAAGTTTTAAATTTTTATTACTCGCATCAGAATGATTATGACTACGTGAGTAATCTGCATCCTGCTACGCATCCTGACGGAAATGATGTTGAAATTATGTCAATCAAAACTCTTGAACAGGCGTGGAATGAATCAGAAAGGGATTTTGAAAGAGAACATACAACTCCGTTTATCTGGGAACGTCCGGAAAGATTCAGAATTGGAAATGTGGAATGGGAAACCGGACTTGACTTTTCAATGAGTCACAGGTTAACGGTTGATTATGAAGAAGATTATGAGTTTGTAAAAAAAATATTCGATGAGCTTTATGAAAGTGATAATATATTTAAGCTTTGTGATATTATGATGCTGCTTGAGAGAAAGCCGGAGTTAATGAAAATTAATGCTTTCCGCGCAGGGATAAACTGGTACAGAAATAACATCAATGACTTAAAGACAATCGATCCCGCAAAAATCAGAAAAGATATTCAGTAAATTTCAGTAAACAATTTTAAAAATTGGATAAAAAAAGATCCGAAGAGTTAAAGCAGACTGCTTTCAAAGTAAGAGAGCATATTATAAGAATGTCAGGTAACGGCGGCTGTTTTATCGGCGCATCTTTATCCTGTGCGGATTTAATAGTTTTCCTTTACAGTGAATATCTGAACATCAGTAAAGAAAATTTAAAAGACCCCGAAAGGGATTATTTTTTTCTTTCAAAAGGACATGATGTACCGGCATTGTACGGAACGTTTGCCGAGCTGGGATTTATAGGAAAGGACAGATTAAAAAACCATCTGAAGACTAATGATGATATTTACTGGCATCCGAACAGGAATATTCCCGGGATTGAATTTCACTCCGGTTCGCTCGGTCATCTGATCAGTGTCGCCATTGGAGTTGCAATCGACTGTAAGATGCGAGGAATGAAAAATAAAGTATTGGTTGTATTAGGCGATGGTGAACTTGATGAAGGTTCGGTATGGGAAGCTGCTCTTGTAGCAGGCGCAAAAAAACTTGGCAATTTAACAGCGGTAGTTGACAGAAATCATTTTCAGGCAAATATCAAAACTGAAGAGCTTATACCGTTAAATCCTATTTCGGATAAATTTGAATCATTCGGCTGGAACACCTTTTCATGCAGCGGACATGATTTTGAGGAAATGAAAAAAGCATTTTCCGGGATACCGTTTGATTCTGAAAAGCCGTCACTTGTAATTGCTGAAACTGTAAGGGGAAAAGGACTGCCGAGCATTGAGTCGCGCGCGGACAGATGGTTTGTAAATTTTACAGAAGAAGAAGTGGATATGCTTTTAAAGGAACTGCACGGCGAAGAAAAAGCTAAACTTACCTCGGATACAATTGTAGCGAGATAAAAAATTCATGAACATAATTTTGAAGTTGTTTGCATGGATCAAATTTAATAGCTTGCTGAAAACTCTTTACATTTTACAATGACATACGAAGATATATTGTCAGATCTTATCGAAAGCGATGACAGGTTTATGATACTGACGGCTGAGAACAGGGCAGCAATAAGAAATTTGCCGGGAAAGATCGGAGAAAAATTCCTTGATACCGGTATCACAGAGCAGACTTTGGTCGGCGCTGCATGCGGACTTGCACTGAGAGGCAGGATACCTGTTGCTCATGCGCTGGCGACATTTCTTACAATGAGAGCTTTTGAATTTATTCGCACGGATGTCGGGATCGGAAATCTTCCTGTGAAGTTAGTCGGCGGATTTTCCGGTTTTCTTTCTGAGGCAAACGGACCCACGCATCAGGCAATAGAAGATGTTTCAATTATGAGAGGCATTCCAAATGTGAATGTATTTTGTCCGTCTGATGAAGAAGACATGCTGATCGGACTTCCTGAAGTTCTCAAAAGTGAATCGCCTTTTTACATTAGATATAATAATCTGATACCTTCAGTTAAGCATTCAAAAGATTTCACTATCGGCAAAGCGGAAATAATTTCTGAAGGAAATGATGTAACTATTCTCGTCTATGGAATTTTGCTGAAACAGGCGGTCGAAGCTAAGGAAATTCTTGAAAGCAAAGGAGTATCCGCAGGCATCATAAATATGAGATGTCTCAAACCTATAGATGAAGTTGCGATTTTAAAAGCTGCTGAAAATTCAAAAACGCTTGTAACACTTGAAGATCATTTTCTCACAGGCGGTCTGTATTCAATACTGGCGGAGATATTTCTCAAAAATCAAATCACGAAAAAAGTAATTCCATTCGCGCTTGATAATAAATGGTTTATACCCGCATTGCTGAATGATGTGCTTGAGTATGAAGGATTTACAGGAAAGAAAATTGCTGAGAGATTACTGAAAGAAATTTCCGGATAAAATTTCCGGTAAATATTAATTTAATAATAATTATCCGTTAAATGCCAAACACAGTAAGTTCAAACCCGGAATATCCGGTAATAACAGAATCCGATAAACTTTTCAAACGCTCTGAAGGACTGATTCCGGGACATTCGCAGACACTTGCAAAAGGTCCTACACAATGGATCAGGGGAGTCGCGCCAAAATTTTTAAAAAGGGGTAAAGGTTCTCACGTATTTGATACTGACGGAAATGAATTCATAGATTTTAATATGGGAATTGGTCCGATAGTGCTCGGCTATTGTTATGAAAAAGTTGATAATGCGATACGCCGTCAGCTTGAAGACGGAATTACATTTTCAATGACTCATCCGCTGGAAGTGGAGCTGTCGGAAAAGCTGCGTGAGATCATTCCCAATGCGGAGTCTGTAAGATTTTCCAAAACAGGATGCGATGTTACTTCAGCGGCTGTGAGGGTTTCAAGAGCTTTTACAAAAAGGGAAAAAGTTTTATGCTGCGGATACCACGGTTGGCATGACTGGTATATTGGAGTAACAGACAGAAACGCGGGAATACCGGAAGCTGTAAAGGATCTTACTTATACATTCAGTTACAATGATATAGAATCACTGATACAGTCTATTGACAGTGACATTGCATGTGTGATACTCGAGCCGTTTGTATTTGAAGAGGAAAAAAATAATTTTTTAAAAGAGGTATCGGAAATCTGCAGGAAAAACGGAACGCTGCTGATCTTTGACGAGATGTGGACGGGATTCAGAATAGCAGCAGGAGGCGCGCAGGAATATTTCGGAGTAACTCCTGATCTTGCCTGCTATTCCAAAGCGATGGCAAACGGAATGCCAGTGTCCGCAATTACCGGAAGAAGTGACGTCATGAAACTGTTCGATAAAGATGTATTCTTTTTTACGACTTTCGGCGGGGAAGCGCTTTCACTCGCTGCGTCTTTGGCTACGATTGATGAGATAACAAGTAAAAATGTCCCGGCATACTTATCATCTCAGGGAAAAAAACTGAAAGACGGTTATAACAAAATAGCCGGTGAACTGGAAATGGATTACACAAAATGTGCGGGATATAACTGCAGGACGATCATGACATTTGATGCAAATTCAGGAAATCCGCTTGAGATGAAATCGCTTGTTCAGCAGGAAATGATAAAACGCGGTGTGCTGTGGTGCGGCTTTCACAATATGTGTTTTATGCATTCAGATGAAGACGTTGAATATACTTTGAAAGCATATGCCGAAGTACTGCCTATTCTGAAAAAAGCAGTTGATGAGAATAATGTCAGATCTTATCTGAAAGGAGAACCTGTCGAACCTGTTTTCAGAAAGACAGGTAACTTTAATTTAAAGCCCAAACAGAAAAGTTAAGCTTAATATTTGTATATTGTACAATTAATCAAAGACGATAATGGTAAAATCTATTATAGATTATAAAGGAGCAAATTAGGTTAATATTTATTTACAATGGCATGATGTATATTTAATAAATTACCAGTATGTTAGTGTAAAAAATAACCCTCAATATTATGAAAAAAGTAAAAATAGGAAACAGGTATATTGGCGCAGGTGAGAAAGTATTTGTAATAGCTGAGGCGGGCATTAATCACAACGGTTCTCTTAGACTTGCAAAGAAACTTATAAAGGAAGCGTTTACAGCCGGGTGCGAAGCGGTAAAATTTCAGAAAAGAACGCCGGAGCTCTGCGTACCAAAAGATCAGTGGCATATCGAGCGCGATACTCCGTGGGGTAGGATGACATATATTGATTACAGACATAAAGTCGAACTCAGTCTTAATGACTATTCCGAAATAGACAGATACTGCAAAAAGCTTGGAATAATGTGGACAGCATCCTGCTGGGATGAAGACTCTGTGGATTTTATAGAACAGTTTGATGTACCTTTTTATAAAGCGGCATCCGCCTCGCTTACTGATTTCGATCTGTTAAATAAAAAAAGATTGACAGGAAAGCCGATCATGATCTCAACAGGAATGTCAACAATGAAAGAGATTAAAGACGCAGTTAAATTTCTTGGAAATGAAAATCTTCTGATCGCGCATTCAACTTCCGCATATCCGTGCAAACCTGAAGAATTAAATCTCAAGATGATTAACACTCTTGAAAGAATTTTCCCGGGCGTGCCTATCGGTTATTCAGGACATGAAACGGGATTATCCCCGACTTGGGCTGCAGTAGCTCTCGGAGCTGTTTTTGTGGAAAGACATATAACGCTTGACAGAGCGATGTGGGGAAGCGATCAGGCTGCTTCGGTCGAACCCGGCGGATTCAAAAGACTTGTCGAAAATATAAGGGACATTGAAAAGTCTTTAGGTGACGGAGAAAAACGAATATATGAAAGTGAATTAGGACAGAGATTAAAACTCAGAAGAGCGAGAGTTTAATTTTTTATAATATAAAGTAATAATTGCAGAGCGGCTGCATTTTCAAAAAACACATTTAAAAGATTTATTCTTTCCCGAATTAATATATTTAATTCAACACTTCTCTTAGTTATTTTCACAGCATGTCACTCCAGCTTTGGTCATTAGTTATCATATCTTTTGCAGCGGTAATGATGGTGGTTTTTGAAAAACTCTATCCGTATACAAAAGGTCAGAAAATATTCCGCGAAGGATTTTTCAATGATATAATAATGTACTCTATAGTGCAGAGTTATTTCCTTGGTCTTATAATTTTCGGAATATTGAATTATATTAAAGACAATACTGATCTTTACAGATACAGTCTTATCGGAGACTGGCCTGTATGGGCGCAGGTTTTGTTTTTTGTGATCACTCATGATTTTTACATCTACTGGTTTCACAGATGGCAGCATAACAACAGAATTCTGTGGAGGGTGCATGAAGCTCATCACTCGCCAAAAACTGTGGACTGGCTTTCAGGAGCCAGGTCACATTCATTTGAGATTATGATAAATCAGACAGTTGAATTTGCGCCTATAATTCTTCTCGGCGCTGCACCTGAAGTAGCTATATATAAAGGAATGATCAGCGCGATATGGGGAATGTTCATTCACTCAAACATTGATGTAAGACTCGGTAAAATCCAGTATTTCATAAACGGACCTGAGATGCACAGATGGCATCATTCCGACGACGGGGGAAAGGAATATCAGAATAACTACGGGACGAAATTAGCAGTCTGGGACTGGATTTTCGGGACAGCATTCTTACCTGATCCTCATTTCAGAAAGCCGGAGAAATACGGATTAAGCGATACACCTGATTACCCGCTTGCGATGGAAAATGACGGTAAGATCAGTTTTGTAAAATTCATAAGGATTATTAAAAGCGATATATTCAGTTATTTCAAACAGCACACATACGCATTCCGAAAATTCAAAAAATAAATTACAATACGATCCGAAACTGTTTTTAAATTTTAAATATATTATTTTAGAAAAACAATTTTATGCTCAAAGACAGGTTCGGCAGGAAACATAATTATCTGAGAATTTCAGTAACGAATCTGTGTAATCTGAAATGTGTGTATTGTATGCCTGACGAAATTTTATCCGGCAGAGCGGAAAATAAGTACATGTCTGTTTCGGAAATTTATGAAATTGCTAAAGTATTTACTGATCTCGGTATAAATAAAATAAGGATCACGGGAGGTGAGCCGTTTGTCAGAAAAGAAATTGCAGCAATTTTTACAAAGCTTTCAGATCTTCCGGTAACACTGGCTGTGTCAACAAACGCTCTGCTGATAGACAGATATACAGAGTTATTAAAAAACTGCGGAGTAAAAAATATTAATGTCAGTCTTGATACATTAAATCCCGAAGAATTTTCATCGATAACAAAAAGCAACACACTCGAGAAAATATTCTCTAATATAATATTGCTTTTGGAAAATGACTTCAGAGTAAAAATTAATTTTGTGGTAATGAAGGGTATTAATGAAAACGCAGTAATTGAAGCTGCAGGACTTACAAAGAATTTCGGAGTTGAAGTCAGATTTATAGAGTATATGCCTTTTAAAGGAAACAAATGGTCTGCCGGTAAAGTGTATTCGCACGATGAGATACTGGAAAATATCAGAAGCAAATATAATATTTATAAAATTCCGGATGAACCAAACGACACCTCAAAAAAATACGGAATAAACGGACATGCAGGAAATATCGGAATTATAAGCACTATTACAAAACCATTCTGCGGCGGATGCAACAGACTGCGTCTGACAGCTGACGGAAAATTAAAGAACTGTCTCTTTTCAAAAGGAGAAACGGATCTTCTTTCTGCATACAGAAAAGGAGAGGAAATTAAACAACTGATTATATCCGGATTATCTGAAAAGGAATTTGAAAGAGGGGGACAGTTTGAATCGGGAAAAATCGAAAACAGAAGTATGGTAAATATCGGAGGCTGACAGAACATGGATTTAATTCTTCTGTTACTGTTACTATTTTTTGTTGCGGTTATGTATTCAACTGTCGGTCACGGAGGAGCCAGCGGTTATCTTGCAGTCATGAGTTTACTAAGTATAAATCCTGATATAATGAGAAGTTCCGCATTGATCCTGAACCTCATTGTTTCCGGAATTGCATTTTACGGATTCAGAAAAGCCGGTTACTTCAGCAGTAAGATTTTCATACCTCTGGCGGTAACTTCAATACCATCAGCTTTTATAGGAGCCGGATTACCGGCTGAGACAGATTTATATAAGTTCATACTGGGAATAATACTAATATTCGCAGCGTTAAAAGTTTCAGGTCTTTTCGATAAAATGAAATTAAATTTTAAAGTAGAATTCAGTCTGATAAACGCAATGATTACCGGTACTGTGCTGGGATTTGTGTCAGGTCTTATAGGTATCGGCGGCGGAATAATATTAAGTCCGCTGCTGCTTTTTCTCGGATGGTGTGAAATAAAACAAACTGCAGGAGTTTCTGCATTATTTATTTTTGTGAACTCGGCTTCAGGATTATTCAGATTATCACTGGACGGACTTAACATTAGCTCCGAAATGACTTATATGACAGCAGCTGTATTTACAGGCGGACTTATCGGTTCGCAATGGGGAAGTAAATATGCAAACAATAAAGCGTTGAGAATATCACTTTCGCTGGTATTATTTATTGCTTCATTGAAACTAATATTCGTATGATCAATTTTAAAACAGCGCAAAAAATCATTTCAAAAAACATCTCCGTTCTGAAAAATCCTGTTACGGTAAAAGTAACTGATTCATTAGGATATGTAACTTCGGAAGATATTAAGTCAGGAACAGATCTTCCTCCGTTCAATCAGTCGAATGTTGACGGATATGCAGTTGCTGATTCAGGCAGCGGTCAGTGGAGTATTGTAAGCGAAATCCGCGCAGGTGATCATCCGGATTTCAGATTAAAGAAAGGTGAAGCGGCAAGAGTATTTACAGGTGCGGAATTGCCGGCGGGTACTTATTCGGTAATGATGCAGGAGAAAGTGATTACGAAAGGTGATAAATTATATTGTCATGGTGAAAAAATTGTTTGCGGAAATTTTATAAGGAAAAGAGGAGCTCAGATTAAAAAAGGAGCTACGGCTCTCAGAAGAGGAACGCTGATAAATCCGGCTGTGATCGGATTTTTACTTTCGATGGGAATAAAGTATGTGAAGGTGTACAGAAAGCCGGTATTGTCGCTGATAGTAACGGGAGACGAGCTGCAGGAGGCGGGAGCTGAGCTTAAAGAGGGGAAGGTATATGAGTCGAATTTGGGTTTGCTTCGGGGGCTGGCGGTGTATAACGGATTTGAAATCCGTTATACATCAGCCGCACGTGACAGAAAAGCCGATCTCAAATCCAAAGTCAAAATCCTTTTGAAAAAATCCGATTTACTGCTGGTCTCAGGCGGCGTCTCGGTTGGAAAATATGACTACGTTAATCAAGTCCTTGAAGAATTAAATGTCAGTAAACTTTTTTATAAAGTTTCTCAAAAGCCCGGCAAACCCCTTTACTTCGGAATAAAATCAAACTCTGCTGTCTTCGGCTTACCGGGTAATCCGGCTTCGGCTTTTACTTGCTTTTATCTGTATGTGCTTCCCGTTTTAAAAAAAATGTCCGGACATAAAAAATATTTGCCTGTCTGGAAAAAACTTCCCGTTAAAAAAGATATAATAAAAGAATTTAATCTGAGCTGGTTTCTGAGAGCAAAATATTCGGATGATAATGTTATGCCTCTGGATGCGCAGGCATCATTTATGCTGAGAACTCTAACGGAGGCAAATTGCTTTATTCATATGCCGTCAAATAAAAACAAAATTGTAAAAGGCGAATTTGCAGATGTCTGCATATTTTAATAAAATATAATTTATATGAAAGTTAAAGTCCTGTACTTCGGAGTTACGGCGGATATTACCGGAAAAGAAAACGAGTTCATTGCTGATGTAAAAGACTTAAAAGCTCTTACCGAAATTCTCACATCACTTTATCCGGGTCTCCGAAATGCTAATTACAGATTTGCCGTTAACCTTAAACTTATTGACGATGTAAATATTTTATCTCTTAAAGAAGATGATGAAGTAGCATTGCTGCCACCGTTCGCAGGCGGTTAAAGAGTTTCCGGTTTGTCCTTTGCCGAACTTCTTTTAAGGATTGCATCTTTAACAGACTTTAGACTAACCATTCCGGTTTTATTAATGATGAAAAAAAACAAAACTATTAAAACCAGATTTAAGATTATTTGAAAATTTATATTGCCGGAAATATTATTTAACACGGCTTTGCTTATCAGAAAAAAAACTCCTGTAAGTAAACTTATTCTGAGTATGAGCTTCCATTCATAATTGATTTTATAAATTTTCTGTGAGTAATAATACATAATCAGAAACATTGCAAAGTATGTAAACAGCGTGGACAGTGCCGCTCCGTTCATTCCTAATACAGGGATCAGCAGAAAATTCAAAGCAATATTGATTATTAATCCGGTAACGGATATGAAAAGTATGAGAATAGTTTTATCCGTAAAAAAAGGCGCTGCGTTTAATGTTGAGTAAGCTCCGCTGAAAAAAAATGCGAGCAGAATTATAGGAATTATACTCAGCCCGTAATAATATTTTTCATCAAGAAACTGAATTCCGAAAACTTCCGTCTGTACCAGTTTATCCGTCAGTAACGAAAATATTAAGAACAAAGACAACCCTGTGAAACAAAAATAAGTAAATATCTTTGAAATGATTTTTTTATTTTCAGGATTTTCGGTCAGGTTTAAAAAGTAAGGAGTCCAGGAAAATTTAAATGCGGCAATCAGTAAACTCATTACCGCTGCAAGTCTGTAATTTGCCCAGTAAATCCCGACAGTTTTTTCATTGTAAAAATATTTCAGAAAAAATCTGTCAGACATATCAATTAATATCAGACACAATCCGATATATATGAACTTGTTACCGTACACAAGCATTTTTTTTATTTCAGAAAAAGAAATTCGGAATATCAGATATTTTCCTGTTATAATTAAACTGACAATTAAAGTTATTATAACTGAAAGCAGATAACTGTATAGTATCGCTTCAATTCCCATTCTTAAATAAACAATCATTACAATATTACTGACTATGTTTACAATGAATGTCAAAAGATTTATATATGCATAAGTCTTGGCATTCAGTTCAGCCCTGAAGAGCAGCAGCGGAAATCTGTAAACTGTATCAGCTACCATCAAAACGCAAAGTATCTTCAGAAGAAGTATGCTTGTATCTGTATCTGCAAATTCAAAAAAGTAAACTATACTTTCTGAATAAAAATATATTACGGAAGAAAATATGATCGTAAAGGCTAGCAGAAAAAATAATGCAGATGAAAATATTACCGATCTTTTTGTTTTATTCTTTTCTTCAATAAAAAATTTCATGAATGAAGTTTCCATTCCTAAGGCATAAATTACCAGCAGAAAAAAGGAAAAGGACTGTAGAAGTGTAAGCATTCCTATATCCTGCGGAGAGTAATAGTTTGTATAAACCGGAAGAAGAATAAAATTTACTGATCTGTTAAGTATAATCCCAAGACCGTAGATTATTGTGTGGGAAAAAAGTTTCCTTACGTGAGATTCACTTTCCATCTGCTGCAATATTGAATTTGCCGTAATACTCCTGAAGTTTCCCGCTTACTGCACTAAAAGAATGAAAGCTCTCAACCCATTCGCGTCCTTTGACTGATATATCCTCGCGCAGTTCCTCATTATCTGTAAGTTTTAGTATATTTTCTTTTAATGTATCGATTGTAGAATGTATGAACGGATTTCTTTCAAGAAAAATAAGATATTCTTCAGTGAATTCGGTAAAAGTCGGTATCCCCATTGAAAGATTTTCAACTGAGTTTTTACCGTAACCGCTGCCGCCGAGCTCGCCTCCCACCTGATCTATGGCAAGATCGCATTCTGTCTTTATCTTTAAAACTTTTTCCCTGTCTGTATTCTCAAGCAAAATAAATTCAATGTTTCTGATTTTATCTATTTCATTTATGACTTTTAAAATTTTATCAGTTCCTTTGAATTTTCTGTTCGTAGGTGAGTGTATTATCTTAAGTTTTTTATTCCTCTTTTTAATGATCTTAAACTGATCCGTGTCAAATGGGAAGTATATATAGCTGATATTCTTATGCAGCTTCAGGTGATCGAATTCCACCGTGAGATTCAGATCACTCATCTCATCCATTTCTTTGAATATTCCTCTTGTCCTCAGATCACTTCCGAAATAACAGCATACGATTTTTTTATTCCTTCTCTTCAGCTCTTTGGCAAATCTCATATCCCTGAAAAGATCCATACCTCCGTCGAAGTGGTAGATGTCATAATTGTAAAGGGAATGTGTTTCAATCGATTTGTTTATAAGTCCTGAATTTTTAAGATCCCTTAATTTAAAATATATATTTTCCGCAAAATTCTTTGGCTCCGCGTATTTTAAAACCTTATCTCCTGAGCTCTCAGCTTTACTGTCTCTCCATGCTTTTGCTCTTTTACCTCCGGGCAGATCCATTCCCAAACAAATGTCCTCGGGGAAATTCAATGTATTTTTATATAATGTGATCAATGAAGATTCATGACCTGAACGTCTGTGCATTTTTACAAAGTCATAAGGCATTCCTGCGAAATTCTGAGGCGCTATGTGTAAGATTTTTAATGACAAGTAATTTTCTTTGGAATTTCTGATTACGAATTCAGTCTTACGCTGATTAAACAAAAAAAAACAGAAACGAATGATTAAGCTATTTTACAGCAACTTTTTTTTCTTAAGTATCATATCAACAAATTCCCGTACTGCGCCTTCTCCGCCGTTTTTACTGCATACATAATCCACATATTTTTTTACTTTACCGACGGCGCTTTTTGGACAGGCTGAAAATCCGACTTTAGACAGTAACGGCAGATCAAACTCATCGTCACCAATGTATGCGAAGTTCTCGCTTTTTAAACCGTACATTTCTTTCAGTTCCTCAAAAGGTATTGTCTTGTCATCAATGTCTTCATACAAATGGTGTATCTTTAACTTTTCGACTCTCATCTGATTTACCTTTGAGCTCATTCCGCTGATAACGGCAAATTTAATACCCAGTTCGCGGGCACGGACAATTCCAAATCCGTCATGAGTATGAAACATCTTCATAGTCTCTCCGGAGCTTGTGTAAATAATATGACCTGTCGTCAGACAACCGTCAAGATCCATTAATATAAATTTAATCTTTGTCAGATCTTTTTTCTTTTTTTTCTTCAATATATTTTTTGAAATTTATGATTATTTAAAATTTGAATGCGTCAGGGCATATGTCATTCAGAATACATTTCCCGCAGTCCGGTTTTTTTGCTTTGCATATCTGCCTTCCGTGTTCGCCTATTCTCATGGAAAAATAAAACTGATCGTCCGCCGGTATAATTTCTTTAAGTTCATTTTCAATTTTCTCCGGCTCTTCATATTCAATTAACCCAAGCCTTGCAGACACTCTTTTTAAATGCGTATCGACTATGATCACATCATTTTTACCGTAACAGTTGCCAAGTATGACGCTGGCTGATTTTCTTCCGACTCCCGAAAGCGATGTAAGATCTTCCATATTGTCGGGTACTTTACCTCCGAACTTATTTACCAGCGCTTCGCAGATTGAAAGTACAGATTTTGCTTTATTATTGAAAAAATTTATTGACTTAATATTTTCCCTGTAATTGTCAATCCCGTCTTTAAGGATATCTGAAGGTGATCTGTATTTGGATTTATATAACGGCGACATTACCATATTTACCCTTATGTCAGTGCACTGGGCGGCAAGTACAGTTGAAATCAGAAGTTCAAACGGTGAATTAAAATCCAGATGACATTTTACATCAGGATATTCTGCTTCAAGTCTTTTTACAATTTCAGAAGAATGTTTCTTAAGACCGGACTTATTCATAAATTAATTGTGTAAAATATTTAAATATAATTACATTTAAAAGTTAAGAGGTAAAGTAATTCATTTCCGGGAAGAAATTTTAAATTGTGAGCAGATAATCTTGATGCCGGGCAGTCTGATTTTTTTTACTTTCCAAAAGTAATCTTCACAAATCCATTCTTACTTCATAATTATCACACTTAAAATAAGCACATAAATTAAATACTAAAATCTATAATTATTAAAAGTTATATTTAAAAATATCACTGCAGATGAAACATCTATTATCTCTAATACCTTACTTAAAAAAATTTCGAAAAAAGTTAACAGCCGGTTTTTTTTATATCCTGATTTCAAATGCAGCTGACAGCATATATCCGCTTGTAATCGGAGCTGCTATTGATGATCTGATCAATGGTTCGCTCAGACACAACCTCTCCACGTACGTATTCGCCGGACTGCTGTTAGTAGCTGTAAGAGGAGTTTTCCTCTTTCTCACCAGGCAGAGTTTAATAGTCGTATCAAGAGAAGTAGAGAATGACCTGCGCTATGATTTCTTTTCTCATCTTCAGAAACTCTCTAAAGTTTTCTATAATATCAGATCAACAGGAGATCTGATGGCTCACGCAACCAATGATATAAGCAATATAAGGAATTTTGTCGGTCCCGGTATTATGTATTCATTTCAGACCTTTTCGAGAATTTTATTTACGCTGATAATTTTATTCTCTATCAGCACTTCAGTGACTTTACTTGCTTTAGCTCCTCTTCCAATATTCACATATATAGTTTACAAAGTCGGTAAACTTACATTCAACAGATCGCTTAAAGTTTACAGGACATTTTCTGATCTTACTTCAAAAGCTCAGGAATGCTACTCCGGTATCAGAGTAATAAAATCTTATGTGAGAGAAAATAATGAAGAGAATGAATTCGACAAGATCTCACTCAATTATCAGAAAGAAAATCTAAGTCTTGCAAAAGTACAGTCATTTTCCTTTCCGATGATGTTTCTACTTACAAGTCTTTCAGTGATCATAGTAATTTACTTCGGCGGAATACAGATTATGGAGGGTAAAATGACTATCGGTAATCTCTCCTCATTTCTAATATATCTCGGTCAGCTTACCTGGCCGATGATAGCATTCGGTTGGATAATAAATCTTGTGCAGAGAGCTGCACCTTCAATGCAGAGAATTCTCAATATTATAAATGTAAAACCTGATATAGCTGATAATGAAAACACAGATAAGAACATTACTGAAAAAGATATCAAAGGTGATATTGTATTTGAGAATGTTTCATTTAAATACCCGCTGTCAAATAATTATACACTGAGGGACATTAATCTGACTATACGAAAAGGAAGTACACTCGGCATTATCGGACATACCGGTTCGGGCAAGAGCACGCTTATTAATCTTATTCCGAGAGCATGGGATATTACTTCAGGCAATATATTTATCGGAGGAAAGGATATTAAGAAAATTCCGCTTAATGTATTGCGGAGATCAATAGGCATAGTCCCTCAGGAGTCATTTCTTTTTTCGACTACCATAGAAAAAAACATTTCATATTCAGGTGATGAAATTTCAGAAGAGGAAGTCATAAAAGCCGCCCGTCAGTCAGGTTTATACAAAGATGTAGAAGATTTTCCGGATAAATTTAAAACCGTACTGGGTGAAAGAGGGATCACATTATCCGGCGGTCAAAAGCAGAGGACGTCTATTGCCAGAGCGATTTACAAGAAACCTGATATTTTAATACTTGATGATTCCCTGTCAGCTGTTGACACCAAAACTGAAGAGGAAATACTCCGCCAGCTTAAAGAAGTTATGAAGGATAAAACCAGTATTATAATCTCACACAGGATCTCAACCATAAAGAATGCAAACAATATCATAGTCATAAGTCATAATAAAATTGCAGAGGAAGGAACTCATAACGAATTAATATCAGCCGGCGGAATTTATTTTGATCTGTATAAGAAACAGCTGCTTGAAGAAGAAATAAAAGAATTTTAAAATTAATTTGTAACAGTAAATAATTGTCCGAACAAACCATAAATAAAAGCGAAGAGGATTTATTATCAAAGGAGATTGATCCCAAAATTCTGAGAAGACTACTGGGTTTTTTTAAACCTTACAGAAAGTTTATATTTTTTGCTACTTTAATGACAATTTCAGTCTCAGCATTGGCAGCGCTCAGGCCGAGACTTACTCCGATTGCTATTGATGATAAAATAATGAACAAAGACCTTCCCGGTCTTCAGTTTATTATACTTATAATGGTAGGCACATTGGTAGTGCAGGGATTTATTCAGTACGGAATGACATATCTTACGAGCTGGATCGGTCAGAAAATAATTTATGACCTCAGAAAAAAAATCTATTCGCATATACTTTCGCTTGACCTGAAATTTTTTGACAGGAATCCGATCGGAAGAATTGTTACAAGAGTAACCGGTGATGTGGAAGTTTTGTTTGAAGTTTTTTCATCCGGACTTGTAACGGCTTTCGGTGATATAATTCTTATCGCATGGATACTTTATTTCATGTTCTCACTTGACTTCACTCTCACGCTGGTTACATTGTCAGTTCTTCCAATATTGATATACGCTACTTCCGTTTTCAGAAAAAAAGTAAGGGAATCTTACAGAAGGATCAGGATTCTGATTGCAAAACTAAATTCATTTATACAGGAACACATATCCGGAATATCAATCGTTCAGTATTTTGTTAAAGAGAAAAAGACTATAAGTGAGTTTGAAGAAATTAACCGCGAGCATACTGAGCAGAATAAAAAAAGTATATTTTATTACGCAGTTTTCTTTCCGGTTGTCGAACTTATCAGTGCGGTATCAGCCGGACTTATAATATGGTACGGCGGCGGGCAGGTGATACAGGAAGCTGTTTCAGTCGGCATACTGATCTCATTTATACAATTTACGGAAATGTTTTTCAGACCTATAAGAGACCTTTCCGAAAAATATAATATACTTCAGACAGCTATGGCGTCAAGCGAAAGGATCTTTGCTCTGTTTGATGAAAAGCCGACCGTTAAAAATCCGCAGGACCCTGTTCAGGTGAAAGATTTAAAAGGTAATATAGAATTCCGAAATGTAAGTTTTGCCTATAATGAAGGAGATAACGTGCTGAATAATGTCAGCTTTAAAATTAATGAAGGAGAGAAAGTTGCAATTGTCGGCGCGACAGGAGCAGGTAAATCTACTATCATAAATCTCCTGACCAGATTTTATGATATTAACGGAGGACAGATTCTTATTGACGGTATTGATATAAAAAAATTTGAGCAGCACGAACTTAGAAAAAATATCGCTGTCGTCCTTCAGGACGTATTCCTTTTTTCCGGTGACATAAAATCTAACATTACATTAAACAGAAAAGATATAAGCGATGAGACTGTATATAAAGCCATCGACAACACAGGACTTCGTTCGTTTATAGAATCCTATCCGGAAAAAATTTACAGACAGGTTACGGAAAGAGGGTCGTCATATTCAGTCGGACAGAAGCAGCTTATTTCATTTGCAAGAGCTCTTGCATACGATCCGAAGATACTTATACTTGATGAAGCAACCTCAAGCATCGATACAAATACTGAAATCCTTATTCAGAATGCTATAAAGAAACTTATCGAAGAAAGAACTTCCATTATAATCGCTCACAGACTTTCTACAATCCAAAACTGTGATAAGATAATCGTAATGAATAAAGGAAAGATAATTGAGATGGGTACACATCAGGAGCTTTTGGAAAAAGGCGGACTTTATTTTAAACTATATCAGCTTCAGTATAATGAGAAAGAAATTCCCGGTTAAAGTGTTTTTTTTTGAGATATAAAAAATCAAATTTTATTTTCAATTATATTGCAAATCTAAAGTGTATTGGATAAGTTTAAAAAATTTTTTTTTATTACAATCCACCTAACTTTTTTATAAACTAACAAAAAAAAAATGAAATCATTTATTCTTTTTTTTACTATTCTGTTAGCATGCGGAAATTTTTCGTTTGCACAGGACAACGTAAATTCCAGAAACACAGCTACAGAACGCGCACCGAATTTAAGCGGAATTAATGATAATTCCGGTAATAACAATTTACAGGCATGGGGCGGAAGATGGTTCGGACAGAATGCCGCAGCTACCAGCTTTTTTACAAAAGGCTTTTTAAATGCAACAGGATCGCATACAAATTTCAGCTCAGGCACTACAAGTCTTTACGGAGCGATGGAATTTAATAATGCAGGCGTTTTATACTGTATTGCTGTCGCCGCTTCATCACCGCTTCAAAGTTTAGATACTTCGACAGGCGTACTTACAAATTTAGGAACTATCACCGGATTAGGCACAGAGCAGGTTCTCGGTATGGCATTTAACCCGGTTAACAATACAATGTATCTTACAACAACCATTGCCGGAAGTGACAAACTTTACACACTTGATCTGACAACAAGAGCAGCTACTCTGGTAGGAAGTCCCGGTCAAAACTTTTTTGACATTGCCATTAACAGCACAGGTCAGGCTTACGGAGTAACTATATCGGATAATTTATACAGTATAGATCTTTCTACCGGACTTGCCACTTTAATTGGACCAATTGGTTTCGATGCAAACTTTATTCAGGGAATTGGATTTGACAGACAGACAGATACTTTATGGTATGCTGCTTATAACAATACCGTGCAGAGAGGTGAGTTAAGAACAGTTAATCTTACTACAGGCGCAACTACTCTGATTGCTCCGTTTAATCCTTTAGCAGAAGTCTGCGGATTTGCAATTCCTTTTACATCTGCTCCTCCGCCACCGGTAGGAAATACTTTAGTCCTTGTTCATGATACTTTAGCAGTGAGCACCACTCAAAGAAAAGCAGACAGAGATACACTGAATAAGTATTTGTCAGGATATTTAAGTAATTATACTATGGTAGGATTTGATACAAATACTGTATTACCGGACTTAACTAACTATACAACTATCATTCTTCAGGAAACAGGTTTTGACGCAGCAGCATTGAGATATTTAGGAGCCGGCGCAAGGAATCAGGTAAAAAACTGGTTAGCTTCAGGTACAACTTCAAATAAAAAATCACTAATCAGCATTGGAGCGGATCAGGGATGGAATTACAGCCGTAATTTAAGTCCTGCTCAGGATCTGGTTTTTGCCGAAACATACGGTAAATTCATTTACAGGGTTGACAATGCACCGGGAGCAACTTCACCTTCTGTTACCGGAGTTACAATTGATATCGGAAATGTCAGAAACTTAACTTCAACTCCTCCGGGAGGAAGCTACTGGCCTGACGGATGCAGTATGGTTGCCGGTGGTTCATCAGTATTCTATAAATATCAAAACAGATCCGCATTAGACACATTGGGAGGAATTGGAAATGTACAGCCGGGATATGTAGTTGCAACTATATTCCAGGATCCGAGATATTACCTCGGCGGATTCGGAGAAGTCCTTAAAGCAGTTGTCGGATGGGTAAGAGCTAACGGCGGTGTAATTACCGGTGTGAATAATAACGTGACTTCTGTGATCAATACACCTTTTGATTACAATCTGTCACAGAATTATCCTAACCCTTTCAATCCTTCGACAAAAATTAATTTTTCTATTCCGAAAGCCGGAGTTGTAAGCTTAATAGTTTATGATATTTTAGGTAAGGAAGTAATTCAGTTAGTCAATGAATTTAAAGCTGCAGGTAAGCATGAAATAAATTTTAATGCATCTAATCTGTCAAGCGGAACTTACTTTTACAGAATAGAAGCAGGTGAATTCAAATCAACAAAAAAGATGTCTCTGCTGAAATAATAAGAAATTTAAGTTAAGAATTTAAGCAGGCGGTTTAATAAAACCCGGTAGAAAATTTACCGGGTTTTTTATTTTGCAGTAAAACATCTAAAGAAACAAAACTACAATGATAGTAACACTGCAATAATTATTTAGGAGAGTGCAGAGCTACTCTGTTTCCTTCGGTGTCAGTAAAAATTGCGATATAACCGATCTCTTCCGTTACCATTGTTTTTGGCTGAAGAACTTTACCGCCGGCGGCATTAATTCTGTTCATAATATTTGTCAGGTCAGTCCCGCCGGAAAGATATACAAGAGCTCCGTCCAAAGACGGTTTATGTCCTTCCGCTTTTACAATTGCACCGCCGACACCCTCGCCCGGAAAGAATGCCATCTGATGAGGACCCATCATTTCCTCATGCATCTCTATATCGAATATCTCATTGTAAAACTTTTTCGCTCTGTCGAAATCAATTACAGGTATCTCAAACCAGTTTATTGCGCTTGCCATTTCTTTCTCCTTTTTTAATGTTAAAAATATTTATGCAAAAGTATTTGATTTAAACAAAAGACGCATATCGGAAATTGCTAAGTTTTAAAAAAAACAAACAGACGATATTAAATTGATTAAACTCTATTTAGAAAATTTAAATTTTGTCATGTGTCTCCGGTAGCTCTCCCTGAAAGTTTCCGGTGATAATCCGAATTTAGATTTAAACATTAAGCTGAAGGTGCTAACGCTTTCGAAACCAATTTCAAAGCAAATTCCTGTAACCGGCATATCAGTTCTCTTTAAAAGTTCTGTTGCTTTTTCAATTCTTTTTTTAGTAAGATACTGATGAGGTGTCTGCTTATATACAGATTTGAAAATTCTTAGAAAATGAAACTGAGAAAGGCACGCTTCTCCGGAAATTTTTTTTAAAGTCAGATTATCCGTGAATTCCAAATCAATATATTCTTTAGCTATGGAGACTCGCCGGTATAATTCGGTTTTTGTGGAAAGTTTTACAGGCGGAAGCTTCTCTATTTCCTTGTATAAATCTCTGTGAAGTTTAAGTAAATTTTCCAGAAGTTCAAAATATCTTTCTTTAAGCCAGTTTTCGTCATCAAAATTAATTTTTGAAGCCAGCCGCATTTTCATAAGGACAGGAGAGAGATAATTATTGTGGGGATAAAGTTTTTCAAAGAATGTAACCGGCTGACTGATTTTTTTAAAAGAAAAATTCAGCATTTTGTCACTCGGAGTGATAAGACTTTTCAAAGCAGAGCCGGCAAATTCAGGATTAAAATATATTGAAAAAGATTCGGAGCTGTTTTCGATCAGGCTTTCACACTGCTGACCTTCATTGAGAATAAGAAAATTACCGGGATTAACTCCGTATGTTCTTTCAGGAGTATAAAATTTTTCCAGACCTTTCATAGAGCATTTTAAAGTAAGCGGTGTTGTATGTCTGCTTAGCTCAGACGATTCCGCAGTAAAGTGCACTATGAAATTGTCGTTTACATTCTGAATTGACTCCGGATATCTTCTGAATATCATAATCGGAAATTATTTGCGGCATGAACTAATTCATCAGGGAATAAACAATTATATTTGTTCCCATTTTAAAAGACTCTTCTTTTTTTTCCGGCGGGTCCTGATGTTCTTTTGTATCTGCCCATCCGTCGGATATATTTGTCTCATATGTATAATAGACACAAAGCCGGCCGTTTAAGTAAATGCCGAATCCCTGCGGCGGTTTCTGATCATGCTCATGAATTTTCGGAAGTCCGGCAGGAAAACTGAAATGAGAATTATAGATTGCATGACTGAAAGGAAGTTCACGAAGATCTTCACCGGGAAATACTTTTTTCATTTCACGTACAAAAGATTCATTCATTCCGTAATCGTCATCCGCATAGATAAATCCGCCTGATTCGAGATATTTTCTGAGTCTTAAAACCTCTGCCTGTGAAAATTCTATATTACCGTGACCTGTGATCATAATAAAAGGATAATTAAAAATGTCATCGGAAGAAACATCAACAGAATAAAACTTCGGTTCATCAACATCAATAACAGTGTTTTTTTTAAGATACTCCATCATATTTACTTCAGCTGACGGGTCATTATACCAGTCGCCTCCGCCTGAATATTTCAGACGTGCTATCTTAAAAGGAGAAGAATTTTTACTTACTCCGTCTGACTGGGAAAGACATACATTACAGGAATAAACGGTAAAAAGAATAAAAAAAATATATTTCATAAACCGGAAAAAAATCAAATGCTGAAAATTAATAAAAAGAGAAAGCCTGCTGAGACAGGCTTTTCAATTTAGCAAAATTATTTAATCATAAAAATGCAGTGCAGGTTTAAAATTATTACAAACCGAATTCGTAGCCGATCTTAAAATATCTTCTTGTATTCTGCAGCTTGTCTCCGTTCAGATTAATTACAAAATATACATTGCTTCCTGCAAAAAATTCATATTGAAGTATGGAATTCCATAACGCCTGTTTGGAATAATTATCTCTCTGAAAATAGGACTTCAGATACAGCTTATCGATCACTTTAAAATTCATGCTTGTATTAATAATCGTCCTTTTTTCTTCCGAAAGATCTATAAAATTTACGCTGGCGCTTAAAGCAAGTCTTTCAAACAGAAATACATTACCGCTTAGATAAGGATTTTTTATAAAGTCACCGAAGTATGGTCCGAAAAAGTAACCTGCGTTAATGTAGTTTGTGCCGATGAAAAAACTTGCATTATAATCCTGTCCGAGATTATATCTTGTAATAAGTTCGTTATTTGAATTGAAATCATTTGGTCTGTTATACTCTATATACTGACCGAATCTAAGCCATTCTGCAACTTTGTAGTTGGAGTTAAAGAAAATATTATTCTGCAGATTAAAGTCAGCGGGCAGAAAATCTTCCTGAAGAGTCCTTCCTCTGTAATATCCTCCGCTGATATTAATATCACTAAAATAAGGTCTGTCATATACAAAATAGTAACCGCCTGAAGCGTTAACTTCATCATAATTATCAGGCAGACCGATCTGGTTGTTAAATGAAGTTACAGCATTAAAACCTTTGTTAACTCTTTTATAACTTACATCGGCGAAAGGACCGCCTGCACTGTTGTATTCATAATATCCGTAAAAATTGTAAGCAGCTCCTTCTTTTGCGTAGCCCTGATTTTCGTTCCAGCTGTTGGCTACCTGAAACTGCAGTCTGACACGGTTTTCCGGAAATCTGTAAAAGCCGTCTATGCTGGCAATTTTTTCATTATAGTCCAGACCGGAGTTCTGATCAAAAATAAAAAGAGATCCGAGATTGAAATTTTTTGTAATTACATTGGGTCTTGCGATCAGAAACTGCCGGTTATTTCCTTCCTGGTCATGATCATCTACAAATACTGCGCCGGCTTTCAGATTATCGCTGCGGTAAGTATAGTTAAAGCCATACCGTATATCCTGAATAGCTCTTGTGTAAAAAAGATTAATCGGAGTTCTGTAAATATCAAGGTCTTTACTGAAGAACGGTCTTTTCTCCTGCAGGAAAATCGGTCTTGAATAGAGTGAGAATCTGAACGGATCAGCTTCGAGAGTGGATTCGTCCGGATTATAAGTCGCTTTCAGCTTGTGTTTATCAATACTTGCATTCACATCCACTCCGTAAAGCAGAGAATCGTTTTCCTTGTCATTAAAACTCTGACCGACCAGAATGGGGATTGCATCGAATTTTACATGAAGCTTTTCATCAAATGGAGTAGTCAGATCGAGTTTATGAGTATTTTTAAGCGACAGAAGATCGCTGTCAGGAGTTATTGAATAGTAGTAATAATTTCCGTCAGGAGTATAAGAAAACATCTGAACATCTACTCCTATAGTTTTTGTATTTTTGTTTTGGAGCTTATCGACAGGAATTTTAACTTCAGTCTGAATATGTCCGGTTTTACCGTTCTTTGGTTCTACAAGGATCTTTGATTTCACTTCCCATACCCAGTCCCATTCGCTGGACTGATTTCTCTGATTATAGATCACGGCATCTCTCTGATTATTCAGGAAGCTGAATGCAAACATATATCCGTTTTGATTTTTATTTTCCAGATCAAGCAGGATAAAGAATTCATTTTCATCTTCAGTACTTCTGTCACGGGTAAGTGATTTGGAAATTATTTTACCTTTCGGGAAATAGTCGAATCCAAAATAGACAGCATCTTTGGTTTGTTTTATATAAACAATTGTGCTGTCATAATTTTTTTCATCAGACTTGGGAATGAATTTATAAAAGTCAGTAAAGACTTTAGCGTCGGACCATTCGGATGTTTTTAAAAGTCCGTCAACGGAGACTGATTCGGATTTGTTTCCCTGTGACTGAGATAAGGCGGTAATTGATGTCAGGAAAAAAATAATTAATACCAGGGTTGTAAAATTTATTTTCATGGTATTATTTTTAAGTTATAAAAATTCAGATTATAAAGAAATTAAAATTACAGACTACCGATAAGACGAAGCAGATAAGTAAAGGTTTCAGAATTAAAAAAATTAAAATAAGGCAATACCGGAAAGTATTGCCTTAGATATACAACGAATAAAATTTATTTATTTGGCTGCGGAGTAACTCTGAGGTATGGTTTTACTTCTTTAAATCCTTTGGGAAATTTCTTAGTAGCTTCTTCATTGCTGATCGAATTAACGATGATGCAGTCATCGCCGTCTTTCCAGTTGACCGGCGTAGCGACTGAATAATTTGCAGTAAGCTGCAGCGAATCTATAGCTCTCAGAATCTCAAAGAAATCTCTTCCGGTGGAAGCAGGATAAGTAAGAGTAAGCTTGATTTTTTTATCAGGTCCGACTACAAAAACCGATCTGACCGTAAGAGAGTTATCTGCATTGGGATGGATCATATCATACAAAGACGAGACATACTTATTGTCATCGGCGATCATCGGAAAATTCACAATAGTGTTTTGAGTTTCGTTTATATCGTTTATCCATTTCATATGCGAATCAAGTGGATCTACGCTCAGTCCAATTACTTTCACATTGCGTTTATCAAATTCGTCTTTGAGTTTTGAGACCATACCTAGCTCAGTAGTGCAGACCGGAGTAAAGTCTGCAGGATGAGAAAAAAGAACTCCCCATTTATCTCCGAGCCATTCGTGAAACATAATTTCACCTTCAGTGGTCTTTGCGGTGAAATTAGGAGCAGTATCTCCTAATCTTAATGCTGCCATAATTTTTTATAATATTAAAGTTTTTAAAATAGAGAAATCAAACGTAAAAGAAAAATTAAAATAAAAATTCATAAGTTAAAATTGTATCTATAAATTAATTATATTTGTAATTATCTAATATAAAACAAAAATGTATGACCATTGAAATTCAGGAAAGTCTTTTAAAGTCAGAAAAAAATTATGAAAGACTTAAGAAAACCAACTCGAGATTTATTTTAATAAGTCTGATTGCAAGTGTATTTGCAACTTTGCTTGCAGGAGTAACTGCTTTTTCCGGACCGGTAGCAGGAGCAGGTCCGGGTGCATGGAAATGGACATGCGGAATTGTCGCTGTGTTTACGGCAACGGCAACTGTTTTTACGGGATTACATAAACAACTTACAATCAGCGAGCGTCTTGCAAAATCCATAGAGTGTACCGGAAAACTGAAATCTCTTGCATTCAGTCTGAAACAGGAAGACAGCAATAAAGAAGATATAGCAAAAGAATACAGACGGATACTTGAGCTCTACAGTGAATACATAGTATAACTTAAGTAAATGAACCTTACGGAATGAAATTGCGTTCAGAAAATTATAAATTTTAAAAATTAATGATAAAGAATTCAAAAATGATAATATTAATAACAATGTTCGGATTATTAATTTCATGTTCCGGGAAGGAAAACATTAATTCAAAACAGCTTACAGATTCATTAAAGTCAACACATACTAATGATGAAACGACTGAAGAGTTTGAAGTAACAAAGACCGATGAAGAATGGAGGAGTATGCTTTCTGAAATACAATATGAAGTAACGAGAAAGAAAGGGACGGAAAGACCATATGCGAATGAATATAATGATAACTATGAGGAAGGAAAATATAACTGTATATGCTGCGGTCAGGAGTTATTCAGTTCAGAAACAAAATTTGACTGCGGGTCGGGCTGGCCGAGTTTTTATGAACTGAAAGAGGAGAAGAGTGTGATAATAAGAAAGGATTATACAAAAGGAATGATAAGGGACGAAGTGATATGCAGCCGATGCGGAGCTCATCTGGGGCATGTATTTGACGACGGTCCGGCACCGACAGGATTGAGATACTGTATGAATTCGGCTGCGATGAAATTTGAGGGGAGGTGATGGGATAAACCGTTTTAACGGTTTATCGCTATTGAAGCCAAAACACATTTGATGCTGCCAAATCTCAAAGTTAAACTTCAAACAAGTTCGTTAATAAATTAATTATACTATACAGTTTCTATCTATACAGACATTATAGGCAATAAACCGTTTAAACGGTTTATTGCCAATTTTATCTACCCGATATCTTACTTCCCTTCCATTCCCTAAAAAGCCGATAAAGAAACAAACCTGTCTATTCCTATCTTTGCCAATCCTACATGACTCTTCATTGGTCCGCCGTCTGCAGGAGGTATGGGATTCCACATATGCTTAAAATTAAATCCGTTGTAGTATATATAAAACTCATTTCCCACAATGACAGGAATACCTATTGTATATACCATCTGATCATCCCATTCACCTAATTCACCGTAATTTAAAAAAGCCGACCTGTTTCCGCAACGTGTAAAATTTATTCCGTCCCTCGAAAATAATAATTCAATGAATACTGTATTATCAGTCCTTGTCGGATTGGGAGGATCTTCATCTGCATTTGCATTCATTTGAAAATGACCTAAAAACCCCCAGTATACACTGTCCTTGAATAATACCTGCATGTTGTAATACCCGGTCTTAGGAATATCATTTGCATCCGGTCTCAAAATCGTTCCGGTATATGTCCAGTTGATCCAGTCATCACTTACATATCTTCCTATATTCCTTATTGCAAGCGAATCTCTGAAATATCCAAGGTATTTTCCCAATATAGGATTCCATCCGCTGGAAGATAAATCCTCGCCAATGTTTCTTACAGGATTTCCGGCATACGGAACCCAGTTAATTCCGTCATAAGAAAAAGAAACATTTAAATGACTTTGCGGTGGATTCGGATGAGTATTGTAAACAGATTTGTATCTCCTTGTAGAATCTGTCTGATTATATAAAGAATCATCCACAACAGTATAGAGCCCTCCGGGATAAGGAGCGTCGGACATAATGTTATTCTCCATGCTGTTGTTATATTTAAACTGTTCAAGTACCGGTCTCGTCCAGTTTATACCGTCAGCAGATTCATAATATACCGGAACCCTTCCGTATGAATTTACTGCTCTTAACCACATTTTATATACCATTCTCTCCTGCTCTATACTTTTTGAATAACTAACATTACTATATGTAGTAATAAGTAAATTCCCTTCCCATTCCTCTTCTGGAGATATTACAGGCTCGGGCATTTTCATGGGATTATGCATAATTCTGAAAACTGACGGATAAGATCCGATTAGCAAAGAATCAGCAAAAAATTGTTTGTAAGTCCCGATTTTAAATCCGGGCAATGTACTGTCAGTTTGTGCTGCCTGTTCTTTGAACTGAATACTGAATAGATCTGCATCTGAAATTTCTATAGTTAAATAAAGAGGCGTATTTACTAAAGTGCTTAAATCGCTTCCTGAAGACCAGCTTACTTTACGGGAGAATTCATCACCTGACAGCGGGATGCAGTCATCTGCAGAATATCCGCTCAATACATTTCCGTTGATATCCTTAAATCCGAATCTGATGCTGCCGCTTCCTCTTGTTCTGTAATTGACTGTAAGATCTTTACCGGTAAATGTCATAAGCTTTGATGTGATTTCAGTTTGATCTGAATCAGGCATTTTCCTTCCGAGTTTTGACATTAATCTCTGAACGGCATTGTAATGCACCACCCGCGCCTGATTTGAAAAACTTTTTCCGATGGAATATCCTGAATACCTTGTAGTAGAAAAACTTGTTGCATTTCCGTTATTATTAAATGCGCAGATATAAATTTCTTTGTCAGGCTTTGTAGTGGAATTATTCTGAGATGAGTTTATCTGATCTAATAAATAGTAAGCTTTGACTATTTGATTTCCGGTCCGCTGATGAAGTATATATCCTTTTATTGACTGAAAAGATGATTGCGTTTCAACAGAAGAATGTAAAGTGCTGTAAGAATTTCCGTTTAAATATTTTGGGTATATATAAAATCCGCTTCCGAAGCTTCCTCTGCATCCCGACCTTCCTGCATCCGCAGAGTCGGTCATGCTGTAAATCATAAAATAAGATTCGTTTAATGGAAATTCAGGAATTGAAAAAGGTCTAAATCCGGTTGCTATATATTGATTTATTCCGTTGCCGCGAAGACCGCTGTATTTTCCCGTATCAGTAAAATTATCAGGAGTGAAATTTCTGTTGCTGTCCGTGAAATTTCCAAATGCCGCACCGGAGCCGTCGGAATTTATTATTACCGGTACAAAAGCAGCATTAAAATCTCCGCAAAACCAGTTCTCCCGTAAAATATTTTCCCGGATGTTTATTGATTGAAATTTCAGTCCTTTTATTTCTTTTATATAATCATCTACAGCTGAGATTATACTGTCAGACACAATTCCTCCCGCGGAGTTAACGCGCTGAAGCCATTGAATTGTCTCAGGATCCAAATCGTCTGTTATGTTTTTTGCTTTGAGGTTTGAGGAATATGTTAAATCTAAGAAGGTAAAAATCAGAATTGCGAAAGAACTTATAAAGTAAAATGCTTTTATCCCCATATTAAAATTTTAGTTATTAAATGTTTGGGGCAAATGAAATTGGGTATGATAAAAATCTTTTGCAAGTCAGATATTATAAAAAAATTTTGCATAGAATATCAAGCGTATTAAAATTAAATTTGTGCCATGTCAAAATTAAATTCAGAATTTTTTTTAAACAGAGAACTCTGCTGGATTGAGTTCAATAAAAGAGTGCTCGAAGAAGCAAAAGACGCAACGCAGCCATTGCTCGAAAGATTAAAATTTCTTTCGATATTCAGTACAAATCTTGACGAGTTTTTTATGATCCGTTTCGCAGGTCTGAAACGTCAGATAAAAAGTCATGTTAACGAACTCTCATCTGACGGTCTGAACGCTCAGGAACAAAGCGACAAGATTTTTGAAGTCCTTACTCCTCTGGTTGAGGAATTTCATTCTACATTCAATAATGACATTATACCTCTTCTTAAAGAAAATAACATTGAATTTTTAAATTATGCCGGTCTCAGCGATGAACAGAAATCAGCAGCTGATAAATATTTTGAACAGGAATTGTTTCCTATTCTGACTCCTCTGGCTATTGATAACGTTCATCCGTTTCCCAATCTCATTAACAGAAGTCTTGCGCTGGTAATTTTGCTGGACGATCCTGATACTGAATTTGTAGAAGAAAAAGTTTGTGTGATTCAGATCCCGAATAACATTTCAAGGTTTTATCTGATAGATGAAGAAAACGAAAATAAGTTCATTTTACTTGAAGAAATTATAAAGGCAAATGCCGATAAGCTTTTTCCAGGAATGAAAGTACTGGACTCATACGCTTTCAGGATTACGAGAAATGCAGATCTTGAACTGGAAGAAGAAGAAGCTGCTGATCTTCTTACGCTTATTGAAGAGGAAGTTAAGAAAAGAAGACTCGGTATCCTTGTCAGGCTTGAAATCGAAAAAAAGATGCCTGAAAAACTTTTGAAATATCTCGAGGTCATTCTTAAAGCCGAGAAGAATGAGATTTATAAGATAGACGGCATGCTTAATCTTGGTGATCTGATGCAATTGTATAAAATTGATAAAAGAGAACTTAAATACGAAGGATTCACTCCGAGGATATCTTCATTTTTCAGACAGGAAGAAGATTTTTTTAAAGCAATTTCTGAACAGGATATTTTGCTTCATCATCCTTTCTATTCATTTTCTTCCGTCAGCGAATTCATCGCTCAGGCTGCGGAAGATCCGAATGTATATGCCATCAAGCTGACTCTGTACAGAACTAGCGGAGATTCTCTGATTATAAAGTCTCTGATCGAAGCAGCTGAAAACGGAAAGCAGGTGACCGCTGTAGTAGAACTCAAGGCGCGGTTTGATGAAGAAAATAATATTATCTGGGCTAAAGAACTTGAGAACGCCGGAGTGCATGTAGTCTATGGTCTTATTGGTCTTAAGACGCATTGTAAAATGGCTCTTGTCGTCAGGAAAGAAAAAAACGGAATGAAAAGATATCTGCATCTCAGTACGGGAAATTATAATTCCGCTACTTCAAGAATTTATACGGACTTCGGACTTTTTACCGCCAATCAGGATTTTTGTAAAGACGCTTCAAACCTTTTTAATTATCTTACCGGTTATTCAAAACAAAAATCATTCTCCAAATTACTTGTTGCGCCGATAACGCTCAGAAGAAAAGTTCTGAAACTTATCGATGATGAAATTAAATCACATAAGGAAAATAAGAACGGATATATTTTGTTTAAAAATAATTCAGTTGTAGATGAAGAAGTGATCTTGAAACTATATCAGGCTTCAAAAGCCGGAGTCAAAATTGACCTAATCACAAGAGGGATCTGCAGACTTCGTCCGGGTATAGAAGGGCTCAGTGAAAATATTAAAGTGTACAGTATTGTAGGTAGATTTCTCGAACACAGCCGCGCTTATTATTTTCATAATAACGGAGATCCGAAACTGTTTTTCGGAAGCGCTGATATAATGCAGAGAAATTTTGACAGAAGAGTTGAAATATTTTTCCCTATCGAAGATAAAAGAGTTAAGCAGGATTCAATCGAAATTTTAAAACTGTATCTTACGGACACCGCTAAAACGTGGGTAATGCTCAGCGACGGAAGCTATATCAGAAAAGAAGATTTCCTTAAACTTAATGACACTCCGTTTGAAAAAATAAATATTCAGGAGTATCTGTTAAAGAAAGCTGTTATAAAAACTGAAAAGGAATTAAAAGAATCTTTGAAAAAAAAGATCTCTCAAAACGGAGTTCACAAAAAAAAGGATGCAGTAAAATGAATGTTTTTTTTCTGATATTTTCTTCCATTAAATATCTCAATGCCGAAAAGAACTGACCTAAAAACAATTTTAATAATCGGAAGCGGACCCATAGTGATAGGTCAGGCATGCGAATTTGATTATTCAGGCACGCAGGCTGTGAAAGCTCTGAAAGAAGAAGGTTACAGAGTCGTACTCATTAATTCAAATCCGGCTACTATTATGACGGATCCTGAATTAGCCGATGCTACTTATATCGAACCCATAAACAGCAAATACATTGAAAAAATAATCCGCAAGGAAAAACCTGAAGCCATTCTTCCGACAATGGGTGGCCAGACAGCTCTCAACGCTGCAATGGATCTTTATGAAAAAGGAATTCTTGATAAATATAATGTCGAACTTATCGGTGCAAAAGTAGAATCAATCAGAAAAGCGGAATCCCGCGAATTGTTTCATAATGCAATGACTAAGATTGGACTGAATGTGTCGAACGGAAGATTCGTCAAAAATTTTGAAGATGCAAAAAGTTTTGCCGAGACATCCGGATTTCCGGTTATCATCAGGCCTTCTTTTACCCTGGGGGGCACAGGCGGCGGAATAGCCTTTAATGTCGAGGAGTTTGAAACACTTGTAAATAAAGGTCTTGACGCATCTCCCGTCAGGGAAGTTCTTGTGGAAGAATCGCTGATAGGATGGAAAGAATATGAACTCGAAGTAATGCGTGATGTGAATGATAATTTCGTTGTGATTTGTACAATTGAAAATTTTGATCCGATGGGAGTTCATACAGGTGATTCTATTACTGTTGCGCCTTCGCAGACGCTTAGTGACAGACAGTATCAGGAACTGAGAGACGCTGCTAAAAAAATCATTTCGGAAATAGGAGTCGAAACAGGCGGCTCAAACATACAGTTTGCAGTAAACCCAGATAACGGAAAAATTATTGTTATTGAAATGAATCCGCGCGTTTCGAGAAGCTCTGCTCTTGCGTCAAAAGCTACCGGATTTCCAATTGCAAAAATCGCTGCAAAACTTGCAGTCGGTTATACCCTTGATGAAATTCCAAATGACATTACTAAAACAACTCCATCCTGCTTCGAGCCTGTAATTGATTATGTGGTTGTGAAAATTCCGCGCTGGGATTTTGATAAATTCAGATCCTCCAATCCGGATAATGATATACTCGGAGTTCAGATGAAATCAGTCGGCGAAGTAATGTCCTTCGGCAGAAATTTTAAAGAAGCTTTTCAGAAAGCCATACGTTCGCTTGAAACAGGCAGGGCAGGTCTCGGAACGGACGGAAAGGATATTTATCAGTATGATTATATCAGCAGACTTAATACTGAAGAGAAAAATTTACTGAAAGCTAAAACTCTTATCAAACTGCAGACGCAAAGATACGATAATATTTTTCATTTAAGATATGCTTTCCTTCTCGGAGCTACAACTGAAGAATTATACAAAGTAACCAAAATTGACAAGTGGTTCCTAAACCAAATAAAAGATATAATCGAAATTGAAACAGAGCTTCGCAGTTTTTCATTCTGAAATTTTAATATCCGTTTTTAGATCCGGTCATTAGTTTTTAAAATACGCGAAATCCCGTAATTATATTTTAGTAAATTTTTGAATTAGCTGATATGAATTTTTTTCATTCCTGTGTCATTCTGTTTCTTATCTTTTCCGGCTGTAAAACCAATAACGATGTATCTTCATTGCAGGGTAATGATAAATCTGAGATGAATAATTCTCAGGGATTAGATTCAGTTAAAGAAATTAAGGAAATTTACAGAGAAGATTTTCAAAGGATCTTAGACAGCAATTTCTTAACAGGTTCTGTATTAATCTTTGACCCGCAGTCTGAAAAATTTTATTCAAATAATTTTCAAAGGGCTGACTCCGGATTTTTACCGGCATCCACTTTTAAAATTGTGAATTCTTTGATTGCAATAGAAACGGGAATGGTCGAAAGTGACAGCGCAATGTTTAAATGGGACGGTAAAAAAAGAAGGCTGCCGGAGTGGGAGCAGGATCTTATATTGAGAGATGCATTTCATTATTCATGCGTACCTTGCTTTCAGGAGATTGCCCGCCGGATCGGGTCAGAAAGGATGATAAGATATTTAAAGGCGTTTGATTACGGTAATATGAAAGTGGATTCTTCAAACTCAGATGAATTCTGGCTGCGCGGAGATTCGAAAATTTCACAGCGCGGACAGATTGATTTCCTAAATAAATTTTACAATTCCAAACTGCCGGTTTCCGCAAGGACATTTGATATAATAAAAAGAATGATGGTGATAAACGATAATGATCAGTATATCCTGAGCGGTAAAACCGGCTGGTCTGAAAGGGATGGAAAAAATAACGGATGGTTTGTCGGATATGCCGAGACCGGCGGAAAAGTATTTTATTTCGCCGCAAACGTTGAGCCGAAGGAAAATTTTAACATGGATAATTTTGCACGGATCAGGAAACAGGTGACACTTGAAGCTTTAAGGAAATTAGATATGATTAAAGATTTTTAGTTCAGTATTGGTATTAAAATCTCTTTAATATTCATTCCGGCAATCTGCTGTTACATTTAAAACCGGAATTGTTTACTTCTGATTTAACTCACTCCCACTGATTTATCAAGAGTCTTTCTTGAAAAATATACAACGATCATTACAAAAAGAAAAAGAATTATACCGTAAGACGCAGCTGCGCCTGTATTATACATTCTCAGCTGAGAGTAAATTTCTATCGAAACGGTCTTTGTAGAATAAGTATATAAAAGAATTGTAGAAACAAATTCACCGATGGAATTTATAAATACGAGCAATGCTCCGTTTAAAACCGCCGGAAAAATCAGCGGCGCAGTGATCTTTCTGAATGTCCTGAATCCGTTTGCGCCAAGTGAAAAAGATGCTTCTTCAAGAGACGGATCTATAGAATGAAAACCGGCGATCGCTGACTGTGTAAGTATAGGGAGATTTCTCACAGCGTATGCAAGAGGAAGTATCCAAAACGTTCCTACAAGCGATGTCAAGCCGGAAAACAAATTCGGAAAATTGAAGGAAAAAATAAAAGCAAGAGCTATTACAGTTCCGGGAATTCCGTAAGGCAGGGAGATCACGCTTTCCAGAAAATTTCCACCGCGCAGATTTTTTTTGATTATCAGAAACGCGGCGCTTACGCCAATGATCAATGTAATAATCACAGCATAAACTGACATTTCAAGACTGTTCAGAAACGGCGTAAAGAACTGCGCTTCGCTGAATATTTTTAAATAGTTGTCTGCAGTCAGCGGCTCAGTAAAAAAATTTCTCATGAGAGAACCCTCCGGAATGAAAGACAGATACAGTAAAGTCAGGATCGGAAGAATTATCATTAATGAAAAAAGAGAAGTCAAAATGAAGCTGAAAACATCTGCGCTTTTTTTATGACCTGTTACAAAAGTTCTGGGCGCGCCTTTGTGTCTGACTTCAAAAGATTTTCTTTTTCTGTAAAGCCGCAGCAGAATAAGAAAAGCAACGGATATAACCATCAGCAGCACAGCAAGTGAAGACGCTCCCGCTGAGTCGCCGTTGATCTTTGCGGAATAAATCTCTGTTGTCAGAAATCTTTCCGAGCCGCCGAAAATAAACGGAGCGGAAAACGAAGCAATGCTCGCCATAAATACTATCAGAGATGCGCCTATCATTGAGGGAATAAGCTGAGGTATAATTACATTAAAAAATGTTTTTAATTTTGAAGCGCCGAGTGAATATGATGCGTCGATAGTGTTAGCGTCGATCTTTTTTAATGCAGACGTTACAAATAAATAAAACAGCGGGTAAAATGAAAATATATGAACAGTAATAATAGCTGTCCATCCGTCAAAATTAATAAACCCTGCGTCTGTTTCAAATACATGTGTCATTAGTTTTGACACAAGCCCGTTCTCGCTGAGTAAAAAAAGAAAAGCAACTACGCCGATAAGAGGGGGAGTGGCAACGGGAATTATAAGTACCGATGAGAAAAAAGTCTTGAAAGGAATTCTATGATACTGAATAATATATGCAAACAGAATTCCGATGAATGCACTGCCGGTCACAGTGATCACAGAAAGCAATACGGAATTAAACGAAGCGTCAAGAGCTGACTGTGTAAACATGTTTTGAAAACCAGCGGCGGAATAATTACCGTCCTGAGATATAAAACTTTCACTAAGCAGTGATATAAGCGGATAAATAATGTACCCCGCGGTAAAAAAAATTATTGACGCAAGTAATAATATATTAATGAAGGAAAGTTTTTTCATCAACCGTCAAGTATTGTAAGATTATCGCTTTTTAATTTCAATGTTACATATTCACCGTCCTTGAATTTTCCGGTATCGGATGACGACAGACAAAGAATTTTTACGTTATTGTCAAAAATATTAACCGAATATTCAACTGAAAATCCGGTGAACTGAACTTCCGTTATCTGTCCGGTTTTATTAACATCATCTTTAACCGGAATAATATCCTCAGGAAGAAGCGCCAGAAATTTATTTTTACCTGTCTTAACGTTGAATATCTTTTCTGAACTTTTTTCATCGAATAAGTTAGCATGACCTATAAAGCCGGCTACAAAATTATTTACAGGATGATAATAAACATCATCAGGTGTGCCTGTCTGCTGAACGACGCCTTTATTCAAAACAGCAACTCTGTCGGAAAGCGCGAGCGCTTCCGTCTGATCATGAGTAACATAAACTGATGTAATGCCAACGTCTCGCTGCAGTCGTTTTAGTTCATTACGGGTTTCTATGCGAAGGGTGTAATCAAGATTCGACAACGGCTCATCGAAAAGAATGAGTTCGGGTTCGGTAACAATAACGCGGGCGAGAGAAACGCGCTGCTGTTCGCCGCCGCTGAGAGATGTAACACTGTTGTGAATTTTGTGAGAGAGCGAAACTATTTCAAGAACGGATTTTATCTTTGATTCTAAATCCTGCTTTTCTGTTTTCTGAATGCGGAGACCGTAGGCAATGTTGTCGAAGACAGACATATTAGGAAACAGAGCGTAATTCTGAAATACTATACCTATTCTTCTCTTCTGCGGAGGCAGAGAAGTAATGTCTTTACCGTTAATAAATATATTTCCGCTGTCGGGAAATTCAAGCCCGGCAATGATCCTCAGTAAAGTGGTTTTGCCGCAGCCGCTTGGACCGACTATAGAAAAGAACTCACCCTGACCGATATTAAGATTTATATCTGACAGTACTGTATGTTCATCAAAATTTTTCGTTAGATTTTCTATCCTGAGATTAGCCATTGAATAATTATTTCAATAAAATATACCGGTATTATTTTGATTTGCCTTTGATCTCCGTATCCCAGGTTTTCATCCATTGCGATTCCTTTTCGGAGATCAGTTCCCAGTCAAGATCAAGAGCTTTATAATCAGCAGTCCTGATCCATTCGGGAAGTTTATCATCCGGAATATCGGTTCTAGCAGGTATTCTGAAAAATTTCTCTGCCTGCAGTGAAAGACTTTCCCCGGAGGTAACAAATTCATAAAACTTTTTTGCATCTTCCGGATTCTTTGAACCCTTTATAACTGCAATCGCATCAGTCAGCACAACTGTACCGCTTTCCGGAAAATTATATCCGAAGGGATAATTGTAAAGAGTTTTCTGTAAAATAATATCCGGCATATTCCACAGAGTAACGGCTTTATCATTACCTGAAAGTTTAATATACATCTGAGTCGGGTCCGCAGAGTAAGTCGAAGTATTTGCATCAAGTTTTTTTAACCACTCAAAACCTTCGGCGTCATTGCCTGTATTTTTAATGGAGTTTGCGATAGCGGCAGAGTAGATCACCCGCATTGTTCCTGACGCCAGTGGATTTCTTATAATTATTTTATCTTTCCATTCGGGTAAAATAAGATCATTCCAGTCATTTGGCGCAGATTCATTTGTAAGTGTTTTATCATTAAATGCTATCACCTGCGGTGTCAGAAAAGTACCGAACCACATTCCGTTTTTACTTTTGCTGGCAGCCGGGATCCGGTCAGCCCACTGCGGAATAAATTTTTCCAGCAAACCGTCTTTTTCCGCCCTCATAAAAATAGTTGCCGGAGCTCCCCACCATATATCACAGACAGGATTCTGACTTTCGGTTTTAATTCTGTCGTAAACTTCCTGTGAACCCATGTCGAGCCACTGAATGTCGATGTCCGGATAAACGGTTTCAAATCGTTTTTCAAACTCAAGAAGCATCTCTTTCCCGTGAGGCGAATACACAGTAACAATTTTGCGGGAATCCCTGCTGCAGCCGGATATTATAACTATAAATATTATAACAAGGAGACCGTAAAATTTCATCATATATTAATTATATTCTTTTTTCGGATAGTAATTTATTTTTAATCTGTCAAACAATTCTTTTGCTTTTGCTTTTCCGCTTTCATCATTTATGTCCAGGTACCAGTAATTTTCAATGTCGCCGCGGTTCATAAGAAGCTGCATAGTTCCCTGTGATTTATGTTCAGCAATCAGCCAGTTGACAATTATTTTATAGTCGAGAACATCCCGGTATCCGAACTTCTGAGTTCTGTCAAATTGAAACGGAATTGTATCGCTGACATTTGTTAACGGGAAATCTTTCAGACCTCTGTAAATAAAATTCACAGTGTCATTTTTCGAAGAGCTTGAACCTGCAAGTACAACAGGTCTTTCATTTTCTTCAATCGACTGAATCGCTTCAAGCGTAAGAATTGCGGAAGCGCTGTGATGCGCATGCGTTCCTTTGCTCGGTGTCATTATAAAAACAAAGTCATAATTTTCTTTTGTTATAATGTCCTTAAGTTTTGATCTGATATAATCAAGGTCCCATATATTACTGTCGAGAATTTCAGAAATGAATTCAGAAGTGACATATCTGTGATCTTTCTGATCAAAGTAAAAATAATTTCTTATCCCGATTATTTTTCCTCCGGCTTCAAGTTCGTTTTTTCTTATCTGGGGCAGATATTTTCTGCCGGTGTCTTCATTCGTGAGTTCAAGTCCGTAAATATTTTCCGCAAGAGTAGAATATTTATAACCGCCTTCTCCGTTTGTAATCAGAGCAAGATCCACTATACCTTTAAGGTCATTAACAATTTTGTAATTTGTCCCGGCGAAAACAGCGTCATCATCGGGATGCGCAGTGACCATAAGAACTTTCGGGCGGCTCTGAGACGAAGATTCACTTGGTTGAATAAGCAGAAGAACCGGAAGAAAAAAAATAAACAGTTTTAAAACGAAATTCATTTTTCAGATTTTTAATAACATATTAATAGAGATATTAATATTCAAGTTTTAATTTAGATAGAACAGCTGAACAGATTCTGAAAATAACTGCTGCTAACCAAGTAATCAACTTATTCCGTTACAGAATGATACAAAGATTAAATTGCTTTTTAAAATTGAATTGCTTTCGCCGCATATATAGATTATTTTTACAAACTTTTTAAAAAACCACTTATCAATACTTATCAATACATGCCCTTAATTCAAAAAGTCCACGCAAGAGAAATTTTAGATTCAAGAGGTAACCCAACTTTAGAAGCGGAAATAATACTTGAAGACGGTACAACCGGCAGAGCTGCAGTGCCTTCCGGCGCATCAACAGGCGAAAGAGAAGCCGTTGAGCTCCGGGACGGAGATAAAAAAAGATACAACGGAAAAGGCGTTCAAAAAGCTGTAAGCAATGTAAATAATACTATTGCAAAAAAAATAACAGGTTTAAATTCTCTGGACCAGACTTTATTAGACAGTATTCTAATAAAACTAGACGGTACAGGCAATAAATCAAAACTCGGCGCGAACGCTTTACTCGGTGTTTCAATGGCTGCAGCGCATGCATCTGCAAATTATCTTAAAATACCTTTGTATAAATATATCGGAGGCGTAAACGCCAGATCGCTTCCTGTTCCGATGATGAATATAATTAATGGCGGCAGACATGCTGACAATACTGTTGACTTTCAGGAGTTTATGATAATTCCCGCAGGGGCAAAAAGTTTTTCGGAAGCTCTGAGATACGGAGCGGAGGTTTTTCATTCTCTCAGAAATGTCTTGCATAAAAAAAATTACAATACTAATGTCGGTGATGAAGGCGGATTTGCTCCGAATTTAAAATCCAACGAAGAAGCGATCGAAGTAATACTAGAAGCCATAAACAACGCCGGTTATAAAGCGGGTAAAGATATTTATCTGGGACTTGATGTTGCTTCCAGTGAAATGTGGAAAAACGGAAAGTATAATTTTTATAAATCGCATATCCCCGATAAAACTCCTGAACAAATGGTAAAGCTTTATGAAAAATTTGTAAAGGATTATCCTATTATCAGCATTGAAGACGGCATGGCGGAAAATGACTGGAACGGATGGAAGATCCTTACGGAAACTCTCGGTGATAAAGTTCAGCTCGTCGGTGATGATCTTTTTGTTACAAATACAGAAATTTTTCAAAAAGGGATTGATAAAGATATCGCAAATTCGATTCTCATAAAAGTAAATCAGATCGGTACGCTAACAGAAACTCTTAATGCTATTGAGCTTGCAAAGACACACAGTTATACTTCAGTCATCAGCCACAGAAGCGGAGAGACGGAAGATACAACTATTGCTGATCTGGCGGTTGCGACCAACGCGGGACAGATAAAAACCGGTTCTCTCTCAAGGACAGACAGGGTTGCAAAATATAACAGACTGCTCAGGATAGAAGAAGAGCTGGGATCTTCAGCGGTTTATCCCGGAGTAAATGTCTTTTACAACATTAAAAAATAATTAATTCAGAACAATATATATAAATGAAACTCTCACAATTTAAATACTCAATACCTAAAAATCTTATTGCAAAAAATCCGAAATCTCCCCGGGATACCTGTAAACTAATGATAGTCAACAAAGAAACAGGGGAGCTTGAAACTAAAAAATTCAAGGATATAATAGATTATATGAATGAGGGCGATGTGCTTGTCCTTAACGACTCAAAGGTTTTTAACGCAAGACTATACGGCACAAAGGAAAAGACAAGAGCTAAGATTGAAGTGTTTCTTCTGAGACAATTATCTCAGGACGAAAACATCTGGGATGTGGTGGTGGATCCGGCGAGAAAAGTCAGGATCGGAAACAGAATATTTTTTACAAAAAATCTTTACTGTGAAGTGATAGACAATACAACTTCAAGAGGACGTATTGTAAGATTTAATTATCCCGGAGATTTTTCCAAATACATAGAGAAGCTCGGCAGGACGCCGCTTCCTCCTTATATTAAAAGAGAATCCACTGAAAAAGATAAGGATGATTATCAGACAGTGTATGCGAAGAATACAGGTTCAGTCGCAGCACCGACAGCAGGCCTGCATTTTACAAAAGACCTTTTGAAAAAAATTGAAGCCAAGGGAGTAAAGATCGCTTATATTACTCTTCACATCGGACTCGGTACTTTCAGATTAGTAGAAGTGGAAGATCTGTCAAAGCACAGAATGGATTCGGAATATTACGAGCTGACAAAAGAGTCAGCGGATATTATAAATGCGGCGATACAGAAAAAGGGAAAGAAAGTCATTGCAGTCGGAACATCTGTTGCAAGAGTTCTTGAGAGCAATGTGATTACAAGCAAACACGTAAGATACGGTAAAGGCTGGACGGATAAATTCATACATCCGCCGCAGACTGTAAGAGTGATAGATAAATTTGTAACTAATTTTCATTTACCGCAGAGTACGTTACTAATGCTGACCTGCTCCGTGGCTGACAGAGATATTATTATGAAAGCTTATAAAAAAGCAATTAAAGAGAAATACAGGTTTTACAGTTATGGTGATGCAATGATGATCATATAAATTACATCAGATAAGTTTAAAAGCATCTGATTTTACTTTGATACCTTTTTAAAAAAAGAATCCGGAAAGTTCTTACTTTCCGGATTATTTATTTGTAAACGGATTTAAGCCTTGGATGAAATTATCCGGTAAAAAATGTTTACAATCTTGTTTTTTTTGTTGCAATTGAAATTACCAGATCACTATTCTTTTATCCTTAGGATTAATCATTGGATCCCCTTCTTTTCCGCCGAAAGCATTTATAAATTCTTCAACATTTTTTATAGTACCGTTTACTCTGAATTTTGGCGGTGAATGCGAATCAGTTTTTACGAGCGTTTTCATAAGTTCCGGTCTGTAATTAATCATCCACATCTGAGCAAATCCCAGAAAAAATCTTTGTGAAGGCGTAAATCCGTCAAGTATTAAATCATTATTATAATCTATTGTTTTCATATAAGCGTGATAAGCGGTAATTAACCCGCCGAGATCAGCGATATTTTCTCCGAGAGTCAGATTGCCGTCCACATAATATGAATCCACTGCATTATATCCGCTGTACTGTTTTGCGAGCATATCTGCCCTGACTTTAAAATTAGCTGCATCTTCTTCAGTCCACCAGTCTTTCATATTTCCTTCAGAATCATATTTCCTTCCCTGATCATCAAACCCGTGAGAGATCTCGTGACCAATGACTGCCCCGATACCACCGTAGTTTACAGCGTCATCAGCTGACGGATCATAAAAAGGCGGCTGAAGTATTCCGGCGGGAAAAACTATTTCATTATTTGAAGAACTGTAATATGCATTTACAGTCTGAGGATACATGAACCAGTCATTTTTATTTACAGGCTTTCCGATCTTATTCATGTTTTGCTTCATTCTGAATTTAGATGCTCTGATCATATTATCAAAGAAAGAATTTCTGTTTATCTCAAGTCCTGAATAATCTTTCCATTCGTCAGTATATCCGATCTTTACATTGAATGTGCTTAATTTTTTCAGAGCTTCCTTTTTGGTCGCTTCGCTCATCCAGTCATTCTGAATAATCCTGTCTTTAAATGATTCCTTTATATTGTTTACCATCTGAAGCGCTTTGGTTTTTGTCTCCGGTTTGAATTTTAATTCCACAAACAATTGTCCCAGAGGTTCACCCATTGCTGACTCAACAAAGCTCAGACTTTTTTTCCATCTTGGTCTCTGCTCTAAGCTTCCCCTTAAAGTCTTTCCGTAAAATTCAAAGGAAGCCTCTTCAAAATCAGAACTTAATTTATCAGCGTTGTTTCTGATTAGATTCCACTTCAGATAATTTTTCCAGTCTTCGAGTTTAACATCAGTAAGCATCCTGTTCAGCTCTTTAAAAAACTCCGGCTGTCCGATGTTAATTCCTTTATCTAATTTGCCGGCGTCTGAAACTCCGATTTCATTAAACAGAATTTCAAAGTTATAATCCGGCATCAGATCTTTGACTTCCTGAAAACTCATCGGATGATATGTCGCTTCCGCCTGTCTCGATTCAAGCCTTGTCATTGAAGCGTCAGCCAATCTTTGTTCAATATCCATTATTCTCCGGGAAATATCACCTGCTGTAATATTGTCATTACCAAGCAGAGTGAAGATCTTTCTCATGAACTCCAGATATTTCTCCCGGACTTTCACAGAGTTCTCGTCATTTTTTGTATAATATTCTTTTCCTGAAAGACCGAGACCGCCCTGATAAAACTGAAGAATTACGTTACGGCTGTTCTTATCATCCTGACCTGCCCATACGGAAAAGAGACCGCCGGAACCGGCAGATTTTAAATACGCAAATACTTTTTGAAACTCTTCCTGAGTACTGATGCCGTCTATCATTTCAAAATATTTCTTTAACGGTTCCATGCCGGCTTTCTCAATGTTAACTGAATCCATTGCAGTAAAATACAGGTCTCCCAGTTTTTGCTCAATGCTGCCGGGAGCAGCGGAAGTATTTTTTGAAGCGTCTTCAAGTATTTTTTTCAGGACTTCATTGTTTTGCTCGATTAATACATCCCATGTGCCCCATCTGCTGTTTTGCGGGGGGATAGGATTTTTTCCGAACCATTTATTACATGCAAAATCATAGAAGTCGGAATTAGGATCGATGGAATGGTCATAGTTTTCAGGATTTATTCCGGACTTAAGATCATCTGAAGATGATGACTGACCGATAATTACGGTATTAAAAATTAATATAACGGAAACAGCTGATATGAAAGAAATAAAGTTTTGTTTCATTTTATATAAAAAGTAAATTGAATTTTAGTTTTTTAAACATAGCTAATATGATGAATTATTTCCACACTTAAAATCAGATTTTTAATTTAATGAACAGGTGTTGTCAAAAGCATTTCATAATATAAAATTATATGTGAGATTTTTTTTGGTAATTTTGATTGAACTCTCAAAAAAAGTATGTTAAAGTAAGCATAACTTTAATTTAAACGCTAATTGTTTCGTATGGATTTGACAGTAAATCATAAAAGACAAATTTAATCTCTTTAATAAGAAGATTACGATTATTATTTTTACCGGTCATTTCAAATTTTTTTTAATCAATGCATAATATTAAATTAATTGTAATACTGTTTTTGATAACTTTTTCTACAGCATTCTCTCAGAATAAAAAAATAGCTTACTGTTCTAATCAGGGTACTTCGGAATTTCTGCAGGTTTTTATTATGAATGAAGACGGTTCGGATAAGAAGCAGCTGACAAATATTGAAGAGAACTGTATGAGACCGAAATTTTCACCAGACGGTAAACAGATCACTTTTTATACCGACAAGGGATTTGTTTATCTGATAAGAGATGTAGATAACCCGAATCTGGATTATACTTTTATGGTATGGAACGGAATGTATCCGACATTTATGCCTGACGGTTCGGAAATAATGTTTAATTCCGAATATGAAGACATTTTATCTGTCTTTGTAATTGACACTGCTCAGTTCGGAGCGCAGCCTCAGTTAATTACCGACGGATCATATTCAAATATGCAGGTGCTTTCACCTGACGCAAGCAGAATTGCATTCTCTTCATTTTACGACGGCAGCAAATCTATAATGATTGCTGATCTGAATGACGAATCCAATGATTATATATCAAAGATCAGTATGAATAATGATGCAAATCTCGAACCGGATTTTTCACCTGACGGTAAGCAGCTTGTATATGCGAGCTTTGATAATAATCTGAGCGGCACAGTTAGAATATATAAAGACGGTGTTGAGACACCGCTTACGAAAGGACTACCGAGTTCAAACGTTCCGAGATTTTCACCTGACGGAAAAGAAATAGCATTTGTAGTTATAAATAATAACGATGTGGAATTGTATGTGATGGATACAGAAGGAAACAACCGCAGAAATCTGAATGTCCGCGGCGGAAACGTTGGTACATTTCAATGGATGGATAATGACAGGATAATATATGACGCCGGCACGGACAGCAGGATAAGTATTGGCATAATTAATTTAGACACGGGAAATTCGGAGATAATAGCTGAAGGCGGATTTAATCTTCATCCGTCATATATAAAATAAAGATAATTTAACGAAAGGTTGTATTGGAAAACGGATTTATCCGTTTTTCGGATTATGAAAGTAGTAGATCATTTAACCAAAGCGACGAAACCTTTGATAAGTTTCGAGATCCTGCCGCTGCCAAGAGGCGGAGATATTAATGTTCTTTTTAATTCCATCGAAAAACTGATGAAGTATGAACCGCCTTTTATAGACGTAACTTCACACTCATCTCAGGTCTATTACGTAGAAACTCCGAAAGGCATAAGTAAAAAAGTAATGCGAAAAAGACCCGGTACTATCGGTATCAGCGTTGCCATAAAAAATAAATTTAATATAGATACTGTTCCGCATATTTTATGCAACGGATTTACTAAGGAAGAGACTGAAGACGCTCTGATCGAATTGAATTACCTTGGAATCGAAAATATTCTGGCAATCCGCGGTGATGAGTTAAGTTTCAAAAAACCTGTCCCCGAAGGCAGGACTTGCAATATTTACTCAACAGAACTTGTAAAGCAAATTGTGAATATGAATGCCGGGCATTATCTTGAAGAAGATCTTCTTGATGCATCGCCTACAAACTTTTGCATCGGCATAAGCGGTTACCCTGAAAAACATTTTGAAGCTCCAAATCTGAATTCAGATATTAAAATAGCAAAAGAAAAGATTGATACAGGAGCGCATTATATCGTTACGCAAATGTTTTTCCGGAATAAATACTATTTAGATTATGTGGATAAGTGCAGAGCCGCAGGTATTAACGTTCCAATAATTCCGGGATTGAAAATACTTACTACAAAGAATCATCTGAATTCGATTCCAAAAAATTTTTTCGTTGAAATACCGGATGAACTTTCGAATGAAATTCAGGAAGCTAAACCCGAACACGTAATTGATATAGGGGTTGAGTGGGCGTTTAAGCAGTCAGAAGAGCTTCTCAACAAAGGCGCTCCTTCACTTCACTTTTATATTATGCAAAGCTCTAAACCGATTGAAAAATTGATGAAGAAACTGAATATCTGATCAATTTTTTTAGTAACTTGTTTTTATAAAATGACGTGTCTATTTTAATTAAATGAAATTAAGCAAAGATTTGTTTTATCATATTTATTGTAATACAGAATTCAGGCAAAAGAGAAATTATAAGCCTGATTCCGGAACGAAAAGCTTAAAAAGTGTATCCGATTAAAGATACACTTTTTTTTATGCGTAATAAATTGTTTCAGATAAATGAAAAAGATATTTGCTGACTCTGAGATTTTATCGGAAGAAAATTTTTATCTGATAAAAAACAGAAAAAAACTTGTTGTTTATGTTCCGGTTTCTCATTTGGAAAAAGTTTTCAGAGAAATGTCAGATGCCGGAGCAGGTATAATTGGAAATTACGACAACTGTTCATTCAGAATTAACGGAACCGGTACTTACAGACCAAATAAAAACGCCAGACCTTATTCTGGGAAAAAAGGCAGTATAAGTTTTGAGAACGAGATCCGGCTTGAGTCTGAATGCAGCCCGGATTTATTGACCGGAATTATTGAATCAATGTTAAGAGCGCATCCTTACGAGGAGGCAGCTTATGAAATATATAATTTTGTAAAGCTAGATTCTGAGATTTCGGGAAGGCAGTATACTTTGAAACGAAGAATGCAGTTCACCGGTCTTTTGAAAAGACTTAATCAAAATTTAAAATCAGTTACCGGTATTTCTGAAACATCTGTGAAAAAAATTTTGGTAACAGAAGCTGCATTTGACAAAACACTGGAGGAATCAGCGAAGTATTTTAATATTGAGCTGATAATAGTTTTAAAAGGAAATGATTTCAAACTTATAAAAATAAAGCAATGACAGAAACTAAAAATAACGAAGGGAATGCATTCAGAAATGAGAGTGACATTCAGGAAGAAAATTTAAATAATAATTCAGATCTCTCACGGGATTCTGAAGAAAAATCCGGCGAAGAATCCGAAGCGTCTGTGTTTTATACTTTTGAAGCTGCTGAGGATGAATCTGAAATTCCTAAGAAGACAGCTGTTTTAATGAATTTTTTAGAGCTAAGGGAAATAGATGAGGAGCTTGCGGATATTGAAGATGAAAAAGGTGATCTTCCTTCAGAGATCAGAACAATAAAAAGTAAAGTTGAAAGATTATCCGAATCATTAAGCGCTGAAAAAGAAAGATTTACAAACCTTACTGATGAAAAAAATTCTCTCGAAGATGAAAACTCTTCTTATGAAGATAAGATAAATAAGTATGATGAGCAGAAATTTAATGTAAGATCCAATACGGAATATGATGAGATCACAAAAGCAATTGAATCTTTATTTGTAGTAGTTGAAAAAAACGAAAAGAAAATAAAAGAGATCAATAAGGAATTAGAAGGGCTCAATCTTGATTCACACAACAGAGAGACAGAACTCTCTGAGCTGAAAGAAGAATTAAACGAGAAAGAAAAGCAGTTAAATGAACTGAATGAACAATTTTTACAGGAGGAGTCCGCTTTAATTGAAAAGAGAAATAATCTGATCTCAAAGTTAGCGCCGGAATATGTAACTATGTATGAAAAAATCAACGGTTCATATAACGGCGAAGCGACTGCAATTGTCAGAAACGGAAACTGCTCGGGTTGTTATAATTCAATTCCGCCGCAAAGAGTGATAGAAATTAAAACAGCTGAAAACATTTATACCTGTCAGTCTTGCGGAAGAATTCTGATTTCGGAAGAACTACAGAGTAACGGATAATACATCATGACAAATTTTATCAGCGTCTTTACTGACGGGGCATCCAGAGGCAACCCTGGAAATTCTGCTATTGGAATTGCAGTGTATGACAGTAACAATATGCCTGCGGTCGAATTCAAAAAATTTATCGGCACCGGCACTAATAATTCAGCGGAATACAGAGCTTTAATTGAAAGCATTGAAATTATAAAACGCCTGAAGATCGAATTTGAGATGATAAATTTTTATTGCGACAGTGAATTGGTAGTAAAACAGGTCAGGGGAGAGTACAGGATTAAGAATTCTGACATGATAAAACTTTCTCAGGAATTTTTTAAAGGGTTAAATAATTTACAAAAAAAATATACGATCACTCACATTACCAGAGATAAGAATAAAACAGCCGACATGCTTGCCAACAAAGCTCTGGATGAATTAAGTTTAAATAAAACTCAGGAATAAAATTTTTTTTAATGTTCTTTATAAATTCTATTCCGTTACAGACGATCGCGCTGTCCTGAATATTCAGGATGTGAGGAAAGTCCGGACTCCGTAACGGACAGTGGTGCCGGGAGAAACTCCCGGGTAATCATTTCGCAAGATTTGTTTACAGAAAGTGTAACAGAAAATATACCGTCCCGGCTTGCCGGCGATAAGGGTGAAAAGGCAGGGTAAGAGCCTACCATCCGGAAAGTGATTTCCGGGATCTACAAACCTCACCAGGAGCAAGACCATGTACAGGGAATTGAAGAACTGTCCGCTTTGTATATTCCCGGGGTAGGTCGCAAAAAGCTTTACAGTAATGTAAAGATAAGATAAATGATCGTCATCCTTTGAAAAAAGGAAACAGGATCCGGCTTATTTAACGGAATAGAATTTTTTATTTACTCATCTCGAGCATTATCTCCAGCGGCACTAATGCTTTTTTCATTATTTCCGAATCAAGTATTATTTCCGGCTTTCTGTCCCGCATACACAGATACAGTTTTTCAAGAGTGTTTAGTTTCATATACGGGCATTCGTTGCAGTTACATCCTGACTCCGGCGGCGCAGGTATGAATATTTTCTCCGGATTTTTTTTCAGCATCTGGTGAATGATGCCGGGTTCAGTTGCAACTATGAATTCGGTACTTTCGGATTCGGTTACAAAATTCAGCAGACCGCTTGTAGATCCAATAAAGTCAGCATTGCTTAACACAGCTTCTTCACATTCGGGGTGTGCAATCAGAAGCGCATTTGGATTTTCAAATTTAAGTCTGTTGATTTTCTTTTCGCTGAAAGTTTCATGAACGATACATGCTCCCTGCCATAAGACCATATCTCTTCCCGATTTCTGCATAACATATCGTCCGAGATTTCTGTCAGGAGCAAAGATTATTTTCTGATCCTTTGGTATCTGTTCGATTATTTTTACAGCGTTTGATGAAGTGCAGATAATATCTGAGATGGCTTTAACTTCTGCAGTACAGTTTATATAGCTAATCACAATATGGCCGGGATATTTTTCTTTGAATTTTTTCAATAACGGTGCGGGACATCCTTCAGCAAGCGAACAGCCGGCATTCAGATCCGGCAGAAGTACGGGTTTGTCGGGATTAAGTATTTTCGCTGTCTCCGCCATAAAATGAACACCTGCAAAGACGATAACATCAGCTTTGGTCTGCGCCGCCTGCTGAGAAAGCTGAAGACTGTCTCCGATAAAATCAGCGAGATCCTGAATTTCAGATTCCTGATAATAATGCGCAAGTATAACGGCATTCATTTCCTTCTTAAGTTTAATTATTTCATCAGCAAGATTTAAGTAAGGATCGAACGGTTTAATCCCCTCAAACTTCAGGCTTAAGGGTTTTAATTCTGCGTCGGATGTTTTCATTTGAAAAATATCTTTTTTAAAAAAATTAAAAATTTACATTTAAAATTTATTGATATACCTGAATAAAAAATTCAGGATCTGCTAATTAACATTATAATGATTCAATATTTAAAAAAGTCATCACGTATTACAAATTTTCTCCAGTCGTCATTATAAATCAATTTCAAATCAAACTTCATACGGTAATAAAAATAATGAAACAAAGCCCGCTTAAGTCTCCATTCGCTGTTTCCTTTAAGTCTTTTAATAACTGATTCGACAAAATTATCAATCAGAAGGGGAATGTGAGAATTGAAAATTAGTTTGAAAAGATTTTTCTTTGAGTATTCTGATTTCCTGAAATTTGTAAAGCCGTCACAAATACCCTGATTGCTGAAACGGTTGTTAAGATATTTTTGTGTCATGCGTGATCTTGGTATAATATGATATGTTAATGAATCTCCGGCGTAAGCAAAGTAATAACCTTTATTTAAAATTTTTATATTAAGACCGGTTTCTCCGTTACCGATAAGCTTTTCTTTTTCAATGTCAGGATTAAATCCGCCGCATTCAAAGAACACATTCTTCTTAATTACCTGATGACAGCTGAATATTCCGAAATCCTGATTTGTTATTATCAACTTTTCCGGTTTATTTATCAGACTTAAAGTGCCGTCCTGAAAATATTTAAGAAGCCAGTCCGGCGGATCAAATTCCCATTTTGGCAAAACCCTCCCACCTGCTACTGCAATATTGTAATCCAGATCAAAGACCTTGATTATATTTTCAAGCATATCCTTTTCGGCGATCATATCATCATCAGTAAAATACAGAAATTCACTTTCAGAGATCTGTGCCGCGGAATTTCTGGCAAAATGCGCTCCCTGTCTGCTTTCAAGTAAATATTTTATGCGTACTTCTGAACTTCCGGCAAGTGATTCTACAAGCTCTTTAGTATTATCCGAAGAATTATTGTCCGCTATGATAATTTCATAAAGATGTTTAGGGTAGGTTTGTTCAATCAAACTTTTTATAGTAATACCTAATGTATCAGTTCTGTTATAAGTTGGGATTATAATAGAAACAGTTCTATTCATATTAAATCTGTTTTGCTGCAATTATAAAAAATAATTTGGGATAGTTTTTATCAGCATTATGGTAAATTCAGATAGAATAATTTATGTCAGATCATATGAGGAATTCTATCTGATGCTGAGTTTAATTTATTTTACATAAATTACAAAATGCCTCATTGGAGATATATATACAAAATTATACACATGAATCAGTTAAAGTTCAAGACCTGCTTTATCTGCAGTTTCTGCATCCAGTATTACATCTTTTCCTTCAATTATACTGTTACAAACAGCGTCTATGACGGGATCATTTCCCGGCAGAAGTCTGTCAAGCTTTTTAATATCAAGATTTCCGAAATGACCTTCTTCTTTATTAATTACTTTCAACGGAATCTGTCTCTGGACGAAATAGGAATAGGCATATTTTCTTGCAACCTCTTTCATATCATCTGAAACCGGACTGATATTATCAATGTCACCGAGTAATCTGAAATATTCTTCCTTTGTCTTTGCGTCAATTGTAAAACCTTTTCCGGTGAAATGCGCTTCGCCGCCTGAAATCACAGGCTTTCCGAGAAGAGGAAGTTCGGCTCCCATTGTCCCGAACAAAGTTATGCCGACATCAATAAGTTTATAAAGTCCAAGAGAATTAATTTCCGAATCAGACCACAATATTTTTACATGCGGCGGAATATTTTTAAAATGTTCTTTTATAAAATCATCATTTGTATAAAGACTTCCGGAAAGTTTCTCTCCGGGATGCACTCTGATAATCCAGTTTACCTTTTCATTCCTGAATATAGCTTTCATTGATTCTGACAGCCATTGATTGGCGTTATCAAAGATCATTTTTGACAATTCAAAAGTAAGATCCCAGCTTACATGAGTGAAAAGGCATGCTATTTTTTTTCCTTTGGGAAAGCCGAGTTTCTTCCTGAGACTGTCTTCAGATTCCGGCAGCGTGACATTCAGAAAATCCCTTTTGTTTCCTTTGTTGAATCTGTGATGAATATAAGCATCAAGAAATTTATTTTCATTGTCAGTTAACGGAGTATCGACTCTTTTCCGCCATTCTGATTCCGTGATTCCCCGGAACTCAAGTTTATTTGGCTTTTTAGGAACTGTAAAATAGTGAAGAAAGTCTTTAAAACCGCTGGACCAGCAGAGAGTTTTTATACCTCTTATATACGCAAGTAAAACAGGAGGCGAATAATCAACATAAACTCCGTGCGAACTGTAGAGACTGACAGGTTTAAATTTATTTATCACTTCATCAGCTATATAAATATTGCATAATCCCGCATAAAAATACTTCCTGAAAATAATTTCATCTTCTTTTATAAGATCTTTTCTTTCTATTACAAAACCTTTCATATACCGGATCACAGAGCTCCAGGCCAGCATTCCGACATCTACTCCGAGATATTTGTAACCGTATATTTCATCAAGCGCAATAGATTCGGATAAATTACTGAATTCGTTTTTTTTCTCTTCGGAAATGTGGTCACCGGCAAGCGAGTATTCAATGGAATACTCATTGGCATAGAATTTCATTACCCGCATGCAGTTACCGCATTTCAAAGTCCAGTCAGAAAACTTTTCGTTTTTTTCAAGACCTCTCTGAATACATGCTACAGGCGTTCCGTCACAAATAATAAAATGAGTTCTGAATCCCCGGAGATTTAAAGCAGCAGAAATTATCGAATTTTTTTTGAGAATATCAGCGAAGCCGCCCAGCTCCCAGGCGATAATCACAGGTGAGTCTTTTGTAACTTTAGAATTTTTTTTTAAAAATTTGTATAGCCTGTATTTAAGAACGTTTCTGTTTTTTTTATAATTTTTTATTCTTTTAATTATTTCTTTCAACAGGCAATAAAATATATGGTATTTAATTCAAAATATTTATTAATAAATTAATTATAAACCTAATAACTTATATAATTTTTTTTTAGAATTAAAATCGATATAATGCAGACATGAAAGCAATGATACTCTCCGCCGGATACGGGACACGTCTTTTACCATATACAAACAAACTTCCAAAAGCTCTGATAAAATACAAAGGAAAGCCGATGATTGAGCATCAGATCGAAAGACTTAAGAATGCGGGAATATCGGAAATAGTAATAAACGCTCATCATTTTTCAGAGCTGATTCAAAAACATTTTTCGGATAATGAATTTGGAATAAAGATAAACGTAATTCCGGAAAAATATATTCTGGGGACAGGCGGCGGAATAATAAATGCCGGAGAATATTTATCGGATGAGGATTATTTTATGGTGATAAATGTAGATGTGGATACTGACATGGATACTGACAGAATGATACTTTATAACCTTTCAACTGAGCCGTTTGCGACAATTGCGGTACAGAAAAGATATTCCAAAAGGTATCTTGAGTTTGACAGTGATATGAAACTTATCGGCAGAGAAGAAGAAAATTCCATACCCAAAAATCTTTTTGCATTTAACGGAATTCATATAATATCACGCAGGATATTCAGGGAAGTAAAAAATGCAGAAATGTCAGATATTATTTCTATTTACCTGAAAGCTTTAAAAAACGGTGAAGTGATAAGAGGATATGATGCCGGAGAATGTAAGTTCAAAGATCTCGGAAAGAAGGAAAATCTTTTTTCCGAATAATCATTCAACGGATTCAATTCTTTTAATTGCAGGAATTTTTTGCATCAGGATTCTTTCGATACCGGCTCTGAGAGTCATAGGACTGAGAGGACATTCTTTGCAGGAACCTTTAAATCGGACTTCAACTATACCGCTGTCTAAAATTCCGGAAAACTCCACATCACCGCCGTCAAGCTGCAGAAAAGGTCTAATATCTTTTAAAACAATTTCAATATTTTCTTGTGTAAGCTCTAACACTTCATCGATACTTTTGAAATTAACCTCACTCAACTTTTTTCATATTTTCTTCAATTGTCTTGGCATAATCCAGTTTCCATACACCGCTTTCTTTTACGGAAAAATATTCAGTTGTAGAACCGTCTTTGGATTTTATAAGCACTACTGCATTATCGCCGTCTTTTTTTTCATCAATCACATCAAAGTCCATTCCTATCAGCCCGAGTGAACTGACATTGGAAACGCTTTTTTCAAAATATTCTTTGCCGCTTTGATTTCTGTTTTTTGCAATATCATCATACATTTTCTGAGAATTTGAAGACAGAAAATTCCATGCTTTTCCCGGATTCTGTTCTTTTAGAGCTGCAACAAAATCCTTTAAAGAATTAGCGGGAGAATCAGATCCGCCAGTATTTCCGCAGCCGGTGATAGTAAAAGAGATCAGGAAAAAAGCTATATATAAATTAACTTTCATTTTAAATAAATTTGAATTTAAAAAACATTTTAAATCTCTATAACCAGATCAGAGTTTTCTGTTCTGTCAGCATTTACAATATTTATTTCAATAATTAGTTCATCCGAGATTCTGTTAAATATATCAGATTCCGTTAAACCGGGATTATTTATTACAACGGGTTTACCTTCATCACCGGCTGTTCTGATTTTAGTGTTAACAGGTATTTCTCCCAGAAGTTTAGTTTTAAATTCTGAAGCCATTAGTCTGCCGCCTTCTTTCCCGAAAATATATTCTTTGTCACCGCCGGGCAATTGATAATAGCTCATGTTTTCAATTATGCCGAGAGTCGGTACATTAACCTTTTCAAACATAAAATATCCTTTCCTTGCATCTGCCAGGGATATTTCCTGAGGAGTTGTAACAATTACAGCACCGGTAAGCGGAACAGTCTGACTCAGAGTCAGCTGAATATCACCGGTACCCGGCGGCATATCAAAAAACAGAACATCAAGCTCCCCCCAAATAACGTCACTTATGAATTGCCTTAAAGCGCTTGAAGCCATCGGTCCTCTCCAGACTACGGCAGAATTGACATCTATGAGAAAACCAATTGACATAATTTTCACGCCGTATTTTTCAACCGGTAAAAGTTTATTTTTACCATTTACTTCCCTGACTTTTGGTTTTTCATTAATTCCAAACATCAGAGGAATGGACGGTCCGTAAATATCCGCATCTATCAATCCGGTTTTAAAACCTTTCTGAGCGAAGGCGGCGGCGAGATTAGCTGCAATAGTTGATTTTCCCACACCGCCTTTTCCTGAAGATATTGCAACAGTGTTTTTCACATCCGGAAATATTTCATTCTTCTTCGGATTTATGTGAGTCGAAATTCCCCGGGTAAAAATAATACTACTGATCTCAGTATCCGGATATTTATTTTTAAAAGCGTTTCTGATATCAGAATCTGTCTTATCATTATTACCGGTAGCCGAACCTAATTCAAGCGAAAGTTTATTTCCGTTCAAAGAAATAGATTTTACAAAACCAAGCGATACAAGGTCATTCTTTAAAAAAGGATCCTGTATCTGAGATAGAATTTCAAGAATTTTTTCTTCAGACATAATATATTTTTAAAAGAGAGGACTTTAAGTTACAAATAATAAATTTTTACTGAAATGACAAACTGAAATTTATTTTTACATACATAACGAAGATTAAAATTACTAAATTACACTCAAACTTTTTAAGAGAATTGACACTAAATAAGAAAGCAAAAACTTCTCTGTTTATTCTGACAATGTTTGCTATTTTCTGGCTGGGCGGAATAACGGTAAGATTTTTTATAGGTAATCAGCTTCTTGATTATGATGAATTTAATTTCAGGATAAGCATACCTCCCGACGAAGAAAATCAGATTTTTAAAATGATTTCCGACGCTTCATTGATGATAATGATTTCTTATACGGCAGTTTTAATTTCAGCAATTCTATTTATGAAAACCTGCAGGATAAATCTAAGGGAGAACACCTGGTTATTAATGTGCGCAATACTTTTTTTCGTGTTTGTTCCTGTTGAGCTTTACACATCCTATCTTGATTTAAAATTCGTTTTGTTATTTGATAAAAGACCTGCAAATCATGATAATCTGTTGAAATTATTCGGAGAGAGAATAGGATTTTTGAGGGGAGTGCCCTGGATAGCGATGATGAGTTATTTTACGATAATCTGGCTTGCAATATTTCAGCCGATGAAAAAGACAGCCGCAGAACTTAAAGAAGATGAGGAAAGATTAAAAGAGACTCACGGATATAAATACATATTTCACGAGGAGGATGATCTAACTATTAAATATTATGAATAAACTTTCTGACAAAATACATTGGCAAAGTTAATAAAGAAAGTTCAGAAGAAACAACCTGATGAAAATAAAGAATCTATCATAAGTGAATTAACGGAAATACTTGAAAAGATAGGATTCACAGTCAGGGTAGAAAAAGGAAGTTTCAAAGGCGGTTTTTGCATATTGAACGAGCAGAAACTTTTTCTAATTAATAAGAATCTTGAGCAGGATAAAAAGATTAGTATAATAGCGCAGAGCATTGCGGCAATCGGAGCAGAAGACATTTATATTAAACCCGGCATCAGAAAAATAATTGAAAATGAAAAAGCGGATGACAAATTATTTTAATCCATTCTATATAATTTATTAATGAAAGTAATTATACTCGGAACAGGCACTTCTCAGGGAGTTCCGGTAATAGGCTGCGGATGTGAGACATGCAATTCAAAGAACCCAAAAGACAAAAGAACAAGGACTTCAGTATATATTAAAGTAAATAATTCAAATTTATTAATAGACACATCTGTGGACTTCAGACAGCAGATGCTGAGAAATAATATTACAGATATTGACTCGGTGCTTTATACTCACCATCATGTCGATCACATTTTCGGAATGGATGATTTAAGACAAATCACGCAAAGGCTGGATAAAAGAATTGACATTTACGGCAGAGAGGATACGCTTAATGAATTAAGAGTGACGTTCAGATATGTTTTTGACAAGCAATTGATAAAGCATAAGTCCGTACCGATAGTTAAATTTCATAATAAGACAAACAAAAAATTCAAAGCCGGCGATACTGAGATATTGCCAATAGAAGTTCATCACGGAAACATAAAAATTTTCGGATACAGGATAAATGATTTTGCTTATATAACAGACGCAAGCGCAATAGATGAAAAAGAACTTAAGAAACTTAAAGGTCTGAAAGCACTGATAATAAATGCATTGCGGATAAGACCGCATCCAACACATTTTAACCTGCATCAGGCGATAGAAATATCAAAATCTGTTAATCCGGAAAAAACATATTTCACGCATCTAACACATGACATACTACACGACAAAATCAACAAAACACTTCCTAAAGGAATAGAACTTGCTTATGACGGTCTTGAGATTAATCTATAAACATGTTAAAATATGATCCGGACTTTAAAGAAAGCGGCATATGAAGCGGGTAAAATACTCAAGGATAACTTCGGCGGAAGTTTCGAAATTTCGAGCAAGATAGTTGCTTCAAATCTTGTAACAGAAATTGACAAACTATCTGAAAAGAAAATAATTGAAGTTATCCGGGAAGATTTTCCCGGGCACTATATTTTATCTGAAGAAGCCGGAGAACTTATACAGGATTCGGAATTTAAGTGGCTGATAGACCCTATAGACGGTACAGTAAATTACGCACATTCGATACCGATCACTTGTGTATCCATTGCGCTTGAAAAGAAGGGGAAAATAATCTGCGGAGCGGTTTACAATCCAATTTCACAGGAATTTTTCTTTTCTGAAAAAGGAAAAGGATCTTACCTGAATGATAAAAAAATTTTTGTATCAAATGAGAAGGAACTGGATAAATCACTTCTTGTAACAGGATTTCCGTATGATTCAAGTACTTATAAACCTGATCCGTCAGCAGTATTTAAAAAATTTCTAATGCGAGATATTCCAATAAGGCGCTTAGGTTCAGCAGCAATTGATCTTTGCTGGACCGCATGCGGAAGGTTTGAAGGATTCTGGGAATACAACCTGAATGCTTGGGATGTAGCCGCGGGATATCTAATACTGACGGAAGCAGGCGGTAAAGTTACGGATTTTACCGGCAAGGAATTTTCTGTTTACGGAAAACAAATTCTTGCTACCAACGGAAATGTGCATGAACAAATGATGGAAGTAATAAATAACCAAGTAAATTAAAAATCAATAATTTATTCGTTCTTCTTTTTTAATCCATTCTTCAAAGACTTTTTTAGCATCATCGTGATCAATTTTAATAATAGGAATTTTTCTTTTGTGCAGTGGTTTTGATATTTCCTCATAAATAAAGTTATCGTCAAAATTGATTTCCGCAGCATCTTTTTTTGTATTTGCGAAATAAATTTTATCAAGCCGCGCCCAGTATATAGCGGAGAGACACATAGGGCACGGTTCACAGCTAGAATAAATCTCACAGCCGGACAGATTAAAAGTATTGAGCAAACTGCAGGCGGATCTGACAGCTTCAATTTCAGCATGTGCAGTCGGATCATTTTTAGATGTTACTTTATTTGTTCCCGAGGCAATAATTTTACCATCTTTTACAATTACAGCGCCGAAAGGACCTCCATCACCATTAATTACATTTTCTCTTGAAAGCCGAACAGCTTCTTTTATGAAATCCAAAATTTCATTACTCATAAATAAAAATTAAAATTCAGATATGAACTTATAAATATAGCGTTAAAACTTCAATGTTATAAACTAATAAGCTAATTTTTAAATCACATCCGACCAAAACATTAAGCGTTTAAATTAAAGTTAAGCTTACTTTAACATACTTTTTTTGAGTGATCAAAAAACTACCCCCAAAAAAATCTTCGCTATTGAAAAATGCAGGAATTCATTTCCCCTCGGGACGACTTCGGCTCACAATTGCTATAAAATTTCCAACTCAAATTTTGATGCACAATTTTTTCAGACAAGGAAATTTTATTGACGCAATTACTCATTAATTCATTGGGTAAATTTTCATAGGTAGTTATTCTAATCAGTTAAGTTTTTCTTAGGTTAAAATAAAACAGGTTTCACATTAATCAAAAATTAAAACATTATATACTTTTTCAAAGCTAACACTTATTTATGCACAGAATACAATTCCGTGATACAAGCATAATAGTTCACGGAATACAATTCCGTGATACACGCATAATAGTTCACGGAATACAATTCCGTGATATAAGCACAATAGCTAACGGAATACAATTCCGTGATACAAGCATAATAGTTCACAGAATATAATTCCGTGATACAAGCACAATAGCTAACGGAATACAATTCCGTGATACAAGCATAATAGTTCACGGAATACAATTCCGTGATACAAGCATATTAGTTCACGGAATACAATTCCGTGATACACGCATAATAGTTCACGGAATATAATTCCGTGATACACGCATAATAGTTCACGGAATATGATTCCGTGATACAAGCACTTTAGTTCACGGAATAAAATTCCGTGATATACGCATAATAGCTCACGGAATACAATTCCGTGATATACGCATAATAGTTCACGGAATACAATTCCGTGATATAAGCACAATAGCTAACGGAATACAATTCCGTGATACAAGCATAATAGTTCACAGAATATAATTCCGTGATACAAGCATAATAGCTCACGGAATACAATTCCGTGATACATTTATTTAAGCAAATGAGGTTAGTTAATGGAAAGAATTTTAATATACACACGAAAAACAATTCCATTGAGCACAAAATTTAGTTCATGAAGTACAATTTTAATACACACTCACAACAGTTCACGGAATACAATTCCGTGATACACTCATAATAGTTCACGGAATACAATTCCGTGATACAAGCATAACAGTTCACGGAATACAATTCCGTGATATAAGCACAATAGCTCACGGAATACAATTCCGTGATACACGCATAACAGTTCACGGAATATAATTCCGTGATACAAGCACAATAGCTCACGGAATACAATTCCGTGATACACTCATAATAGTTCACGGAATACAATTCCGTGATACAAGCATACTTCTAAGGCACCATTCAAGTGTTTAGTAAAACTTCAAAAAAGCCAGAAATAATTTCAAAAGAATTTTTCAAAATTATAAAAACTTATGTGGAAATTAACGATAGAGTTTTCTATTTTAATAAAGCAGAAATAATAACCCTCTTCAGTTTATTTTCTTAATGTAATTTTTAAAATATTGACGATGTTAAGAGAATACAATTTTTTCTAATAATATTTCCCCTGTACTAAATATATACTTTTCATGAGGTATACTTTAAAAATAACATTTGGAATTTTAATATATCTGTTAAATTTCAGTAACCTGAAAGCACAATTTGTTGATTTCGGGAGAAACAAAGTACAGTATACTGATTTCGAATGGCATATACTTCAGACAGAACATTTTAAAATTTATTATTATCAGGATGCAAAGGAAATTGCTGAAATCGGAGCAAACTATGCGGAGGAAAGTTACAAGGAGCATCAGCAAAAATTCAAGCATTCGCTAATAGACACAGTGCCGCTAATATTTTACACATCACCATTACATTTCAAGCAGACTAACACGACTCCCGGATTTATTCCTGACGGAGTCGGAGGATTTTTTGAGTTTATTAAAGGCAGAGTAGTAATTCCCTTTGAGGGATCTCTTGCTCAGTTCAGGCATGTAATAAAGCATGAACTTGTGCATGTATTCATGATGAGTAAGATAAACAATGTACTGAAGACACACAGAAAAACGCTTGGCGGAGCGCCACCGTTATGGTTTACTGAAGGACTTGCTGAATACTGGTCAACCAAGTGGGACACACAGGCTGATATGGTTTTGAAAGATGCAGTATTGACCGGGTATTTACCCGGGCTGGACAACTGGGAGAGAATTTACGGTACATATCTTATGTATAAAATGGGACAGAAGGCAGTTGAATTTATTGCGGAAAATTTCGGAGAGGATAAAGTACTGCAGTTAATGGATAATTTCTGGATGGACGAAAATTTTTCGAATCTGATGAAGATCACAATTGGACTGGATTACGCGCAGTTTGACAAGGAATTTTTATACGGACTTGAGAAAAAATATTATCCGGAGTATAAGGATCATGATAATCCTTCTCAGGTATCGCAGAATTTATATTCGGAGTCATTTGCTCACAAGCCGACTTATTCCAATGCAAACGGAAAGCGGGAGATTTATTTTATTGGAAACAGAACAGGATTCACGAGCATATACAAGATTGATCTTCGAAAGAGGGAAGATCCTGAATTAGTAATAGGCGGAGAGTCAAGTGATGAATACGAGCAGTTTCATTTTTTCAGAACGGGGATAGACGTTTCAAGTTCGGGAAAACTTGCATTTATAACTCAAAAGGGAAATGCAGATGCACTTCACATTCTGAACACGAGCACAAACGAGGTGATATCTGACTATTCATTTCCTGATATTGTAAGTATCGGATCGCCATCATGGAGCCGTGACGGAAGCAAGATAGTATTCCCGGCTTCTGATTTTGGAGGAATAAAAGATTTGTATATACTGGACATTGCGACGAACGATCTCAAGAGACTTACAAATGATTATTATGATGACAGGGATCCGGATTTTTCTCCGGACGGAAAATATATAGTGTTTTCATCTGACAGAACCACATTCGGAAACAAGAAAGCTTATAATTTATTTCTTTATGAAATACAAACAGGAGATATAAAATACATAACATTAGGAGAGCACATAGACCATTCTCCTAATTTTTCCGAAGACGGAAGAAAAATAATATTCACTTCAGACGTAAACGGTCCGCAGAATATCTGGATGATTGATCTTAAAAAATCCATTACTTCTGAAATGTCGGAGTCAGGTGCAAATTCAATTGAAGACAACAGTATTCTTAATTACGATGAACTGGAAATGAGACAGATCACAAATTTTATAACAGCTGCATATGATCCGAAGTGGAGCGGAAAGGACAGAGTTGTATTTTCGACTTTCGAAAAAGGCGCGATAAATATTAAAATGCTAAGCCAGATACAGGAAAGGTTTGACAGCAGTAAGTTTATAAGGAAGACTGATATAAAATTAAAGACGGAAAACTGGTCGGCTGCTAAGATTATAAGTCATACGATGAAAAATACTGTTCCATATAAAAAAGATTTTTCGTTTGATATAGCGACAACGGCGTTAACTGTAGATCCTGTATTCGGAGCAAACACAGGCGGAATTATATCGCTAAGTGATTTGCTGGGAAATGAGAAATATTATTTTCTAGTATTCAACAATTCAAACGGCGATGAAGAATTCTGGAAAAGTTTCAATATTGCAATTTCAAAAGTATCAGTTGAGAACAGACTTAACTACGCATACGGAATTTATCATTTGTCAGGAAGAAGGTATGACCTTGGTGAGTATAATTCTTCCTATTACGAGAGACAATACGGCGGTTATCTGAGTTTAGCGTATCCGTTGTCATTTTTCAGAAGACTGGAAATGACTGTAAGTCTTTCCCAGTCGACAAGAAGCTTTGATGCTTTTGACAATACAAGATCTCTGTTACTTTCAAACTATTTAAGTTATGTAAGGGACAATACATTATGGAGTTATACAGGACCGATGGACGGAGAGAGATTAAACTTAACTCTTGGATATACTACTGATATTGCAAACTCCAATATAAACTATTATTCATTATTTTTTGATTACAGGAAATACATAAGACTTGGGAGGCCGACAGCGCTTGCATTAAGGTCACAGTTTTTTATGAATGAAGGAAAAGAGCCGAGAAGATTTTTTATGGGAGGAAGCTGGTCGCTTAGAGGTTGGCCTTTGAATTCTATCAGAGGCAGCAAGTTATGGCAGGCAAATGCTGAATTAAGATTCCCTCTGCTTAATGTAGTTGCGTTAAGATTTCCGCTCGGCATAGGTTTTGATTTTCCCGGAATAAAAGGAGCATTTTTCTTTGATGCCGGAAATGCATGGGATAATAAATACACCGACAGTTATACGCGCGGAAGCATAGGAGCCGGAATCAGATTTAACGCTTTGGGTTTAGTTGTGCTTAGATATGATTTTGGAAAAAGAATAGAGGAAAATTTCACAAAACTTCAGGGTGATTTATTTCATAATTTTTATTTCGGATTTGACTTTTAAAAGAATCGGAAGAAATTAAGCCGGCGGATTAAAATTCATAACGAGTATATCAAGAACCCTTCCGGCAATATGATCGGCAAGATCATTAAAATCTTTTGGTGAATATTCAAAGCTCGGCATAGCAGGCACTATCTTTCCTCCGCTTTCTATAATATTAATCATATTACTTAAATGTATTCTGTTGACCGGAGTTTCTCTGGGAACAATGATCAGCGGTTTAGAATAAGACATTGCATAATCCGCGGACTTTTCCATCAGAGTTTTACATTCACCGTTAGCTATACCCGCTAAAATTCCCATTGAGCACGGGGCGACTATCATTCCGTAACAATTAAAATTATTAGTAAAAATTTCCGACTTAAGATCCAGGTTATTATGAAAAGTAACGGTGGATTTCAAAATAAGTATTTCCGGAAATAAAGTCTGAACAGCATTCGGCTTCAGATCAACACCGCATTCCTTATACATTGTATATGTGGCGTATTCTGATAATATAAGATCTACATTAAATTCATTGATAAGCAAAGCCCTTAATATTCTGAGACCGTAAATTGCCCCGCTTGTTCCGGTCATTGCAAGTATGACATTCTTTCCTTCACCGTCATAAGTTTTAATTAATGCTGATGTTTCAGTCTGAACAGTTGCTGAAATTTTTTCGCCTGACATATAAAATTTTAATTTCGGTTTAATAAAAATGATACGGTAATAAAAAAGACTGACGCAGATATTACAAATATAATGTTTTGGAAAATAAAAATCTGAATCAAAAATACAATCAGTCCGATAAAAACGGACAGAATGACTTCAAGAAATTTCGTTGCAGAACTAAACTTAGAACTCTCCAGAGTAAACGGTATGGTCTTATCAAACAATGAAGCAACAGAAATAATAAAAAATAAAGCTGATGAGATGAAGAGCATATTCAATATTACCGTAAGGAAATCCGCAGCAAAGGAGAGTAAAATGCAGATTAAAAAAACCACCGGTAATACAAGCAAAAAAAATATAAACGAATTAACTCCTTTAATGTAAGATAATACATTACCCGCCGGCAAAGAATGAAAGATCCACCCTGTTCCCTGAGAATTTTCATCAGCAATTTTAGAATTTGAAATAAGCAGCCGCGCACACATAAATAATGTCATTGTAACTGCCGGACTTACCGGCGTAACGGCTGACTTAAATATCCAAAGAGATTCTTTCGAAGGTTTAAAAAAAAGAAACTCCGCCGGGTTTGTAACAAATCCTACCAGCACAACTATTACAGGTATAAACAGAAGCGGAATATATTTAAGTCTCAGGAAAGGTGAATTTTTCAGATGATCCTTTACCAGAATAAAAGAAGCTGCTTCGGAATTTCCTGCAGTCAGAAGACCTGACAATTTATTTACTGTTCTGCCGAATTCCGGAAATCTGACAGCTCCTGATTTTTTTTTACGCAATGAAATCAAATTCTGAAACAATGAATCATATTTCGCGGCAAAAAAGAGAAACAGGACAGTCATCACAATAATGCATGCAGCCATTAAATAAAAAAACCAAAGGGTATCATAAACTGAGAATGAGAAGTAAGTCTGCGGAAGAAAATTTACATAACCAATTTCAGTAAGATCAATTTTGCTGAAAAAAAATGACCCGGCATCAGCATTTCGGCCGATTGTGCCGGAAGAAAAAAACACGAATGCAAAAAACAGCACCTGAAATAATGCAAGAAAAACCGGAGATCCTTTTTTAAAAAAAAGTATTATGATTGAATAAGCAAGAGTAATTAATCCAATTGCAAAATAACAAAACAGAATGTTTACGATAAAAAAAGATAAAGTAAGAAATAAATTATTACCGGCAAAATAAAAGAATAACAGCTGAGGAAGAGATGCCGCAGAAATAAATATAAAAAGAAATACTACGGCTGATAGAAATTTTGCCCTGAAAATTTCTTCGCTCTTTATTGGAAATAAATCTAATTTGTTTTTATTCCGCGCTGATAGGAACAGATTGTCAAAATCATTTATGACAATCATTGATACAAGAAATAAATTTGCAGTCAGACACATTATTATATAACTCCTTTCGTCAAAAATCCGGCTGAAATTATATGATAACAAAGTGTTTGAAAAAAGATATGCGATGAATATTCCCGTAATTTTTTTAAATCCGGAATTTTCCTTATCTCTGTAATCAAGTTTCTGAAATAATGAAAAAGTATTTAAAATATTTCCGCTCATTAATTACTTATTCTCTTTTTCCTTCTTCAATTTATTTTCTCTGAGCTTTTTTTTGTAATCTTTTATGGCATTCAGGTGCTGGTCATAAGTTTCTGAAAAATTATGACCGCCGTCACCTGTTGCAACAAAGAAAATATAATTGTGATCAGCAGGATTTTCAGCAGCCTGAATGGATTTCAGTCCCGGATTATTTATCGGACCGGGTGGAAGTCCTTTATTCTGATATGTATTGTAAGGGGAATTATATTTCAGATCTTCAAAAAGAAGTCTTGATTTCGGTCCGCCGGGGATTACATACTGTACCGTCGGATCTGCCTCGAGCTTCATGTTTTTTCTGAGACGGTTATGATATACTCCGGAGACTACAGGCTTTTCGTCATCGATTTTTGTTTCGCCTTCAATTATGGATGCAAGGGTAATTATCTTCAGCAGTGAATCCGCATTTCCTTCCTGAGTATAATCAATTCCAATATTCTCAAGTACATTATTTTTAAATCCTTCAAACAAAGTTTCAATAAACTCTTTCTCGGTGATCTGCTGAGAAACTTCATAAGTAGCCGGATACAAAAACCCCTCAAGATTATTAATTTTATTTTTTAATCCAAGTAAACTTATAAGCGAGTCATTCCCGGCTTCCTTTAAAATTTTATTTTCCGAAAGCTTCAGCTTCGAGGAAGCAAGAGAAGCGATTTTTTTTAAAGTAAATCCTTCTGGAATTGTAATCTTAACAAGACTGACAATATTGTCGGTTAAGATTTTAAGCAGATCATAATTGCTCAATCCGTTTTTCAGCAGATATGAACCGGAAATAATTTTATCATCTTTAAAAGTAAGGACTGCTGCTATTTTGAAAAGCGACCTGTCCGCTATAATGTCATTTTTTTCAAGTTCATCAATTATAACATTTAAACCGGATCCTTTTGCAACAGTAAATTTTTTTTCATCAGGACCGTCCCAGTAATATTTTGAAAAAAATATCCAGTAAAGTGAAAAAGATATCATGACTATATTCAGAATAAAAATATAGGGATAATATCTTTTTATGTTAAATACTGAGAACTCCAAATGCCGGGGATTGGATTAATGAAACAAATGAAAACCTGATGTGCAAAAACTACTTTGGAAGATTATTTCCTGCGTTCAGCGCACGCGCATTGAGTGAATCATTTACAATCGATAGAGTATTTTTTGCTAAAACGTTTAATGGTTCCATTTCAAGAACTTTGTCAAGATGGAATTTTGCTTCTTCAAATCTCCTGTTATTACTCAGATAAATTCCAAAATATAGATTCCCGTCTTTAAAATCAGGCTGTATAGAAAGCGCTTTTCTGAGATCAGCCTCATATTGCGGAAAATTTTCAAGTATTGAGTGACCATATGCTCTTAGATAATATGCATAAGCATAATCAGGTTCTAAAGTTAACAGTCGGTTCATAAACTGAATAAGCTGCTGTGCGGCTTTCTGGTTAACCAGTCTCAGACCGTACATTACCAATTCATTAGCTTCCCGAGAAATGATATGAGTACTTTGCGGATTAAAATTATATATGTCCATTATTTCAGGAACAAAACCATCTGGAGTGGAATAAAGAGGATTCTGATTAGCAACGCGGTACCATTCCCTGAGAAAAGCAAGATGAGTCACTCCGTTATTTTTAAGATAATCGGTCATGTATTCAACATAATTCCGGTCGTTAATTTTTGAAATCAATTCAGGAGTAACAAGCCCGGCTACATCTACTACTTTTCTGCCGCTGTAATATCCGATTGCACCGACATCATGAGTAGCAATTACATCTCCTTCTTTGGAATATTTTTTAAACCACTGGGCTGCAAGAACCTGTCTGTCATGAATATATCTGCACTGCAGCGCATACTGTTCCCGGTTTTCATCGTAATTTTTAACTCCCATAAAATAAGTAATGCTGATTAGAATATAAAACAGACTTCTTGAAAACAAAGCGTTACTTGTATATTTATTTGAGATCCTGGCAAAGTCCCTGAAACCGAGAGTTCCTACAAGAATGAAAAACGGAATTACCGGCATCATGTATCTTCCGAATCTGTGGGCGTAAGGAAGATTATACCAGTATATAAAAACCATAATCAGCGCAAATGCTATATATAAAGTATTCTGATTATAAGTTTTTTTATACAGGTCATAAATCAGTTTTCCGAATGAGAAAATAAATCCGAGCATAATTACATAATACGCTCCTTCCTTAAAATAATCCCAGACTTCAATACTTAAGAAGTCCCATCTGCTTCTGAATTCAGGAGAATAGTATGTAAGTTTCGCATTATATGTATTCGGCAGCAGGGTTCCGGAAAGCATAAAATTCATTAAAAAGTATGCGCCGATTATTGCGCCGAATATAACACCGATTATCTTGAGATCTTTAGCTGAAAATAATTTAAGATTGAGCTGATCTTTGGAATAGAATCTGACAAGAATGTAATCCAGAATTACGGCTGCAATAAAAGCGACTCCGTCCGGACGTGTCCACATTATCAGTCCGAGAAAAACCGCAAACGGTACGGGTTTACGGATCCGGTAAAAATATGCGCAGGCAAGGAGTAGAAAGATAAACATAGTAGTTTCCATTCCGGAAAGCGAAATGAAATTCATCCATTTATCAATAATAAAAATCAAAGTACACAGCAGAGCAAATAAATTTTCCCTGTCAAATTCAAACATGCTGAGTTTGTAAAATGCAAGTGAAGCAAATGCAAAGAATCCGACTCCGAGAGCGTAGCTCAGGATCATTTCATTATCAACGATTAAAAAGCCGACAGCTACAAGTATAGTATATAAAGGAGAAGTCGAGCCGGCTGTTACCATTTCATTTTTGAAATATGAAAAGCTGAAATAATCAACAAGGTTTTTTCCGAATGTAAGATGAATCCACGGATCATCCAGAGGAAAACTCATAAATTTATTTGTGTTCACCGCAAATCTAAGGTAAATAAATGCAAGCAGCACAGGTAAAAGAATAACGATTGCATAAAAAATGATCTTCAGAGTTTTGCTTGGTTTGAAAGGATCTTCAAAACTATACTTTCCGTAATCCTCTTTATTCGTCCTTTTTTTCTTTACGGGGATTTTGATTTTCTTCATATAAACACAAAATAAATATTTGCATATGTAATTTCAATTTTTAAATTGGTTTTTATAAATTAACAAAATTAATTCTAATTTTTTTTTATTATGTGATTATTAAAGGGAAAAATTTCAGGTTCATAAATTTTTTTAGAAGCAGACAGAGATTTTCGAAATAGTTTTCATAAATAACTTGATAATATTTATAATATATGATAATTTTGTCCACATCAAATAACACACCTTATTTCTGCTTAAGGAAATTATTAAAAACATATACGGCTCATTAATTTATATAGAATAATTTTAAGATAATTTAATTTTAAAAATCACTCCGATTATTCCTTCACTTGAAAGGACTCAACTTATGGAAACAAAGACCGGCAATAAATCAGAACCAGTTTCAGATACAAAAAATGTGACTGATTTTAAATCTAAAAAAGTGTCTGAACTCATTCAGATTGCAAAAGATCTGGGAGTATCCGGATACAGCGATTTAAAAAAACAGGAACTGATCTTTAAAATAATTGAAGCTCAGGCAAAGAAAGACGGATTTGCCTATGCTGTCGGAGTACTTGAAGTGCTTCCTGACGGTTATGGATTTCTGCGTTCTGTAGATTATAACTATCTGCCCTCACCGGACGATATTTATGTCTCACCATCGCAGATCAAAAAATTCCTGCTGAGAACAGGCGATACGGTAAGCGGACAGGTAAGACCTCCGAAAGAAGGGGAAAGATTTTTTGCGCTGCTGAAAGTAGAATCGGTAAATTTTGAAAATCCCGACACGATACGCGACAGGATCCTGTTTGATAATCTTACGCCGCTTTATCCCGAAGAAAAAATAAATCTGGAGACTACACCGGGTGAGTATTCAATGAGAATAATGGATCTCTTTACTCCAATCGGAAAAGGTCAGAGAGGACTGATCGTATCTTCGCCAAAAAGCGGAAAGACAATTTTACTTCAGACACTAGCAAACAGCATTACAAGAAATCATCCCGAAGTACACCTGATAGTTTTACTGATTGATGAAAGACCTGAAGAAGTAACTGATATGGAAAGGAATGTAAACGCTGAAGTAATCAGTTCTACATTTGATGAACCGCCGGAGAGGCACGTGCAGGTTTCCGAGATAGTACTTCAGAAAGCCAAAAGACTTATTGAAGCGAAAAAAGATGTTGTAATATTGTTGGACAGCATAACCAGACTTGCAAGAGCTCACAATACTGTCATACCTCACAGCGGAAAGATACTGTCAGGCGGTGTCGATGCGAATGCGCTTCATAAACCAAAAAGATTTTTCGGAGCTGCAAGAAATATAGACGAAGGCGGAAGTCTTACTATAATTGCTACAGCGCTTATCGAGACAGGAAGCAGAATGGATGAAGTTATCTTCGAGGAATTTAAAGGTACAGGCAATATGGAGATAATTCTTGACAGAAGAATTTCAGACAGAAGAGTTTTCCCGGCTATTGATCTAAACAAATCCGGAACAAGAAAAGAAGAACTGCTGCTCGAAAGCGACGTACTCAACAGAGTCTGGCTTCTTAGAAAAATAGTAGCAGATTATAATCCTGTCGAAGCAATGGAGTTTTTGCTCGGAAAGATGAAAGGCACTAAATCCAACAAAGAGTTTTTAGCATCTATGAATTCGTAACGACTTTGTGAATACATTCTGAATTTATGAAAAAAGTTATACTAATCAATTCTGTTTCCGAAGATATCAGAATAGCGATTACTGAGGACGGTAAGCTCGCTGAGTTTTTTCTTGACACACCCGCAAAGGAGAGAAATGTCGGAGATATTTATCTCGGGAAAGTAGGCAAAGTAATTCCGGGAATCAGGGCTGCATTCATAGACCTTGGATTTAAACAGGATGCTTTTCTTCATTTTTCCGATATAGGTAATACTCTTTCAGAATACGCAGCAATGATCGGTGATGATCCTGATGTAGAGGAAGATGATGATGATGAGGAAGAGACACCTGCACCGGCAGTAAAGGAAGATTACAGAAAAACCCCAAATCTCGAAAAAGGTCAGGATATAATTATCCAGATTACAAAAGAGCCGGTTGCAAATAAAGGATTCCGCGTTACTACCAAAGTTTCCTTACCCGGCAGATATCTTGTTTTAATTCCGTTTGAAAAAAAGATCGGACTTTCCAAACAGATCTATAACCCCAGAGAGAAAAGACGTTTAAGAAGCATTGTAAAATCCAGTCTGCCAAAAGGTTTCGGAGTTATAATACGCACAGTCGCTGCAGGTCAGGATGAAAATCTTATTCTTGATGATCTGAACAGTCTTATTACAATGTGGAATGACATTCAGTCAAAGGTTAAAACTGCAGACTCACCTTTTATATTATATAAAGATCTTTCCACTACTTCTTCCGTTGTCAGAGATTTGTTTAAAGAAGATATTAATAAAGTTGTAGTCGATTCCAAAAAACTTTTCAAAGAAATAAAAACATACATAGATGATACTTCACCTGAATTTTCCGGAAAGGTCGAGCTTTACTCGGGAAATCAGCCGTTGTTTGATGTATATAATATTGAAAAGCAGATTGAAGAATCTCTTCAAAGGAAGGTTTGGCTTAAAAACGGCGGATACATAATAATAGAAGCGACCGAAGCAATGACAGTCGTTGATGTAAACAGCGGTAAGTATGCAAGACACAAAGACCAGGAAATTAATTCACTGAATACAAATCTTGAATCTGCAAAAGAAATCGTAAGGCAGATCCGTCTGAGAGATATAGGCGGAATCATTGTAATTGACTTCATAGATCAGTATGATGAAAGGAACAGAAGAAAATTATATGAGGAAATAAAAAAGGAATTCAGAAATGACAGGGCAAAATCAACTATACTTCCTGTCAGTGAATTTGGTATTGTTGAGATCACAAGACAAAGGATAAGACAGAATATTATTCATACAATTTCAGACAGATGTCCGATGTGCAGAGGCACCGGTCATGTCCAGTCAAAATCTACTTTCATCAACAGATTTGAAAGATGGATGAAGAGATATAAAGGAGGCGCAAACGGAAAGAGCATTATTGTTACTGTAAATCCGTTCATAAAAAATTATCTGACCGAAGGTTTTATCAGCAGAGTTACCAAATTAAGAATCAATAATTTACTTAACATAAAGCTTGTCGATGATGAAAATCTTGCGCTCGACGAATTCAAAGTATTTTCTAAAAAAGCCAACAAAGACGTAACGGAAGAATTTGATAACTGATTTAATCCCCGCTTTTTTTATTTTCATACAGCTCCTTTAAATACTCCCACGAATAAATTCCGGTGTTGTGACCGTCTTTCCAGAATATCTGAATTGCATAATTTCCTACCGTTTCTATTTTTTCAATTTCATAAAATCCCGCGGCTTTGAACGGATCTTTTATCGGAATATAAGAGCTGAATATAACAGTTTCTCCTTTGCAGTGTACGCACGGACATTCATCCCGCAGCAGATTCACATCCAGTAATGTTTCGGAATTATCATTCCAGTTTATTAAAAGTTTGTTATCATCGGTTTTCTTTATTTTTTTAGGACTCATAAAAATTATTTTTTAAATTTAATCAGAATGATTTTATAAGTTAATAACATTAATCCGGTGCAAATTATTTTTAAATCAGGCATTCAAAATAATTTATTCACCGGCTATCTAATCTTCATTATCAAAATCAGAATTTTTTAAAAACGTCTCTTTCCTTTCAGGCATATCTTTAACTTTAAAATAAATCATAAGAGCATTTACAAACATCATTATACCGGCTATAAGAAAAATATATCGTATTTCTATTTTTAAAAGAAGCGCAGTACAGATCAGAGGACCGAGAAGATTGCCGAGCAGGGTAAAACCGGAAGCAATTCCCATCACTCCGCTTTTTCTGCTGTCATCGATATTTTTATTTATGTTTGCATACAGCACCGGTATAATGCCTCCGACAAAAAGTCCGAGCAAAGCTCTTACCGGAAACAACATTAAAGGATTAAAAACAAAAGAATGAAGACAGTATGCAACGCCGGCTCCGCTGACAGCTATAATAATATTCTTTCTGAAACTTTTTGTATCATTTCTTTTTCCCCACCATGGAGAAGATATTACGCTGAATACACCGAGAGTAGCAAAGATCGCTCCCGTCAGGGTGGAAAGATATGCAGTGCCAGTTGTAATGGATTCCACAAAAAGAGCAAAAATCGGCTGAGATACTGTTATTGAAATCTGAAGAAATAAGATGGAGAGCATTGACATAAGAAGAAATGATTTAGAAAATACATATCCGTAATTTTCCTTAAGAGTGTAAAGTTTTGTCGCTTCACGTTTTGGCGGCTCTTTAACATTCAGCATAACAAGCATACCGCTGATAAAGCACATTGAGGAAGTTATAAAAAATACAGTCCTGTAAGAAGTCATGTCAGAAATAATACCGCCTATAAACGGACCGATTACAGTGCCTGATGAAATGGAAGTCTGAAGTATACCTATCGCATAACCTGATTTTTCCTTTGGTGTGCCTGATGAAACAAGAGCCAGCGAAGATGCGATAAATCCGCTGATCCCGCCCTGTATCATTCTGAAAATGAACAGCTGATATACGTCAGCTGAAAAGCCTATAAGAAGCTGAGATACAGCCAGTCCGAATATTGCGCGGAGAACCATGGTCTTTTTTCCGAATCTGTCACCGAGCATTCCCCAGACAGGAGTCAGAATAAAAGATAAAATAAAAGGTCCGCTGAATACAATACCGCTCCAGAATTCAAGATCATGTATGTCAGTGATACCAAGCTCACGGATATAAAATGGAAGAAAAGGAATCACCATGCTCATTCCCGCCATTGCGACAAACTGTGAAATCCAAATACTGTATAAATTTTTCCGCCAGATCTCCAAACCGGATTTGAAAATAATAATAAGAAATTCAGTTCAAGTTACATATGATAATGAATTTAAACAATTGAGAATCTGAAGTAAGTAATATAAAGCTGATGATATGAAAATCAAAATCTAAATTCTTGTAAAGCAACTGTTTTAATTCCGTGTTTTATTAATTCATTGCTAATCTTACAGTGAATAATTATTTTTGTCAGAAAAAATACCCTAAATGGCTAAAGGCTTTAATGTTCTGTTTGTTACCAGCGAAGTATTTCCATATTCAAAGACCGGCGGTTTAGCTGACATATCCAATTCCCTCCCTCAGGCGCTTAACTCATTAGGAAATGACGTGAGAATAGTTACTCCGAAATACGGACAGCTTGACGAACGGAAATTACAGATTCATGAGATTAAAAGACTGAAAGATCTTAAGATCAGCGCTAACGGTAAGGAAACAAAGTTCAGCATTAAGTCATCTTTTATTCACGGAAAAAATACTAAAGCACAGATGTATCTTCTTGAAAATCAGGATTATTTCAAGAACAAAGGTATTTATCAAAATTCAAAAACGAAAAAGGATTTTCCGAATAATGACGAAAGATATATTTTCTTTTGTAAAGCGGCGATCGAAATACTTGAGATACTGCAGTGGAAGCCTGATGTAATACACTGCAACGACTGGCAGACAGGACTTATTCCTGCGTTCATAAAGACTGTTTATAAAAATAATGATTATCTGAAAAATATCAAGACTCTGTTCACAATTCACAATCTCGCATATCAGGGAAATTTTCCAAAATCAATGTTTCCAAAAACAGGCTTGCCCGATTCAGTATTAACTGAAAAAGGCGGACTGCATTACGGCCAGTTCAGTTTTCTGAAAACAGCTCTTAACTTTGCCGATAAAATTTCAACTGTCAGTGAAAAATATTCTGAAGAAATAAGATCGGATAAAGATTTCGGATGCGGACTTGAAGATGTTTTAAATGCAAGAAAAAAAGATCTTACCGGTATTCTGAACGGAATTGATTATTCAATCTGGAATCCGGTTGTGGATAAACTGATTCCTTACAGATACACTTATCAGGAAATACCGCTGAAGTATGAAAACAAACGCGAACTGCTTGAGAAATATAAAATGGAATATGACGAGGAAATTCCTCTTCTTGGGATTATCAGCAGACTCGTAGATCAGAAAGGTTTTGATCTGATTGAAAAAATTCTGCCTCAATTAATGAAAGAGGACATTAAGCTTATAATTTTAGGTGACGGTGAAGAGAAGTATCAGAAATTTTTAAAGAATGCAGAGAAGAAATTTAAAGATAAATTAGCAGTTGAAATCGGATTTGACGAAGCCCTTGCTCATCAGATAGAAGCTGCTTCCGATATGTTCCTGATGCCGTCGAAGTATGAACCGTGCGGACTTAATCAGATGTATTCACTGAGATACGGAACAGTCCCGATTGTCAGAAATACAGGCGGACTGGCAGATACGATTGTGGATTACAGAAAACCGAACGGAAACGGATTTCTTTTCAACAAGTATGACAGCGGCGAACTTTTAAAGATCATTCAGACAGCTTTGAATATGTTTAAGAATGATAAAGCAAAGTGGAACAAACTGCTGAGACAGGGAATGTCTCTGGACTTTTCATGGAAAGTTTCAGCAAAGAAATACATGAAGCTTTACAAAAACATCTCCGGTTTGAAATAATTTGACTGTAATATGAATAAAGCGGTTTTCCTTGACCGGGACGGGACATTAATAGAAGAAGTAAATTATTTAAAAAAAAAAGAAGAGATCAGCTTATTTCCAGAAACTAAAAAAGCTCTCCTGAATCTGAAAGAATCCGGGTATCTGAATATAATCATAACAAATCAGTCAGGTATAGCAAGAGGTTATTTCGATGAGAATGATCTTGCGTCAGTGCATTGTGAATTAAGGAAAATTCTTACAGAAAACGGAGAGGAACTAATAGACGGCATTTATTATTCACCGTATCACACGAAAGGCATCGTTGACAAATATACAAAAGAAAGCAATTTCAGAAAACCCGGCACGGGTATGATAGATCAGGCGGTGAAAGAGTTTTCTATAGATATTAATAAATCGTTTTTAGTCGGCGACAGCATTACGGATATGCTGTGCGCGGAAAACGCAGGTCTGAAAAAAATACTGGTTAAGACAGGATACGGTGAAAGAGATTATGATAAATGCAGAGAAAAGAATATCATTCCGGATTTTTACGCCGGGAATATTTATGACGCTTCCGATTATATTATAAATTACAATTAATAATAGATTAACCTGATTTAGTAATAATTAAAAAACAAATTATCCTGAAACAAAATAGTAAAAATTCAATCCTTATCCTCTGTTCGTTTCTTGTTTTATCATTAATTTTTCAGAGCTGCGAGAATAATCCAAACGATGTCGGTGAGAGTTTTCTTCCGACCATAGATACTTTAGGAGTCAGATATCTTGACTCCGAAGCTGACACAATGAATATCACTAGTCAGAACTATAAAAAATATATTACAAATTACTTAGCAACAAAAATATTAGTAGGAAGATATCAAGGTTACGAATCAAACGCTCTTCTGAAATTTACTAATATAAGTCCCGATTATGACAGCGCTGTAGTTATTTCCGCAAAACTTACTCTGAAGTATGCCAATTATTTTTTCAAGGAAAAAACCGGCAATACTGCTTTTGATGTTTTCAAAGTATTGGCTAATTATAATTACACTACTGTTACATATGACTCGTTAAGCGCTTCCGGTATCGGCAATGTGTCTCTCGGAAATTACTCCGGAGTTGTAAATGATTCCCAGTCGATAGAAATTACTTTAGACAATCAGACAGTAAAGGACTGGCTTGAGTATGCAGCTGATACAAATTATTCCGTTAAGAATTACGGAATAATTTTGATGCCGGCTTTATCTTCCACAACTGTAAAAGGATTTTATTCATCAGGAAATCCTGTGGATTTAGTTCCTTTTGTCAGCGTTGTTTATTCCAAAAATAATGTTACGGATACTATAAAGCTGGATATCTCCGAGTATGTTTCATTGTCAGACGCGCCGCCTTCTATAATTCCTCCGGATCATTTTCTTCTTCAAAATGGTATTGCATACAGGAATATATTAAATTTTGACCTTACGAAACTTCCGCCGAATGTTATTATTAATAATGCAACTCTGGAGTTTACGCTGGATAACTCGTTATCATATATTACTGAAGAAACGGATAAAAGAGTTATTATAGGAATGGTTATTGACAGTGCGCTGAAAACAGACAGCATTTTTACGGATGCGTTTTTGCTGGACAGCGTAAAATATTCAGTTAGTCTGAATCCGGTATTTCAGAGATGGAATTCCGGGAATCTTCCTAATCTCGGTTTGACAATGAAGAATTTATTTGAACTTCAGAACTTAGATAACTTTGCAATATATTCACCTTCTTATCCTGATGTTACAAAAAGACCGAGATTAAAAATTACTTATACGCCAAGAAGCCAATGAGAAAATTAACAGTTATATTTTTGATATTACTAATGACTGCCGGGACTTCCCGTTCACAGGAAGATCTTGCAGGCGGTTCGCCGTATTCACTTTTCGGAATCGGAGATCTGAATTATTTCACAAGTCAGAGGACTTACGGAATGGGAATTACAGGCGTTTCTCTTCTCGGAAATTATCTTAACAGTCTAAGTCCTGCAGCGGTAACCAAGATCAATGCCACTACAATCAATCTCAATTTCAATTACGGATTTCTTAAAACTTCCAGCAGTAATGCAGTAAATAAATCATCAAACGGTAACCTGCTAGGAATTAATATCGGCATACCGTTTGATCAGGGCAGAGGTTGGGTAATGACGCTGGGATTTAATCCTTACAGCGATGTGGATTATAATGTTAAACTCAACGGAAACATCGGAGGACAGAATTACACTCAGAGTTATTCGGGCACAGGCGGTCTGTCGAGAATAAATCTCGGCATGGCATACAGCATATTAAGAGAAATTAATATCGGAGTGGAGTATAATTATTCATTCGGTCAGATAAAGAATGAGAATTTCATAGATTTTACAAATTCAGCATTTAATGATACAAGGATCAGTAATCAAACGGACTTTCAAAAATCATTTTTAAAAGGCGGAGCAATAATTGAAGTCGGGAAACTTCTGAAAATACTTCAGCTAAGGTCTCTGACGCTTGGGTTTGTATTTCAGTCCGGTCTAAATCTTAATGCAACCAAAGACGGAATTTACAGATCTTCAATCAGCGTAGATACCGTCCGCATTAAAGAAGGACAGATCGAAATTCCAAATGTGCTTGGATTTGGAATTACAAATAATTTCGGAAACAAAGTTATAGTCAGCGCAGATGTGATACTACAGGACTGGAGCAATTACCGAGAATACGGCGAACCGCGGGAAGGATTTCAGCAGTCATACAGAGGCGGTCTTGGCGTGGAATTTTTACCGAGTGAAACCAATCAGAGCTTCTGGGGAAAGAATACATACAGACTCGGAGCTTTTTATGAAAACTCGTATTATAAAGTAAACAATGAAAGCATTAACACTATGGGATTCAGAGGAGGAATAAATATTCCCATCAGCAGATACAATTCCCTGGACTTTGCCGTAAATTATTCATTCAGAGGAAAGACCGAAAACGGACTTGTCAAAGATGAGTTTCTTAACTTCACTGCCGGTGTTAATTTCGGAGAGATCTGGTTCATCAGACCAAGTGATGAAGATAAATAAAGTATAAATTTTTTTAAGAATACAAACAGCATTAGCATGGAAACATTAAGACATGAACTTCATGAATTTGACAATGAAATATATGATGCAGTAAAAAATGAAACACTGCGTCAGGCGGATAAGCTTGAGCTTATTGCATCAGAAAATTTTGTGTCAAAAGCGGTAATACAGACTCTTGGTTCAGTACTTACAAATAAATACGCCGAAGGATATCCGGGAAAGAGATATTACGGGGGCTGTGAGTATGTAGATATAGCTGAAGATCTCGCGCGTGACCGGGCGAAAAAATTATTCGGAGCTGAATATGCAAACGTGCAGCCGCATTCAGGGAGTCAGGCGAATATGGCTGTCTATTTTACTCTGGTAAAACCCGGCGATAAAGTAATGGGAATGGATCTTTCGCACGGCGGTCATCTGACGCACGGATCTCCGGTTAATTTTTCAGGACAGCTTTATGATTTTACACAATACGGCATTAATCCGGAAACAGAGCTTCTTGATTATGATCTTATTGAGCAGGTTGCTTTGAAAGAAAAACCGAAAATGATAACGGTAGGAGCAAGCGCTTATTCCAGAAACATAGATTATAAAAAATTCAGGGAAATTGCTGATAAGATAAATGCATTCCTGTTTGCTGACATTGCGCACCCGGCGGGTCTGATTTCCAAAAAACTTCTGAATGATCCCGTTCCGTACTGTCACATAGTTTCGACAACAACTCACAAGACTTTAAGAGGTCCGCGAGGCGGCATGATATTAATAGGGAAGGATTTTGAAAATCCGTTTGGAAAAGTAGCTCCGAAATCCGGAAGGATTAAAATGATGAGTGAGCTGATTGATTCAATGGTAATGCCGGGAATTCAGGGAGGACCGCTTATGCATGTAATCGCAGCAAAGGCAGTAGCATTTAAGGAAGCTCTTGAAGATGATTTTCTGGAATACTGCAAACAGGTGATCAGAAATGCACAGGCGCTTGCAAATAAACTTATATCAATGGATTATAAAGTTATATCAGGCGGCACGGATAATCATCTTTTGCTTGTGGATCTCAGAAACAAAAATATCTCCGGAAAAGCCGCTCAGGAAAATCTTGATCTGGTCGGCATAACATGTAATAAAAATGCTGTTCCTTTTGATGATAAAAGTCCGCTTATAACCAGCGGAATCAGACTGGGCACGCCGGCACTGACTACAAGGGGTATGAAAGAAAAAGATATGGAGCAGATAGCCGTCATGATAGATAAAATAATTTCAGATCCGAAAAACGATAACCTGAAAAAAGAAGTCAGTGAAGAAGTAAAAGTTCTGACTTCAGGATTTAAACTCTATGAAGATATTAAAATAGGTTAATCTGAAAAAATTATATGATCTCCGATCCTCAAAATGATCAGGACAATACTAAAACCGGAAATGATCCGGATGAAATGACATTTCTGGAACATCTTGAAGAGCTCAGATGGAGAATAATAAAATCAGCAGCCGGAGTCTTAATCGCATCAGTAATTGTCGGAATATTTATTAACTGGATAATGGACAACATTTTACTGCTTCCCGCCACTAAAACAGATCCTCCGCTGAAGTTACAGAATATCAAGCCGTTCGGACAGTTCACTCTATATATGGAAGTGATTATTTTCGGAGGAGTAATTTTAAGTATTCCGAATTTAATTTATCAGTTCTGGAAATTTATTGAACCGGCTCTGAAGCCCGGTGAAAGTAAATACATAAAATGGATAGTTATTTTTTCCACATTATGTTTTCTTGCCGGAAATTTGTTTGCATATTTTGTATTGCTTCCTACGGCGCTTGAATTTTTTGCTTCCTTCGGATCATCCATTATTGACAACATCATTGCAATTGATGAGTATTTCAGTTTTATAATCTCTACAATACTTGCTGCAGGTCTTGTGTTCGAACTTCCGATGATCTCGTTTTTTTTATCAAAGATCGGAATACTTAAACCTCAGTTTATGAGAAAATACAGAAAGCATGCAATCATTTTTATTCTGCTTGCCGCCGGAATACTGACACCGAGCCCTGACATTACAAGTCAGATGCTTCTTGCAATACCGCTTTTTATTTTATATGAAATAAGCATTTTTATATGCGTATTCTCACAAAAGAAAGATCTGAAGGCACAGGCAACTGAAAATATTGGATAATAAACATACTTACTTTTGAATATTAAATTAATCTCCGGACCTGTTAGAAAAGAACTAGAAGTTTTTGACAATAAATTCTCTTCTTCTTTAAAATCAAAAGTCGCTTTGATTGATCTGATCACAAAGTATATTTTAAAGCAGAAGGGTAAAAAGATAAGACCTGTGCTCGTTCTTCTCTCTGCAAAACTTTGCGGGGAAATTAATGAAAGGTCTTATATTGCGGCAAATCTCGTTGAACTTCTTCATACAGCGACCCTGATACATGATGATGTAGTGGATGATGCGAAAATGAGGAGAGGCATCGCGTCGATAAATGCGAAATGGAAAAATAAGATCTCGGTGCTGATAGGGGATTATCTGCTTTCTAAAGGATTACTGACAGCAATTGACAATAACGAATTTGAATTTCTTAAACTAACTTCAGAAGCTGTTAAAAGCATGAGTGAAGGCGAACTGCTTCAGATACAGAAAGCCAGAAACTTTGACGCAACCGAAGAAACATATTTCAGAATTATCACAGATAAGACAGCCTCACTGATAAAAACCTGCTGCAAACTCGGCGCACTCAGCGCTTCGGAAAGCAAAGAAGATGTTGAAAAACTCGGTTCTTACGGCGAGAATACCGGAATTGCATTTCAGCTGACGGATGACATTTTAGATTATACAGGCAGGAAAAAACTTCTGGGTAAATCCACAGGCAATGATCTCAAAGAAAAAAAATTCACTCTGCCTCTTATCATTTCTCTTAAAAACGCACCCTCCGGAAAATCAAATGAAATTATGAAACTTATCAAAAGCGAATCTGAAAAAAAGTTTGACAAAGTTTATGATTTCGTAATGGAGTTCGGCGGCATTGATCACACAATAGAAAAAGCAAAAGAATATTCACAGAAAGCCGTTGACTCATTAAATTCTTTTAAAGACAGCGATGCAAAAAATTCACTGATAGAATTTGCCGGTATCATAAGCGGCAGAAAATTTTAAGCCGTATATATCAGTCAGCATTGACATACATTTCTTCGATTTCCTTTTCATATAATTTGCTTACGAAATTTCTTTTTACTTTCATGGTAGGAGTAAGCTCTCCGGTTTCAATAGTGAATGGTTTTTCAATCAATTTAAACTTTCTTATGCGTTCGTAATTCGAAAGTTCTTTCTGAGCGGAATCAATTTCTTTTTGAATAAGCTTAATTAGTTTTTTATCATTGAGTAATTCTGAATATGAATTAAAAGTTATCCCGTTTTTACCTGCAAATGCAGTCAGCTCGGATTTTTCGGGTGAGATTAAAGCAGTGACATACATACGTTCATTTCCGATTACAATTAAGTTTTCAATGTAAGGAAGATGAGAAACAATTTCTTCAATCTGTGTAGGTGAAATATATTTCCCGCCTGATGATTTAAACAACGCTTTTTTCCTGTCGGTAATTTTGAGAAAACCATCACTGTCTATCTCTCCGATATCGCCCGTAAAAAGCCATCTGTTTTGAATGACATCCGAAGTTGATGCTTCATCCTTATAATATCCTTCCATAACGAGATCACCTTTAACAATAATTTCATTTTCAGCAGTGAGCCGGACCTCAACACCGTTTATTGGTTTACCGACAGTGCCGTATTTATTATGATCGGGATGATTGACAGAAATTACAGGCGAAGTTTCGGTTAATCCGTATCCTTCCAGTATCATAATTCCGACATTGTCAAAAAACTCGCCTGTGTTTTTGTTTAAAGCTCCTCCTCCCGATACAAAAAATCTGATACAGTTTCCTGTCCTGTCCCTGATTTTTTTAAACACAAGATTGTCGGCAAGTTTCCATTTCAGACTGTTTCTGTTTGCATTTTTACTTTTTGCCAGATTTACTGCCCAAAGAAAAATATTTTTCTGCAGAGTGCTGTTCATAGTTTCAGAGCTTTTCATAAGCCGGTTGTATATTTTGTCAAGAAGTCTCGGTACAGTAATTACAATAGTCGGTTTTACTTCCTTAAGCTGAACGGAAAGAGTGTCAATGCTCTGGGCAAAATAAATTTCCGCTCCGGAGAAAAAAGCCAGATAATAACCGGCAACTCTCTCGTAAGCGTGTGAATAAGGCAGGTAAGAAAGAAACCTGTCAGATTCATCAATAGTAAGAACTTCTTTGCAGGACTGAATGTTGCTGCTCAGATTTTTGTGTGAAAGCATAACTCCTTTCGGAATACCGGTTGTGCCTGATGTATAAATTATGGTAACAAGATCTCTGTTTTTTATATGTGAAGATACGGAAGAAAGGTATTCGATAATTTCTGTTTCCGAAGTGTTAATGTTTGAGTTAATTATGTCCTGAAATTTTTTTATTCCCGCGGATTGATATTTTTGCGGATCAATTTCATTGAACACAACTATCTCCTTTAAGTCAGGTAAGTTTGCTTTCTGCATCAATAATTTTTCAAGCTGAAATGAATTTGATACAAAGCAGATCTTTGAAGCGCTGTCTTTAAGAATATATTCAGTCTGCTGTCCTGACAATGAAGTATAAACCGGGACGGTAATCACGTTCATAAAAATACATGCAAAATCAACAGCAGCCCACTCAGTTCTGTTTTCGGAAATAATAGATATCCTGTCACCTTTTTCAATTCCGGCTGACCTAAAATAAATAATCACCTTATATATGTCTTTTAGAAATTCATTTAACTTATAAGGAATATATTCATCGTTTACCTTTGTATAAAAAATATTTTTTCCGTAATCCATATTTTTTATTCTGTTAAAAAACAAATCAGCAAGCGTGTTAAGCATATGAAATGAGATTTTAGTTTAAGAATATATTGAATAATGTTTCCGAATATAAATTATCGGAAAACATTTGATTATTAATTAAAAACGAATGAAACGAGTCAATATATACTTGATTGTTTTAAATCAAAATACTAATTTGAATCTAAAATATTTTGAAATAAATTTCTTACTTCGAAAGGAAAATTAATGAATAGAACTATACTTTATCTGCTGATTATTGCATCTTTTTTAATGCTGAATGATCTAAGCGCTCAGACAACAACAACAACTACTACTACAACAGTAAAATATACATACTCAAGACCTGCTTGGGTAGTAGGCTTTGGCCCTTCCTGGGTTCTGGCTACAAATGATGCTTACGGAAGAGCAAATTACAGTGATAATTCTCTTGTGCTGAAAGATAATTACGGAATGAGATGGGGTATTGGCGGTTTTTTGTATGGTAAATACTCTCCAGGAAAAACCAAAGTTGACAGAATTTTCCTTGGATTCAATTACAGCGGCATGACAAATTCGGATATGGATTCGGAAGGCAATAAAACCAGTTATGACATTGTAACTTTTGACGCAGGATATGAATATGTTTTCTACGGAACTTACGGATTCAGAAGTTATTACGGCGCGGGACTTACGGGAAATTTAATTTCAGGAAAATATATTCCTAAAAACATGACCGCAGCTAATCCTGAAAAAACTTTTGAATCAACATTCAGAGTCGGAATGGAAATTAAAGCGGGACTGGAATTTGTTTTCAAAAATTCTAAAAGAAATCTCGGAATAAATGTCGGAGGCAGATACAATCTTGTAAATCTTTTCAATGCTGACAATGCCTTACCGAATTTAGGTCAAAACGAAAATTTAAATCTTAATGACGGAAGCGGCGACGGCGGACCGGGCTTCAAAAGATATATCGGTCTGTTCAGTCTTGATATTGGATTAAATATTTATCCGGACGTTAAAAAAACCAGAAGATAAACTATTTTTTAAAAAACATATCTCAAAAACATAAATTAACTCTACTCATTAGATAACATAGGTATCATAGATTTTATGCTGATATCAAATAAAAGTTATCAAAAGTTTAAATTAATTAAATTATAGTTATCACTAAAAATAAAATTACATTCGCAGTAATATATATTTGTATTACTGCGATTTTTTTCTATTCCTGCGAAAAGGAAAATGAAGGAGTAATAGATCCGTCTATTTCAGCTCCCATAATTTCTAATTTGTATATTTCTGCAGACACTGTTTTTACCAATTCAGCATTTCCTAATATTACTTTCTATACTTCGGTAATTGTGAATCTTAATGATGGCGCTCCTCTCGAGTATATTAACTGCAAAGTAACAGATCCGTCCGGAAACACGGTTGCAACGGTTCAGCTTATTGATAACGGGACTTTTCCGGATACTGTATCCGGCGACGGTAAATACAGCGCTATCATAAGTCCTGTCATAAGCTGTTTGCTTGTAGGTAATTATACGCTTGAATATCTTGCGCTTAATACATCAGGTCTTTTCAGTAATCTTATATTATCTGATATTTTTGTTGTTAATTCCGCTAATCAGCCGCCGGTAATTTCAGGAACTAATCTTCCGGACAGCGTCACGCGACCTTTACCGGGTGATTCAACGCTGCTTACGATTACCGTAAACGTAAATGATCCTGACGGATTATGTGATCTGAGGGAAGTAACTTTTGTAACTGTCAGACCAAACGGAGTTACTCTGCCGCCGATACCGATGTTTAATAATAATAACGGAGAGTTTAGTTTTTCAAATTATGTTTCTTTCAGCTCTGACCCGACTTCTTACGGTTATTTTAAATATACATTCACAGTAAAGGACAGATCCAATGTCCTGAGTATTCCGGTTACAGACAGCATTAAATTTGTTCAGCCGCAATGACGAAAAGAATTTTTATAATTATATTATTTATATCCTTAATTTTATCGGACAGGATCCGTTCTCAGAATATTCACAAAGCGGAAGATTTTAAACTGAAAGAGTTTACAAAACTTTATTCTGAAAATTTAAGAAACAATCCTCTTTTTCTGAATCAAATTGTTGTACCTGTCAAATCAAAGAATCCAATCAGCAATTTCATTACCGATATAATAATGAACGGTGATACCGTCTGGTTCGGAACGGGCAGCGGGATCATGAGGACAATAGATAATTTTAACAGCTTTGAATATTATTACGGGCTTGCCCCGTTTGGAACCGATGACATTTCAGGAATTAATCTGAAAGAAAAAATAATAGTTGCTGCAACTGCAGTCAGCGAAGAAATTAACGGAGAGTCTGTTCCGACGGGAACAGGAATAAAAGTATCCACAGATTACGGAGTCAACTGGTCTGCATTTCCGCAGCCTGTTGATTCTCAGAGCGACACTACGATTATTTACGGTTCAAATACAATTTACGCATTGCCGGTTACCGTTAGGCAGCAAAATCTTTCTTATGATCTTGTTGTAACAAAAAGTCAGAATGATCCATCAAATTATACAATTTGGATTTGTTCATTTGCAGGCGGTCTGAGGAAAAGCACTGATTACGGGGCTACATGGATAAGAGTATTGCTTCCTCCGGATAATCTCGACAGCATTAACATAAACACTTCAGGTTATACATTTACTCTAAATCCAAGAGATAATTTAAATCACCGCGTTTTTACAATCGCTGCAGTTAATGACTCTACGATTTATGTAGGTACTGCAAACGGAATCAACTATTCAGACAGCTGGGGTGTCAACTGGAGAAAATATAATTTTGAAAACACAGATCCGAACGCAACCGGTAACGGAGTCTCTGGAAATTTTGTAGTAAGTCTGGATGTGCAAAAATTCGGTAACAATGAAATTCTGTGGGGAGCGACGCGCAGAGCTGAATCACCGAATGAATTTGACGCGCTGAGTTTTACAAGCAACGGCGGTGCAAACTGGAAAAGCACACTTCCGAATATAAAACCAAACGGAATGTCATTTTACGGTTCTTTAGTATATGGTTTTACTGATGACGGTTTATACAGAAGTGAATTTGGAAATTTCAACTGGGCAAAGGCAGGTGTGATCTATGACGAAAGAACCAAAGATCAGCTGAGGACAACACAATTTTATTCAGGCAATCATATAGGTGATACGCTTTATTTCGGAAGCGCAGACGGTTTATTAAGAACTACAGAGCTCGGACAGCCGTGGATCGGCAAGTGGACAATTTACAGAGCAATATCCCCGATTAATCTGTCTTCAGATCTGAAAACTTATGCAGCTCCGAATCCGTTTTCGCCTGATGATGAGATCACGAGAATATTTTATAAAAGCACTGTTTCCGGCTCAAAGATTACAATTAAGATATTTGATTTCGGAATGAATCCTGTCAGGACGCTCATACAGAATGCGTCAAGGTCAGGAACTGATGAGCTTTATACTTCATGGGACGGAAGGAATGACAATGGTCAGAGAATTGCTAACGGAGTATATTTTTACAGAGTTGAGATTAATGAAGATGACCCGGTGTGGGGAAAAATAATTTTACTTGAATAAGGAAAAGTTTATTTGAAAAAATATATTTTAATATTGATGCTTTCCGCCGTTACTTTCCAGAATGCTGATGCGCAGCTTGGAAGTTATGCCGGAGCATTTTCAAGAATGGGTTTCGGAGCCAGAGGAATGTCGATGGGTAATTCGGTTTCTTCTGATATATTCGGTGATGTGAGCGGAATATATAATCCGGCTCTCGCTACATATCAGGAGGACGGGAAACTGGATATAGGATATACTTTCCTGAGTCTTGACAGAAAACTGAATTTCGTCGGGTTCACTAAAAAGTTTAAGCTTCCGAATCAGGATCAAGGCGGCGCGGGAATTACTTTAGCATGGATAAACGCCGGCGTAAGCGACATTGACGGCAGAGATAACGATACCAGACAGATAGGCGAATTCTCCACATTTGAAAACCAGTTTTATCTCGGTACTTCTTTTATTCTTTCAGACCAGCTTTCTCTCGGAGTCGGATTTAAATTATATTATTCAAAACTGTTTGAGGAAATTACAACATCATCTTTTGCAATAGATCTTGGCGCTGTTTATAAAGCAAATAAAAATCTTGCTATCGGATTAACTTATAAAGATATCGGCGCAAAATATAAATGGCAGACCACTTCTATATACGGAGCAAACGGAAATTCCACGGAAGATAAGTTCCCGAAAATGTTAGAGATAAGCGGTACTTATTTACTGCCTGAGAATTACGGAATCGTGTCACTTGGTTTTGTTCAGTATTTTAATCCGGAATATGAAATTTTTACGGCAACCGAAACGTCATCCGGGAATTCAAATAATTCTGTGATCCGTTTCGGAATAGAAACAAACATTATCAGTCAGGTGAGACTTAGAGCGGGACTTGACAGAATCGATTTTACAGCCGATGACTTTGCAGGAAATCTTAAACCTTCTCTCGGTTTCGGTTTGGATAAAAGCTTTTCAAAAAGTATAAATCTCGGCGTGGATTATTCAGCTCAGCTCGAACCTTTTTCTCATGACCTGATACAAAACATAGGTATAGTATTCAAATTTAAATAATCATGAAATTTCTTAAAATAATAGCAATAGTTTTTTTGTTTTCTCATTTGTTATCAAATGACTCTTATTCGCAAAACGACGGAGCGGGTAATACAGGTCTTTCATTTCTGAAAACAGGAGTAGGTTCCAGATCACTTTCAATGGGTGAAGCTTATTCTTCAGTTACGGAAGACGCTTCTGCATTTTTTTATAATCCGGCAAGATTAAAATTCGGAGCAAAGACAAATGTACTGCTTATGCATAACGCCATGGCTCAGGATCTAAGGTCGGATTTTATTGCAGTAAAATTTCCGCTCAGCGAAAAAATTTTTATGGGCTTCGGATTTTACACTACAAGCGTCAGTGATATTGAAGTAAGAAATACACCCGGCGCCGCTCTTGAAAAGTTTGATTCAAGAAATCTTTCCACCGGTTTATCATTCAGCTATTCGGTAAATAATGAAATCTCCATAGGTCTGACTACAAAACTAATTTATGAAAAGATCTATGTGGATGAAGCTTCAGGTGCAGGATTTGATTTCGGTACTAACTATTCCAAAAATAATATTAATCTGGCTTTTGTTTTGTCAAACATAGGATCTGTAAATGAGCTGAAAAGTCAAAGTACAAAACTGCCTTCATCATTCAGGATGGGAGGAAGTTATAAATTCAAAAAAGATAATTTTGATTTTAATTTAGCGCTGGAAGGTTTTAAAATACTAGACGGCGGACTTTTTCATATTCTGACAGGCGGAGAAGCAGGTTATAAGGATCTGGTTTTTTTCAGACTGGGATATCAGAGTAATTATGAAAATAAGGGAATCACTACCGGAATAGGTTTTAAATATAAAGCTCTGAATGTAGATTATGCTTTTATTCCCTCGACCGGAAATTTCGGCTCCGGAAATTCTTTTTCGCTGGGGATAAATTTCTGATATTCTCATATATGAAAAAATGTCTTCTTTATATTTCAGATTAAACAGTTTTTTAGAAAACGGAAAAAATATTTACAAGGTTTTTTTCGCACTGTCCCTCATATTAATTATTTTTAAAATTCACTCGCTTTTAATTTCCGATATACAGCCCTGGGATGAAGGTATGTATGCAACACGTCTCCTCTCAATTCACGTCAACGGAGATTTTTTTGATCAGTATTCACACTCGGTAGGTAAATTCTACTCCGCATCTCACCCGCCGCTGCTGATCTGGGCGGGATATTTTGTAACTCTTCTTTTCGGGGTAAATGCAGCTGTTCTGAAATCAATTATATTTATTCTTTCATTACTCAGCATTCTTCTGATTCTGTTAATCGGCAGAGAATTGTTTTCTCTCAAGATTGCTTTCTACTCTTCGCTTATTTTCTGCAGCAATATAATTTTTACAGTATTCTCTCAAAGATTTCAATTTGACATACCGTACACTTTATTGATACTGCTGTCATTTTACTTCATGATACTTTATAATAATTCCGGAAAATATAAATATATAATATATACAGGCGTAACTTTCGGCGCCTGCCTTATGGTAAAGATTCTTGTCGGATTTTTTATCCCGATAGTTATCTTTGCAGCATTCTTAATATTAAAAGAAAAGACAAACATTAAATTAAAAGATATAACCGTTCTGACTGCTACAGGTGTGTTCATTGCGCTGCCCTGGCATGCATATATGATTTGGACATACGGAACGGAATTCACGGATTATTTTCTAAAATTTCATGTTTATGACAGAGCATTTATCGGAGTAGAAAACAGCGTAAAGAGATCCGGATTTTTGTATCATATAAATTATATGATGACAATAATACCATACAGTATTCTTATTCTTTTCAGTTTCATAAAAGACCTGCGTATCAGAAAGGAACTTGACCGCAATAAAATCTTTATCTGGATCTGGTTTCTTACCGGAATGCTTATACTTATGATTTTCAGAACAAAGCTCGAAGTGTATATTCTTCTAATTCTTCCTCCCGGCTGTTATCTTATCTCGTTATATATTGCCGGAATAGAAAAGGAAAAATTTTATGTAAAAGGATTATCAGTTACATTTATTGTCCTTAATTTTATTTGGTTTGCCACTGAAGATGTTCGCCCATTTATAAAAGAATTTATACTCCGGTCTGATTTACTGCAGGTATCAGCAGTCATACTTTCACTGCTTGCAATTCTATATTTTCTCGGAAAATTCGTTGCGAGGAGATTTGATCTTGAAAACACATATTACATTTTCATTATAATCTTTTTCCTTGCTGTAAACACATACTATTTCTTTAAAATACCTGAGTGGCAAAGTAAATTTCAGATTTCAGAAGTAAAGGAATTAATCGAAAAAAGCGGAAAGAAGAATCTGGTTTATGTCGCAACAAATTACAGGCATAATCCTCAGTTTAGCTTTTATTTTAACGGACTGGATATAAACTGGGAAAATCCTCAGTATAATTTTTCTATGATCGACAATAAGGAAGGTATTGATCTTGTTAAGGATAAACTAAGTACGCTCAGACGAAATGAATATGCAATAATAGTTGAAAAGGATTACATTAACCGAGCTGACTATCCGGATTCACGATGGTTTATTCCGGGTGATTTTAAATTACTTCATAAAAGCAGAGGTTATGAACTGTACGAAAACTAAAGTATGACAGAAACAATAAGAGTAAAAAATATTGATAAAGAGATTGAATGGAATGAGTTTTTAAGGAATCAGTACAATCTTTTTTTTGATCAGAGATTTATATCTTACAATGATGTCTTTAAGAAAAAAATCAAATGGCATCATCTTATGTTCAGACCGGAAGGTACGAATAAAATACTTGCAGTTATGACCGGCTGCGAGAGGGATGCAGACGGTAAAAAAATTTTTGTATCATGCGACGGTCTGAGTTACGGCGGTTTTCTGTGGAAAAGAAAAACCGATCTTATAACATACTTTGAAGTAATTGAAAGTTTTAAGAAATATCTTGCTGAAAATAAATTTAACAGCTGTATAATCAGAAACCCTCCTTTCAGGTATAATAATATTCCGAATGAAGAAACGGATTACGCTCTGATGAAGTGCGGGTTTGAAGTAACAGGCATTTCACTAACCAACATAATTGACGTAAAGGATTTTAATTTTAAAAAAATATCCGGACCGAAAAAGAGATCCATAAAAAAATCATCTTCAGTAATTAATGTAGAAGTATTTGAAGAAAAGCCTGATGTACATAATTTCAGAGATTTTTATGAAGTACTGTTAAGGAACAGAGAATTAAAAAGTGTAAAGCCGACACATTCTTTTGAAGAGCTGATTTATTTAAAAAATAAACTTAAAGATGAAATTGTTTTATTTACCGCAAAAATAGATTCTGAAATGGCTGCTGTATGCGTGCTTTTTAAAATAAACAGCGACATGATCCTTAATTTTTATCTTGCCGGGGATGAAAAATACAAAATGAACAGAGTTTCGGAATTTCTGCTTTATAAGTCTATTGAATGGTCAAAAGAAAACGGATATAATTATTATGACATAGGCACATCGGATATGAACGGTAAACTGCTCGAAGGACTTTACGCTTTTAAGAAAAAATTTCTCGCACATGGATTTCTAAGAAAAACATACGAATATAAAATCAAATATTAAAATTGAATATAAAGAATAAAAAAATACTTCTTACAGGCGGCGCAGGTTTTATCGGCAGTACTCTTGTATCAAAGCTAGTAAAGGATAACGAAATTACAATAGTTGATAATTTCTCCAGAGATTCTATTAAGTACAAAAAAATCACATCGCGCAATCTTAAAATAGTAAGAGAAGATGTTCTGAATTTTGAAGCATTAAAAAAAACATGTGAAGATTTTAAACCGGAGATAGTGATACACCTTGCAGCTGTTGCAGGGATTGATACTGTTATAATAGATCCGGTTAAAACTCTTGATGTAAATATAAACGGTACATTCAATCTTCTGAAATCACTTGAGAAATATTCAGGCAGACTGGAAAGAATAATTGATTTTTCCACAAGTGAAGTGCTCGGAGCTTATGCATACAAATCTACAGAAAAATCGGATACTAATTTTGCGCCGGTGGGAGAGGCAAGATGGACGTATTCCATCAGCAAAGTTGCCGGCGAGCATATTGTTCACAGCTATTATAAAAAATTCGGATATCCGTCTGTCACTATCCGCCCGTTTAATATTTATGGTCCCGGACAGGTCGGGGAAGGAGCCATTCAGATCTTTATAAAGAACGCCGTTCGCGGTAAAAATATTGAAATTCACGGTGACGGCGATCAGATCAGATCATGGTGTTACATAGACGATATGATACAAGGTATTGAGCTTTCACTGACAAATAAAAAAGCAATTGGAGAAATATTCAACATCGGAAATCCGAAAGGAACAATTACAATATCCTCACTCGCGGAAAAAATTGTAGCACTGTGCAGATCAAAATCAAAAATTATTTATACTCCGAAAAATTATGTAGATGTGGAGCTTAGAATACCAAGCATTGAAAAAGCAAAAGATCTGCTTGGTTTTGTACCTCAGGTTGATCTGAATGAAGGTATAATAAAGACTTTTAACTGGTATAAAAAAAATATCTGATGAAGTTTTTCTATCTTGCTCATTCTGTTATGAGTCTTGAGTGTCTTAAAGGTCTTGCCGCTGAAAATTTTAAACCCGGACTTATTGTGATTCACAAAAGTCTCGACAGAAATAAGCTCATTAAAGAATTTTACACTCCTGTAAAAGAGTTTTGCTCTGAAAATAAAATTGATTTGTATGAATCAGATAATGTAAATGATTTAAGAGAAAAACTTTTTGATTTTGATACAGGTGTCTGCGTCGGATTTATGAGTATTCTTAAAAAGGAAATATTTTCACTACCTGAAAACGGTATACTGAATCTGCATTGCGGTAAGCTGCCTGAATACAGAGGCAGAGCTCCAATCAGCAGAAGTATTATGAACGGAGAGGAAGTTCTTACTGTAACGGTACACAGAATTGATGAAGGGGTTGACTCAGGTGATATCTGCAAGGAATATCAAATCAAGATTGGCAGGGAAGATGATGTAAATTCTCTTTACAGAGAATGCTCACGAGTTTCATCCGTGATCATTTCGGAATGTCTCCGTGATATATCTGAGAGAAAATTAATTTACACTAAACAGCTTTCTGACAAGCCCGCATACAAGGTTATCAGTAATGAGGAAAGAAAAATTAAATGGAGTGACAAAGCGGAGGCCATATTCAATAAAATAAGAGCGCTTACTTTTCCTTATCCCTGCGCCTTCTTCAGTTTTAAAAATAAGAAGTATTTAATTATTAAATCTGATCTTTCAGATAAAAATGTGACATCAGACGCAGAGGCAGGTACTGTAACAAAAGTATCAGATTCTGAAATGGAAATTCTGACAGGAAAAGGGAAGATTATTATCTTAAAAATTACGGATGAAGATTTAAATGAAATAAAATTTACAGAACACTTTAAAACCGGAGATTTGTTAAAATGAAAATTATCGATGCTCACATTCATATTGGAAAATGGAGTAAAATATTTTTTGAATACGGTTCGACGGTAGAACAGGCGGTCAGCGTAATGAAAAGCTCAGGGGTAGAGGCGGCTTTATGCATGCCGACTGACGCTACTTCAAATAAAGAATTATTCAGTCTTACAAGGGAATCCTGCGGTTTTAAATTTTATTTTAATGCCTGGATAGATCCAGCGGATAAAAAGCTGGATGAATTCCTGGAAAAAAACATAAATGAAATTTCCGCATTTAAAATACATCCGTCAATTCAGCGGTTAAAGATTACAGACGCTTCATATGATAAATATCTCCGGCTCGCTGCGGATACGGGAAAGGTTATAGTGGTTCACTGCGGCAGGTGGCAGGAGATGGCGGGATATAAATTTCCTCTTGAAGCGGCTTTGAAGTATCCGGATCTGAAAATTATATTAGCTCATATGGGCGGTGATCAGCCCTCACTTTATCTTGATTGCGCTGAAGAGGTTAAAAATAAAAAATATAAGAATGTTTATCTCGGTACGGAATCAGTACGTGAATTTTATTTTATGAATCTTGCCGTGAAAAATGCCGGAGCTGAAAAAGTAATATTCGGAAGCGATTATAATCTGGGTCTGCCGCTGACTTATATACCTATAGTAGATAGTCTGGATATATCTGTTGAAGAAAAAGAACTTATATTTTCAGGAAATATTCTAAGACTTATTTCATCTTAAAATCCGTCAGGAAAAACAAATATACCGTTTTCATCTCTTGAAATCTCAGCAATCTCTATAACAGCTTCAAAATTAAGCTCTCCGTAAATATGCGGGAACAGAAAATTATCATTGTTTGAATCTTCCCAGATAATCTCGCTTCTTACTTTTGACTGATCAATATATATCAGCAGAATTTCTTTTTCCTTTTTAAAAAACTTTGCAGCCGATGACCTGACTTTATCCTTTGGCGAACAATGAATGAATCCTTCTGAATCAAGCGAATCTGTCCGGTATGGTTTTGATTTTCTGAAAAGGACTCTGTTCTTTTTAAAAGTCAGATGATAAATTATTTCCATTAAAGTGCCAATTATTTTTATTTTATTTTACGGGCAATAATATCGAACAAGTGCCAGTGCTTTAATTCTCCTGTAGCTGTTTTGTCATCTTTTTCCGTTTCATTGAAATATTCTAATTCCATTCCTTCAAATCTTTTTATCGCCTGTTCCTTTGAATGTCTTACAAGATCCCATTCATCTCGGTCTCCGAAAAGCTGACCTGAAAACCTTCCGTTAATGTTAAGAGAATTAATTATGTTATCCCAGACAAATTCAAAATGCTCTTCCGGACAAAAGGGAAGAGAGTAGTTTGCATTGATAAGATCACATTTTGTCCATCTAATGTTTTCAAATGATGTGATCTGAATATTAAGTCTGTCTTTAAATTCAATACTTATCTCATTCATTAACTCTGGTACATTTTCATTGTTATCGACTGCAGTAACCTGCCACCCTTTTTTCAGAAGCTCATATGTCTCGTGCCCGTTGCCGCAGCCCAGATCATAAGCAATTCCGGAATTAAAATTATCTTTATCAAATAATTCAAAAGTTTTAATGAGTAAATCTCTTGCCTTTCTTTCCTTATGAACTTTGTAATAGTTAGTCCAGTCAGTTACATCCGCCATAAATTATTTATATACAATTAAAAATTTCTGATCAGGGTTTATTAAAAAAATAATCAATATCGTTGAAATAAAACATTGAATTTTTTAATGGAAATAACTGCAAGAGCTGAGATTATTCCCATAAAAGCACCTGCAATTACATCGGTATTATAATGAACACCGATGACCACTCTTGACAGGGATACAAGCAGCGCCCAAAGCAGCGGAATAACTGTAAGATATCTGTTTTTTTTTGAAACGAATGATGATATTATAAATGCAAAGATCACTGCTATAAAAAATGAAGACTGTGAATGGCCGGACGGAAAAGAATTTTCTGTCTCATTAATCCAGTTATACAGTATAGGCGGATAAATTTCCTTAAACTTATCCGGATTATTTTCTGTCATTTCCCGAAGATATTTTTTCTTTTCCTCAGGAAGCCGGTCGAAAAATAAAACACCGGACGGATCTTTTAACTCACCACCGGTAATATACAACTGAGATGGTCTCGGTTTCGAAATAGAATCCTTAAGAATAAAAAAAGTAACGCCGGTATTTATTAATTGAACACAAAATACTGTAAGCAGAAATAAAAGCGCAACTCTTCTGTTTGATCTGCTGAACTTAAAATTGTAAAGCACAAATGCAGATACTAATATTAGAGTTACAGCAATTCCATATACACCGCCTCCTGCAGTAATAAACAGCCAGACAGGCGCTAACGTATCTGAATTTGAGCTACCGCTGAATTCAAGATCAAATGTTAGAAGGATAATTACCAGCAGCAAGAAAATCAGAAATACTGAATTAAAGAAATATGACCGCTCCTGATAAAGTGTTTTGAAATATAACATTATAAAATCCGGTTTCGGAAATTTTCTAAAAAAGAGATTCCCTGATCACGTCAGCAACTGGACTGATAAGAAATTTTTTGCCTGTTCCGATCTCAGTGCACAAAAATCTTTTACGCAGCTTTTTACCTTTGATATATCTTCGCGAATCCCTGAGACTGAATATCTGGTTTTCATTCAGCTCTTCAAGATGAATATAATCAGACGGATCATCATATTTTTTTAATATTTTTAAGAGACGGACATCCGTACAGCTTGCTGCCGAAGGACTTACTGAATACAATTTCATGTAATTATTTAACTCTTCGGGAAAGATATTCATTTCCAGAAAATACTTCATATGAAAATTAAATTCTGATTTCCATTCCTGTCCGTGCGGTAATATATTTTTAGAGTATTTCCTGTAACAAGTGAGGTGAGCAATTTCATGCACAAGTATTATCAGGAAGAAATATTTGTTAAGATTGTGATTTACGGTGATCTTATGAGGCTTTCCTTTGTAAGGATGAGTATAATCGCCAAGTTTTGACTGACGGGATTTTGTGATCTTTAAGAGAAAACGGTATTCCTCAATCCATTGAATTATAATATCAACGGAACCTTCCGGAATATATTTGCTGAGGATTATTTTGTTTCTGTCGGAAATAAATAATTATTTTAATTTTTTTACGGCTTTAAAGCGGAAGCAATTTTCAATATGATCGTTAACCATTCCGGCTGCCTGCATAAAAGCGTAACAAATTGTCGATCCGACAAAATTAAATCCGCGTTTTTTAAGATCTTTGCTCATTGCGTCAGATTCTGCTGACACTGCAGGTATATCTTTCATGGATTTTCTGTTGTTGTGAATTGTCTTACCTCCTGTGAACTGCCATATATACTTGTCAAAACTTCCAAACTCTTTCTGAATCTCAATAAATAATTTTGCATTTTCAACCGATGAATAAATTTTAAGTTTGTTTCTTATTATTCCCTCATCATTTAAAAGTTCGTTTATTTTTTTACTGTCATACTTTGCAATCTTTTTATAATTAAAATTATCAAAAGCTTTTTTGAAGTTCTTTCTTTTGTTAATAATCGTAGACCAGCTTAATCCAGCCTGAAATGCGTCAAGGAGTAAAAATTCAAAAAGTTTTTTATCATCATGAACAGGATTTCCCCATTCTTCATCATGATATTTCACCATGAGTTCACCCGACAGACACCACCCGCATCTTACTTTTTTATCTGCTACCTTGAATTCAGTTTTCATTTATTTTTATTCATTCCCGCCATTCTTAAAAGCATAAACATTTGTCCGCGGTGATGAGCTTCATGTTCTATAAGGTGATATAATATCCATTTTTTTTGTAAAGTATTATCTCCGTTCCTTCTTTTCATCGTAATATTTTCTTCCAGTTCAGAATCTTTCATTCCCGAAATGTAATCAGTCAGATTTTTTCTTGCTTCGCCTGTTACATCTAGATAATAAGAAATCTCAGGCGGTAACGAGGGCGGATCAGGTATACCTGACGGATCAAACCATTTGTCGTAAAATGCTCTTTTCTTCAAATCTTCAGGCTGAGGAATGCCCGATAAAATTTCCAGCCATGAAATTTCACATTCAGCGAAATGTAAAAGATATGCGCCGATCGGATATTCACCTTTTACCGGCTCCTGAAATAATTGTTCTTTACTTAAATGACTTACTCCGGAAAGAGTAACCTTTCTGATGTCTTCAAGCATGTACTTTATTAGTTCAAGTCTGTCGTTCAAATATAAAATTATAAATTCAGAAAAAATAAATTAAGGGAATTTATTCAAGTTCTGAAAGAGCTGATCTGAAATTATTCATGATCACATCAATCTGGTCAAGAGTACAGGTGCCGACAGCTACTCTGTACCATACTGAATTCGCAGAAGATCCGAAAGATGCAAACGGAACCAGGGCTAATTTTGCTTTTTCAATGAGGAAATCAGTTACCGTTTCAGAGTTGTCAAGTATTGTTCCGTCTTTCAGTTTTTTGCCGATGAGATCAATTTTTACAGTCATAAATATCGAAGCCTGCGGTGATATAGCATCCACGCTGAAACCGTCTTTTTTAAGATCCTTAAATTTTTCATAAAAAGATTGTAACCTAATAAAAATGCCTTCTTTAACATTTTCAAGAAAAGTATCAACAAGATCATAATCGGAATAATATTCAGCAAGAGCAATCTGCTCAGCTTTAGGAGCCCATGCACCCATGTGAGAGACAATGGATTTCATTTTATTGATAACTTTTCTCGGACCAAAACCCCAGCCGACTCTAACGCCAGTAGCGCAAAAGACTTTGCTGATGCCGTCAATGAAGACAGTGTAGTTTTTCATAGCAGGATTAATGAGTACCGGACTGAAATGTTTTATATCACCGAAAGTAAGCTGCCAGTATATCTGATCAAATAAAAGATAAAGCGGTTTTTGCGAATCTCCTCTTCTGTTATTTTCTGAAACTATGAGATCACAGATTTTTGCAAGTTCATTTTCAGTAAACACAGTGCCTGTAGGATTTAGCGGAGAGCAAAGAGAAAGAAGCGAAGCGTCTTTTACAAATGGCTCGATCTCTTCCGCAGTCGGCATAAAGTTATTTTCAGGTTTTGTATCAATAGTAACAGCTTTACATCTTGCGAGATGAGTATAATGATTATTATTCCAGGAAGGAACAGGAAATATCACAGTATCGCCGGGGTCAAGAATACTGTTGTATGCGGAAAAAATTACCGGTCTTGCCCCGCTGGTAATTATAATATCGTCAACTCCGTAATCGAGTCCTGCAATATCCCGCAGATAATCAGAGACGGCATTTCTTAAATCAGTAACGCCTTCTCCCGGAGGATAATTGGTTTCATTATTATCGTAAGCCTTTTTGATTCCTTCTTTAAAAGGAGCCGGGATGGGAAAAATATCAGGGTCAAAATCCCCGATAGTCAGGTTAAAAATTTCCTGACCTTCGGCGATCTTATCATTAATCTGCCAGGCGAGTTTAATAATTTCTGAACCGATAAGATTTTCAGCCATTTTGGAAACGATAAGTTCCTTAGTTTTTGATACTTCAATAAGGTTGTTCATAATAGCAGAGTATTAAATTTTGGTTTTATAAATATACTTAATTGAAGTAAAAAATTTGATGAAAATATTTGAGAAAGTGCGGGGGAGGGAAAGTGGGTGTATCACGGAATTGTATTCCGTGAATCGGCGGAAAACCACTTTAGTGGTTTTTCGCAGAAGATGCTGAAACTGAATACTTAACCCGGTTTTTATAAATGTTATCTGATCTTTTATTTCATATAAATTGCAGATTCTAATTGCGTTTAAATTCTACTTTGAATATTGAATTTGAAAATTACTTACTTATAAACTATTTTTTCTTGATTCGGCTAATATAAATTTTTCACTAATGTCTTTGACTTCAAATAGTTATTTTTATGCTTGAAAAATTTAAATGATTAAATGACCAAAGAAATTAACAGAAATTTAAGAGAAGACGAAAATAAAGAATGGATTGAATCCCTTGAATATATATTTGAAACTCAGGGACCTGAACGGGTAAGCGAAATTTTAAGGAAATTACAGATCAAAGCTCAAAAGTTCGGTATTAAAATCCCATTTACGGCAAATACTCCTTATATTAATACGATTCCCGCTGAAACGCAGCCGGTCTATCCGGGCAGCAGGGAAATCGAAAGAAGAATAAAAAGTATCCTGCGATGGAATGCAATGGCAATGGTTGTAAGAGCTAACCGCGAACTCAACGGCATTGGCGGTCATATTTCCACATACGCCTCAGCCGCTACGCTTTATGAAGTAGGATTCAACCATTTTTTCAGAGGCAAAGATCATCCCTCCGGAGGTGATATAATTTATTTTCAGGGCCACGCTGCTCCGGGTATTTATGCAAGAGCTATGCTTGAAGGAAGAATTACTGAAAAAGATTTGAATAATTTCAGAAGAGAATTGTCTTCTGATAGAGGATTATCCTCATATCCTCATCCCTGGCTGATGCCTAAGTTCTGGCAGTTTCCAACTGTCTCCATGGGACTTAGTCCGATAATGGCAATCTATCAGGCAAGGTTTAACAGATATCTTGAAGACAGAGGCATCCTTAAAAAAACAGATCAGAAAGTTTGGGCTTTCTTAGGTGACGGGGAAACGGATGAACCCGAATCTCTCGGAGCTATAACACTCGCTGCAAGAGAAAATCTCGACAATCTAATTTTTGTAATTAACTGTAATCTGCAGAGATTAGACGGACCCGTGAGAGGCAACGGAAAAATTATCCAGGAGCTCGAAGCCATTTTCAGAGGCGCCGGCTGGAATGCGGTTAAAGTGATCTGGGGAGGCGACTGGGATCCGCTGATTGCTAAAGATGAAAATGGAAAATTAGTAGAAGTTATGAATAATGTAGTCGATGGGCAGTTTCAGAAATATACTGTAATGGGGGGTGATTATATAAGAAAAGATTTTTTCGGAAAAGATCCGGAGTTACTTGATATGGTCAGTAATTATTCCGATGAACAGTTAAGAAAACTTAAACGAGGTGGTCACGATCCGGATAAAGTATTTGCAGCGTATGAAAATGCTTTTAATCATAAAGGTTCTCCGACTGTTATCCTTGCGCAAACTATTAAAGGTTATGGTCTTGGTGAATCAGGTGAAGGCAGAAATATTACTCATCAGCAGAAGAAACTAAATGAACAGGAGTTAAAGGAATTCAGAAGCCGGTTCGGAATTCCTATCTCAGATAAAGAAGTAGCTGACGCGCCTTTTTATAAACCTGCTGAAGATTCTGAAGAATTGAATTATCTTAAAAACAGAAGAAATGAACTGGGCGGATTTATTCCAAGCAGAAACGGAAATTCAGCGCCTCCGTTGAAAATACCTAAAGGCGATCTTTTCAGTGAATTTTATAATGGCAATGGTGATAGGGAAGTAGCGACTACTATGGCTTTTGTTCATCTGCTTTCTAAACTTCTTAAAGATAAAGATATCGGAAAGTATATCGTGCCAATCGTTCCGGATGAAGCCAGGACTTTCGGTATGGAATCCCTGTTCAGACAAGTTGGAATATATTCACACTCCGGTCAGCTCTATGAACCAGTTGATAAAGGAAGTCTCCTTTACTATAAAGAAGAAAAAGGCGGTCAGATCCTGGAGGAAGGAATTACTGAAGCCGGCTCAATGTCTTCTTTCATAGCTGCAGGCACTTCATATTCGACTCACGGCATTAATATGATTCCTTTCTTCATCTTTTATTCAATGTTCGGATTTCAAAGAATTGGGGATCTTATCTGGGCAGCTGCGGACTGCAGGACAAGAGGCTTTCTTTTAGGAGGTACTGCTGGTAGGACTACTTTAAGCGGTGAAGGTCTTCAGCATCAGGACGGAAACAGTCATTTGCTCTCACTCACCGTTCCGAATCTGAAATGCTATGACCCTGCTTTTGCTTATGAGCTTGCAGTAATCATCGAAGACGGATTAAAAAGGATGTATGAAAATCAGGAAGACATTTTTTATTATCTGACTGTAATGAATGAACCCTATAAAATGCCTGCAATGCCAAAAGGTGTTAGTGAAGGTATTTTAAAAGGAATTTATAAATATTCTAAATCTAAAATTAAAACAAGTAAACTTAAAGCTCACCTTTTCGGAAGCGGTTCTATTCTGAATGAAGCGGTAAAGGCAAGTGAGATTTTGGAAAAAAATTATAAAGTATCAACAGATGTGTGGAGCGTAACCAGTTATAAGGAATTGTATTTTGACTGTATTGAAACCGAAAGAAAAAATATGGTTAATCCGGGTTTAAATAATATGTCTTATATTGAGAAAGTGCTTTCAAAAGAAAATGGTGTATTTGTTGCTGCTTCAGATTATGTAAAAGCCCTTCCGGCATCAATATCAAAATGGATTCCGGGAAGCTTCTATATTCTCGGAACTGATGGATTTGGAAGAAGCGACGGACGCAATCAATTGAGAAATTTCTTTGAAGTAGATTACAGATATATTACTATTGCGGCTCTTTATTCTCTCTTTAAAGAAAAGAAAATAAAAGAAACAGTAGTAAAAAAAGCTGTGAATGATCTTGGGCTGGATCCGAATAAACCCAATCCGCTCATCGTTTAAAAACTTATAATTAAAATTTTTAAAAAATGATTAAAGAAGTAAAGCTTCCGGAAGTATCTGAAAATATTGAACATGGTGATGTCATAAAAGTACTGGTCTCAGTAGGTGATGAGATCAGTATTGATCAGCCATTGATCGAACTTGAAACAGATAAAGCGCTGTTCGAAGTACCTTCAACTGAAGAAGGTGTTGTAAAAGAAATTTCTGTTAAAGAAGGAGATGTAATTAACATTGGTTCCGTAATTCTTAAAGTTGAAACGAATTCAAAAGAAATAAAGGAGCAGACTTCTGATAAAAAAGAACAGACAGCGGATAATTATGTTAATAAAGAATCTGTTGAGATCAATAACGATAAAGAATCAAAATCCTCTGAAAAAATTGAGTTAAAAAAGCCGGAAAATGAAAATGCTCAAAATATAAAATCTAAAAATATCTCCGTCACTGATACAGAATCAGAATTAGCGGATAATGAAAACGTTAAAGCATCCGGTGCTCATGATAAAATTTTAGCTCCTGCATCTCCATCTGTAAGAAGACTTGCCAGAGAGCTCGGAGTTGAAATCAGCAGTGTCAGTGGTTCAGGAAAAGACGGCAGAATATCCGAAGATGATGTTAAAAGTTTTGTAAAAGCTTCAATGAATAAATCCGGATCGTCCACTTTGACTTTATCAGGGAAATCTTTACCTGATTTCAGTAAATGGGGTGAAGTTAGAATTGAGCCTATGAGTAAAATCAGAGCTGTAACAGCTGAAGCAATGTCTTATTCATGGACAGCTCCGATGGTTACGCAGTTTGACAAAGCTGATATTACGCTTGCAGAAGATTTTAGAAAAAAATATTCTGAGTTTGTAAAATCTAACGGAGGAAATCTTACTGTTACTTCTATGCTGGTAAAAATCTGTACTGAAGCACTTAAAAAGTTTCCTCAGTTTAATTCCAGTATTGATCTTAATAAAAAGGAAATAATTTATAAAAACTATTTTAATGTCGGCATTGCTGTCGATACTGAAAGAGGTCTGCTCGTACCTGTAGTTAGAAATACTGACAAGAAAAACATTCTTGAAATTTCTGCGGAGTTAAATGTGCTTGCAGAAAAAGCCAGGTCAAAAAAAATTATGCCTGATGAGATGGACGGCGGGAATTTTACTATCTCAAATCTGGGAGGTATAGGCGGAACGGCTTTTACACCGATTGTTTATTCTCCTCAGGTAGCCATTCTCGGAGTGTCGAGAGCATCTAAGGAAGCCGTATATATTAATGATAATTTTATACCGAGAATTATGCTGCCGCTTTCTCTTACTTATGATCACAGAATTATTGACGGAGCAGATGCCGCAAGATTCCTGAGATGGATCTGTGAAGCTCTTGAAAATCCTATGTATTTACTTTTATAAATTTTTTCTTTGTGATACAGAAAATTAGTTAATTGAAAAACTCATGTTTACTACTACCCGGATAGTTTTGTCAATTGAAGAAGTATTATTGATACCGTAATCGGATATTTCATTAGAGTTCTTTGCATTTATCTGAATAACTCCCATTTTTGATGAACGAACTTCGCCAATATCATTTCCTGTGCTGTTTGCAATTTGCTCCGCTCTTTCTTTTGCATCCTGCGCTGCCAATCCCGTCATTTCAACCTTGAGATCAGCTATTTTAGTATATAAAAATTCCGGTGTCGGTGAGTTAATTTCAATTCCTTCGTTTATTAATTCCGTCGCTTCTCTCGAAAGTATGTCAATTTTTTCCACATCTTCTGATTCCACCCTGAAGTCCTGATTCAGTCTGTAACCGGTAATCTGATTAGTGGAATATCCCTGTTCATTGCTTGCATATAAAGTGGAAGTGTTTATAGCTGATACTGTGATTTTTTCTTCCGGAAATCCCTTTGATATCAGATAATTTTTAACTCTCTCGTTTGCAGTTTTTAGCTTTGCATATGAATCCTGAAGAGTAAGAGATTCAATTGATACCGAACCGTTCCATATAGCGTAATCGGATTTGATATCTTTTGATGCTGATCCCGTAACATTTATTGTTACATCCTTTCTTGAAACATATTTCCATGTAGAAGAAAGAATAAATGCGCCTATTATAAATGCACCGGCAAGAATTGCAGCTGCCGGTATGTAATTTCTGATGTTATTAACTGTGTTATTATTGTTCATATTTAATGATAATTAATTTTAATAATTTTCTTTATCTATCTGGAATCTTCTTGAACTCTTTTTCTCCGCTGTTTTCTTTTTTCCCTGCAGTCGTTTCTCCTTTTCCGCCTGTGAAAGTTTTATCTGTTTTCTTTTCTTTACTTTCTTTAGTGCAATTTTTATCAGTTCAAACAGCTTATCAGATGAATCGACTTTGTTTAAATATTGTGAACGGTTTGATTGTGATATTATTTTAATAATACCATCTGATGTAATTCTGTTTGATAGTTTACTCTTTAGTAATGATTTTTCCGTTTCAGTAAAAGCATTTGAATTTGTAATATCAAAAATTAATTCCACTTTTGTCTCTACCTTATTAACATTCTGTCCGCCCTTACCGCCGCTTCTGGATGTTTTAAATCTTAATTCTTTTTCTATTTCAGCTCTCATGTCTTCTGAAATACTCACTGCTTTTTTGGCTTAAATATATGTGTGCTTTGTCCGAAAAAAACTTCAGCTGATTCCATTATTGTTTCTGATAATGTAGGATGCGGATGAATTGAAAGCCTGAGATCAGTTGCATTCGCTCCCATTTCTATTGCAAGTACTCCTTCCGAAATCAAATCTCCGGCATTAGGTCCGGCAATGCCGACCCCGATTATCCGTTCTGTTTTATTGTCAATTATTAATTTTGTCAAACCGTCTGTTCTTCCAAGTGTCAGAGCTCTTCCCGATGCAGCCCAGGGAAATTTTGACACAGTATAATCAAGATTTTTTATTTTTGCCTCCGTTTCTGTAACACCGCACCATGCAATCTCCGGATCAGTAAATACAACAGCCGGAATTGTCTTCGGTTCGAATACCGATTTATGACCTGCTATTACTTCCGCCGCAATTCTCCCTTCATGAGAAGCTTTGTGTGCAAGCATCGGCTCTCCGGCTACATCACCAATCGCAAAAATATTTTTAACTGATGTTCTTGTCTGATTATCAGTAATTATAAATCCTTTCTCATTTACTTTTACACCTGTATTTTCAAGTCCCAGGTTTGATGAATTTGGCTTTCTTCCGGCAGAAACTAAAACGCTTTCAAAATTCATTTCTGTAATTTTTTTATCCTTCTCCTGCAGTTTAACTTTAAAGCCGGATGGTTTTGCTTTTACAGAAATTATTTTTGTCTCCAGCAATATTGACTCAAATGAATTTTTTATCCCGGAGTAAAGTATATTTACAAGATCCCGGTCAGCGCCGTTTAGTAAACCCGGCAGCATTTCCGCTATTGTAATTTTTGTACCGAACGCTGAATATACAGTCGCAAGTTCTAAACCAATGTAACCGCCGCCAATCACTAACATTGATTTTGGTATCTTCTCAAGATTAAGTGCTGATGTAGAATCCAGAATTTTTTTTGACACATCTGATATTCCCGGAATTCCGGCAGGATGAGAACCAGTTGCTATAATAACATTTTCAAACTCAAGTATCTCTTTCTTTTTATCAGTGCCGGTTACTTCAATTGTATTATTATTTATAAATGAAGCATCTCCCTGTATAAATTCAATTTTTCTTTGTTTTGAAATCTGACCAAGTCCTGACGTAAGTTTTTTAATTACATCAATCTTCCACGCCCTGACTTTTTTTAGATCTATCTTTGGCTTTGTAAAACTTATTCCGAAATTTTTTAATTCTTCCGCTTCTTTTAAAACTTTTGCAAGATGAAGCAATGCTTTCGACGGAATACATCCTCTGAAAAGACAAACTCCCCCCGGATTTACATCTCTGTCAATTAAGGTTGTTTCAATTCCAAGGTCTGCTGCAAGAAATGCAGCCGCATATCCCCCCGGACCTGCTCCTATAACTATTAATTTTCTTTTTTTCAATTTTTTTAAAAAATAAGGTGAATATACTAATTATAAAATGAATAATACAATTATTTTTTAAAACTCCTGAAAATTTTTTTTATTATTTACTTCAACTATTGCATTAAATTAAAATAAAAATATATATATATTGCTGATATTTAAAAATTTAAGAAAGGGAAATTTATGAAACTAATAAAGTACTTTTTAATGGTTCTATTTTTGACATCTGCTGTACAGGCACAAAATGTTAAAATTACTGATTTTGATTTACCCGTTAGTTCTGCAAGGAAATTTTTAATAGACGGATTTTATAACTGGGCTCAAACTACACCTGAAGACACAAGTCAGAGTAAAAATCTTTCAAGTTCATGGAGATTAAACGGTTTGTATACTCAATTCTATTCATCTCCTTCATATGCTTGGAATTTAAACTTAAATGGTGCTTTATCTCAGACAGCCAGAGGGGATACGACCAGATATGAATACAATCTTGCAACTGATCTTAGTAAATATTTCACTGATTCACATGGATTTTTCGGAAATGGTGAATTGAGATCAAATTACCAGAGAAAAAGAGAATTTGGTAAAGATAACAGACCAACTATTGAAATTTTTGGCGGTCTGGGATATGGAAGACAAGTAAACGCAACCTCTCTTGCAAAAGCTATCAGAATTGACGAAGATCTTAGAAAAGGCGGCATTACAAATAAATTTATGCCGAAGTCAACAATGCTTGCAATTGCACAGATTATTGACAGAGAAGCAGAATACAGAGATAAATACAAAGCAATATATGAATCAAAGATTATTGAAGACATTACACAGGAAGTTTTAAATTCAGGTGTATCAAACTTTAACAATATGTCTGCTCTCGGATTCATGAGAATAAGAGACGTCTTATACGGTAATAATCAGTTCATTAATGAAAGAGCATGGGGCGGTGACATCAGACTTGGCGTAGCTTATGAACTTTTAACAAGAAACGAATTAATTAAAAGTCCGTCTCCGACTCTTGATATCAGAGGCAGATATGCATATCCAATCGGCATAAATCACCAGATCAGAACATTACTGAATGTAAGATCTCCTTTAGACAGTAATTTTGCTAAGTTATTTACCGGAAATCTGGGAATTTTTTATTCTTACAATTTCACAAACAGAATTTCATTTAATGCCGGATATACTGCAACTCTAAATCAATTATTCAGCGGATTAGATACACTTGGAATTCCAATCGGAACAGATAAATCAGGTGCTGATCATACTGTAAGCGCAGGATTTAATTTCTACATAGAGAATTACATAACTCTTAACCTAACTGGCGGATATACAAGAATTTACAGAACTGAAGACAGATTCTTTACAAACGCTTCAATCGGTTTCATTATATTCTAAAACATCTTCAGATTCAAATTAAAAGCGCCTGATTTAATTCAGGCGCTTTTTTTTTATTCATTTTAAACTAAATCAGACTCTTAACTTTTTAAAAAGAAATCTTCTCTGCTTCTCCGGATAATGTAATGCTCTTAAGTTTTTTTTCATTAATCTCGAAATCCACTTTCAGATATTGTCCGGATCTTGTTAGCAATCTTACCGGTTTGATCTGCTCTCTTGTAATGTAGTATATCAAAGCAGCAGAAATTGATCCTGTACCGCAAGCAAGTGTTTCAGCTTCCACTCCTCTTTCAAAACTTCTTATAGCAAGTTCACCGCTGCCGGTTATTTCCGCAAAATTAACATTAGCTCCTTCCGGCATAAGATCTTTGTGCATTCTAATGTTTCTTCCCCATTCATCAATATTCACTTCTTCTATCGAATTTACTTTAGGCTTTTCTATATCGTCAGTAAATACAACTATGTGCGGCGAACCAATATCGACATATGAACATTTCAGCAGTTCCCACCACTCCTGAAAATGTACCTTAAGTCTGAAATTTGTTTTAACTGTTACCGGCGGCGGAAACCTTATGGAAATTTCATTGTCAGAAATTATTTCAGATTCATAAATTTGCGATACCGCTTCGATCCTTAATTTACAGTTATCAGAAATTCCGTTGTCAGAAATAAATTTTACAATACATCTTAACCCGTTTCCGCATAATGCATCACCTGTCCCGTCGCGGTTAAAATAATTCATTTTAAAATCCGCCTTTCCGGAATTCTCGAGAAATATCACACCGTCTGTTCCCGGGTATTTTTTCATAAGTTCAATCACTATTGTATAATAATCCGTTATATGGGAATTTCTGTTATCTGTAATAATAAACGAATTACCCGCTCCTGAATATTTTTGCACATCCATCAGTAAACTCCTCTTGTATTTGTTTTCTTTGTAACTTTTATGTCTCTGAGCTGCGGCGCTTTGATCCTGACTTCGAATGAAAATCCTCTGTATGTGCCGGACGGATACCAGTTGAAATTCATTTCCCAGGAATTCAGGTCCCTGTAGGCAGTTATATATGGGGTAACAATTTCTTTGTTTACAAGATCATAATTTGCCGAAACAGTAAATCTCCATTTTTCCGTAAGATTAAATGACATGTTTCCGGTCAGATTGGAAGACCTGTTAACAACAGAAGGATTAAATTTCGATTCGGAATAATTAAAACCGAATCCGCCGCTTAAAGGAATATTAAAATCAATTTCCTCAATTTTCTCTTTTCGGAAATCCTTATAATCCACTCTGTTGGTAAGAGTATCAAACTCCTCTGTTTCACCGCTTTCAGTTAAAGTTGAGATACTTCCGAAACTGAAATTAGTTGACATATTTATCGTAAAATTTGTGATGTTTGCGAGCTTTCCGTCTGTGTTTAAAAGAAATTTATTAATTCTGGTATTAGCTGTCTGATCAAATTTATAAAGATTAAATGTCGTAGCACCTGATATATTAAGATAGTTTCCGATGCTTGTCCTGTATGAAAGAAATATCTCGGAAAAATTCAGAGAATCAGCTGCAAAATTATATCCGACTCCGGCATCTATATTGAGAAGCTGAAATTTATTTTCTGTAGTATCATTTTCTCGCGTTTTCATTTCAAAAACATTTCCGATTGAAAACCCCAGCGCCTGTGATTCTCCCGCCGGAGCGCTTCCGAATATTTCTTTCTCAAAAATAGAATACTTTACGTCATTTCCATTTTGATCTTTATAAGTTTTATAATATCCCCATTTTGGATCTGAAAAATCCGGCTGATAGTTATAAGTTAATGCAGGTGTGATAGTATGTCGTATTCCCGTAATATTAAAAATGTTCGGTAAAAAAATTCCTACAAACTTAGTTGAGAAACTTATTCCGGTATTAAAATATCTCAGCGCTTTTACAGCATTATTGTCATTTACAGTAACACTGCTGTCAGAAGGATTAAAATTTTTATTTATATATTTATTATACCAGATCTCACTGTAATTAAAAAAGGGACTCAGGGAAATATACTGAAATCTCGGAGATAGTCCGAGTGAAACAAAATTCCTTACACCCGACCGCATATCAGTATATGTGCTGTCAGCGCTGGAAAAAGTTTTCACAGTCCGCTTCAGACGGTTATTCAATGCGCTGCCGCTGTAAGAAAATGAAATATATTCGTATATTTTTTTACTGAAAGGATCTGAAAATCCGGATTCGAAGGGAAATATCTGTGAAACTGAAAAATTTATCAACGGAAGTCTTTCTGTAACATCTCCGTTTTGCAGATTCTGGTCACGGTAATAATTCAGATTTAATGAGTAAGGCTTTTCCTCCCAGTTTTTTGAAAAAGTAAAATTAGAAATCAAATTCTGAAGAAGAAGTTCTGAAAGTGCATTGGTAGTTACATTGTAAAAATTCTTGCTGCTTGCAATCTGCATGTTTGCATCGACTCGTGTTGTCGGATTTATCTGCTGATTGTGAACAAAATTCAGTCCCCAAGCATCTGAATTTTGATTGCCGATATCCGTACTTTCACCGAGACGTATCCGCGAATATCCGCCTTCGAGAGTTCCTGTAAAATTATATTTTGATGCATACCGGAATCTGCTGTATAATTCATATCTGCCTTTTGTAAAATAACTGCCTGTCAGTCCGATATCCATATAGTCATTCACCGCCCAGAAATATCCCAATCTTGAAATGTATTTTCCGTAAGTCGCATCATCTCCGAACGTAGGTGCAATAAGCCCTGAAGTCCTTCCTGATCTGTTCGGAAAAACTCCGAAAGGTATCCAGAATACAGGAACTCCTTCTATATAAAGGAATACAGACTGAGCTATAACTTTATCATTAGGGATAACCTTCATCTTCGGGGAAAGAAAATAATATTCAGGATCTTCCCGGTCTGAAGATGTTGTGTATATTCCGTTTTTAATAAACAGAACATTTTCAGATTCTTTTTTTATTTTGTCACCGAAATAATATCCTACTTCAGCTTCGCTGTATCCCTCGTTAACACTGCCTTTTCTGGTTTTGAAATTATACATAAGTCTGGAACCTTCATACTTATCATTTCCCTGTGTCATTACAGGCGGCTGAGAAATTTTTCCCTGTTTAAGTGAATCCGGCATACCGAACGCTTCCAGCAACTGAGTTTCCTGATCTATAACTATTTTACCCGCTTCCAGCCTCAGATCTTTATAAATTAAAATTCCCTGATTATAAATATATACTTTTTTATTTTTTAAATCATATACAATGGAATCCTTTCCTGTATATTCGATTACCGCATCAATATCTGACTCTGCAATTCTTGATGAATCAGGAGTTAATAATAATGAATCTTCATTTGAAATGATCTTTAAACTGTCTGAATAAAATGTAGTATCCGCTAAGCCGGTTTCTGTCTGGGCAAAACACAGATCAAGCGAGAAGAAAATAAACGATATGCATAAAATGAACTTCATTGATTATCATTTTAAATAAATCAGATTACTAAAAAAATGATAATTGATGTATCGAAACCAAGTACGATATCAGATCCGGAAATTTTAAAAATCCACTTTAAATAGAATGTTTTAACTAAAATAAGTAATTTGTAATAAATAAATTATAAATGAAAAATAAACTGATTTACGAAGGTAAAGCTAAAAAAATTTATTCTACTGATAAAGACGATATTTACCTGCAGGAATTCAAAGATGACGCAACAGCTTTTAACGGATTAAAGAAAGACAGGATCTCGCATAAAGGCGAGATAAATAATTTTATCTCCTCTGTAATTTTTAGTTACCTGAAAGAAAATTCAATACCCGTTCACTTTCTTGAAAAAATTTCAGAAACGGAAATGCTGGTGTCCAGGGTAAATATTATAAAGATTGAAGTTGTATGCCGGAATATTGCAGCCGGCAGTCTTGTTAAGAAATTCGGATTTGAAGAAGGAAAAGAACTGGAAAATCCTCTCATAGAATTTTATTATAAATCGGATGAGCTCGGTGACCCGCTGTTTTCAGAGGATCATATTTTAGCAATGAAGCTGGCGGATAAAAATGATTTAGATGTTGTAAGAAAAATGACAAAGTATATCAATACACTTCTTATAAAATTCTTTTCTGAAAAAGGAATCAAGCTTGTTGATTTTAAACTTGAATTCGGAAAAGACAAAAACGGAAATATCCTGCTTGCTGATGAAATATCACCGGATACCTGCAGACTCTGGGATTCCGTGACAAATAAAAAATTGGATAAAGACAGATTCAGATTTGATCTGGGAGAAGTGGAAGAGTCATATCAGGAAATTAAAAACAGGTTAAGTTGATAAAACTCACAAGTTACGGTAAAGATGTTTTACTCAAGGTTTTTATTACCGGTCTTATTATGACTCTACTTTCATTATTCTTTGAAAGTTTAGTAATCAAATTTTTACTGACCGGTATAACAATATTTCTGTGGCTGTTTACACTTTATTTTTTCAGGGATCCCGAAAGAACATTGCCCGCAGGGTATACAGACCATCAGCTTGTTTCGCCCGCTGACGGAAAGATTGTTGTGATTGAAGACGTTATAAATAAGGAAGAAAACATTTTTCCTTTAGATGAGCCATTGACACAGATCAGCATATTTCTGTCACCTCTTAATGTACATGTAAACAGAAATCCCATAAACGGAACAGTAAAATATCTGAAATATATTAAAGGTGAATATCTGGTTGCATTTGATCACAAGTCTTCGGAAAGAAATGAAAGAACGGAGATAGGCATAGAAAATTCATCTAACGGAAGTAAAGTTCTTTTTAAGCAGATTGCCGGATTTGTAGCAAGAAGAATAGTATATGATCTGAGTGAAGGATGCAGAGTCACAGCAGGTGAAAGATTCGGAATGATCAAATTCGGATCGAGAGTCGATATACTTATTAAAAGGGATTCAAAAATTCTTGTTAAAATGGATCAGAAGGTTACCGGCGGAGAAACAATTATAGCGGAAATATAAATGCTGATTTCAAGAAAATTCATACCGAGTCTTTTTACAATCTTAAATGCATTTTGCGGAATGATGTCTGTCATCAATTCCGCTAAAGGTGATTTTGAATCTGCAGCGTTGTTTATAATTTACGCATCACTCTTTGATGCTGTGGACGGACTTGCGGCAAGGCTTACAAATTCTTCAAGTAAATTCGGAGTTGAGCTTGATTCTCTATCCGATGTTATTTCTTTCGGACTGGCTCCGTCTATTTTAATATATTATGTATTTTTGAATGTGTTAGGAGATGTCGGGATAGTATTGTCATCTCTGATTATGGTATTTGCTGCAATCAGACTTGCCAGATTTAATGTACAGCTTACAGGTTTTGATAAAGTAAAATTCAACGGCTTACCCGCTCCGATGTCGGCATTTACTGTCTGCACTTATATTTTGTTTTATCACAATAAGATATTCCCGGAAAACGTGAGTGAGATTTTTTTAATATCACTTTCAATGTTTCTGCCTGTGATGATGGTTAGCAAAGTTAAATATGATACTATCCCTAAGCCGTCATTACACACTATTAAAAAAAATCCGATCGTTTATATAATAATTCTTATTGCCGTAATTCTGATTATTGCAACAAAAGGAGAAGGTTCTTTTTCATTTTGTCTTTTTTATATTTTTTCAGGAATTATCAGATCCGGTTATAATATGATCTTCCGCAGACACAAAAAGAATGAAGATAATTTTGAAGAATCTCCTGCGCTGAATAAATCGAAATAATATACTTACTTAAACTTAACAATTTCTTTAAGAGCGTTCATAAATAAAACTATATCCTCCTCCGAGTTATTTCTTCCTGTTGAAATTCTGAGTGAACCTAATGCAGTTTTTTCATCATGACCAATTTCTTTAAGAACATGTGATGGTTTAAGGGTTCCTGCCGTGCAGGCGGATCCTCCGGAGACAGCAATTCCTTTAAGGTCTAATTGTATCAGAAGCATTTCCTCATCAAATTTTAATTTATTTCTGTCGAATGAGATGTTGATAATATTAGGCAGACAATCTACGGTGTCTGAATTAAAAATAACTGCGCCGGAATAATATTCCTTCAGTCCTTTAATCAGAAGTAATTTCAAATTTTCATAATGCTGCAAATCTTTTTCCATTTTATGCTTGAGTATCTCAACGGCTTTTTTAAAACCGGCTATCAGAGCTATATTCTCAGTGCCGCCGCGGAGATCACGTTCCTGCTTTCCTCCGTGTAAAAATTTATCCGTTAAAGTTTTATCCTTAATATAAAGGGCGGCAATACCTTTCGGACCATATATCTTATGAGCAGAGACGGTTGCAAAGTTCACATTCAGATCTTTAAAATTCAGCTTCAGCTTACCTGCGCTCTGCACGGTATCCGAATGAACATAAATATTTTTATCCGTTGAATATTCGGTAATTTTCCTAATGTCAGTGACTGCGCCGGTTTCGTTATTAGAATGCATCAAAGATATCATAAAAGTTTTATCGGTAACGGAATTTATAACATCACCTGGATCAACTCTACCGAATCTGCCGGGCTTTAAATAAGTTACATTAAAATTAAATCTGCTTTCGAGATATTTTAAAGCATCAAGTACGGAAGAATGTTCGACAGATGAAGAAATAATATGATCTCTGCCTGATCCAAGATTTCTGAATGCAGTTCCTTTTATGGCATGGTTGTTTGATTCTGTTCCGCTGTTAGTAAATACAATATCTTTAGGTGATGCGCCGAAAAATCCGGCAATAAAATCTCTTGAGTCTTCAAGCGTGACTTTAACCTTCTTCCCGTAAGAGTGAAGCGAAGATGCATTTCCGAAATCACGGGAAAAGAAAGGTATCATTTCATTTATAACTTCTTCATCCGTTTTTGTTGTTGCGGCATTATCAAGATAGACCGTTCTCAATTCAATTGTAATAATTAGATGGTTACATTTATTTTAAATTTCATTATTTTAACCGGTGCCTTTAAATAAAGAAATCTTTTATGTGTCGAATTTACTTTCGATACTCAGAATTATTCTGCTGATACCGTTAAGTTATCTGATGCTCAGTTCATTCGAGACTCAAAATAATTTAATAATAATATTAGTTCTATGTATGTATTTTTCTGATTTGCTTGACGGTTATCTTGCAAGAAAGCTCAATCAGGTTTCTGAATTTGGAAAAATTATTGATCCGTTAGCGGATAAAATATCCGTTATGACAATAGCATTAATTTTAGTATATCTCGGAAGACTTCCGATATGGTTTGTAACTGTTGTAGTTGCGAGAGATGTTTTAATTCTGATATTCGGTATTTATTTAAACAGAAAGTATAAGCTGACTCTGATGTCAAATTTTCCCGGGAAAATCGCAGTATTCAGTATAGGTCTGATACTGCTTTTAACAATAACAGACAGCAATTATTTAAATAATGTGATTCAGATTCTTTATTATGTATCACTTGCGCTGATAGCATATTCTTCATATTTATATTACAACAGATTTATACAAAGCGTAAAATTACGGGAGAGTGTTGAAAGAAAAAATTAAAACTTATACGCGCAGGGAAATTGAGAGCCGGCTGGGCGAAAAGCTTTTAGGTAAAAGACTTACTGAAAAACTTTTAGTGGATTCATTGTTTGAATGTCTGCGCGAAGTAATATTAGAAGCTGATCCTGTATCAAGACTTGAGATAAGGGATTTCGGCGTATTTGAAATTAAAAGGACAAAGCCAAAGCCGAAGGCAAGGAACTTGCAAACCGGAGAATTTATTTTCGTACCCGGCAGAAGAAAAATTCATTTTAAACCGGGAAAAATTATTAAGGATTTTCTCAAAGAAGATTTTAAAAGAAATGATGAATAAATCTGAATCTGAAACTGAAACGAAATTTATGGGAATTGATTTCGGAGAAAGAAGAATCGGTATTTCAGTCAGTGATTCAGGGAAAAAATATTCTTTCAACAGGGATTATTTATTTAATGATAAGGATCTGCTGGGGAAATTGGAAAAAATAATTGTATCGGAAAATGTAGAAAGAATAATTATTGGTTATCCGGTGAGCTTAAAAAACAGATTAACGGATCTTACTGAAAAAGTTGATGATTTTGCAGAAGCGCTTAAACAATTTCTGCTGATAAAAAAACTGAATGTGGAAATTGCATTTTTTGATGAAAGATTTACAAGCAAAATAGCTGAAAGGAGTTTGTTAATATCCGGTATAAAGAAATCTAAAAGAAAAGAGAAAGGTTTAGTGGACAGTATATCAGCGCAGATGATTCTGCAGGATTATTTGGACAGGATGAACAATTCCACATCCGGATAATCCGTTACGGTAATATTTTATAAAATTTTAAAATGAAGATGTATTTAATAGAGCTGAATGAGTTAATTGAAGGCGGCGAAAATGAAAGTGTGGAATTCAAGCGAAAATTTTCATCACCGGAAAAAATTGCCAAGGAGATGATCGCATTTGCCAATTCCAAAGGCGGGAGACTGCTTTTCGGAGTAGATGATGATAAAAGCATAGTCGGAGTGGAAAGTGAGAAAGGCGAGCTAGAGCTTATTTCAACTGCAGCAAAATTTTACTGTGAACCTGAAATTGAATTTCATACGGAAATAATGCTGCTCAGAGGAAAAGATATTGTTGTAGTAACTATTGAGGAAAGCAAGAACAAGCCTCATATGCTTTTTACCGATGATACAGAGAAAGGACAAAAAGTATATATCAGATTTAAAGACAGAAGCATGCTTGCTTCAAAGGAGACTGTAAAAATCCTGAAAAATTCAAATGCCGATTCGCCTCCGCTTCAGATCTCGGTAGGTGATATTGAAAAAGCGCTGTTTGAATTTTTGAATAAGAATGAAAGGATAACAGTAAAAGGTTTTAAAAAACTTGCGAATATTTCTGAAAGACGGGCAAGCAGAACGCTTGTTAATTTAGTAAAAGCCAAAGTGATCAGACATCATTTTTTCGGTTCGGAAGATTATTTCACTTTAGTATAAATTAAATAATTTCAGCGATTATCTTTTCGAAAGCGTTTCACAGACTTTCTTAGAATTCTTTTTTGCATTATTTAAAATTTCACCGGCTTCCGACAGTATATTTTTTTTGTATTCTTCATCTTCTATCCCCGGAAGATTAATCTCTACATTTTTATATGCGCCCCAGATACCTGTTTCCAGGGACTTTGCTCCTACTTCCAGATCGCTTTTGGATGCAATGTTTCCGTGTTTTGCCATTTTTAACATCCATTCCCATGCTGAATCCGAGATCCTCATTACAGACATCGGGATATTGACGGCTTTTTTCAGACCTTCCTGCATCAGTTCATTTCTGATCTTCTGTTCACTCTCAGAACTTTTCGGCATTTTCATAGCGATCATATAATCATTAAATGCATTAGTATCAGCATCTATCATCGGGATAAGCTCCTTCATTTTGTTATGAAGCTGCGGAATAAGTTTTCTCATAGTGCTGTCGAGATGTTCAAATTTTTTATTGCCGTAGCTCATCCAACCTACCATAGCGCCAAGAGCTGCGCCGAGAGCAGCGATCAAAGCAGAGACGCTTCCACCTCCGGGCGCTGATGTCCTAGCTCCCACAAGTTCGACAAATTCCCTAACAGAAAGTGATGCAAGCGGTTCTTCTGCTTTTTCCTCAATCATATATTCAATTATTCTTTTGTCCGGATTAAATTCAGAAATTGATGACAGACCGAGCCGGTCAATTACAAGTCTGATCTTTTGTCTTTCATCAATAATAAAAAGGTTTTCTTTCTTCATATAATATTCAGCGGCCATAAGCATTGCTTCAAGAGGAATAAGTCCGATGAGTTCACTTCCGCAAACAGCAAGATTCATTTCACGCGCATCCTTTACGCATTCTTCAAAAGCAATATGCGGAGGGGTGATCTTGTAATTATCAAGATTAACTGAGATCTGAGCGAGATTATATTCATCTACATACCAGCCGATACCTTTAACGGCTTTGAGTCTTCCCGGTGAATCCTTTCTGCCCTGTTCACGGATATTCAGGGCAATTTTATGCGCCTGCTCTTTAGTGCCGAGAATATTAATATTGTAAGCGATAAGAAAAAATCTTGAACCTGTAACAGTCGCACCTGACTTTGGAATAAATTCCTGCGGACCGAAATCCGGTTTCCATTCGGGCTTATAGATTTTATTTTTAATTCCTTCGTATTCCCCGGACCGAATCTGCTTAAGCATTTTTCTGTCGGGATTTGAAGAAGCTTCTTCATACAGATATACGGGAACCCCAAGTTCATCGCCGACTTTTTTGCCAAACTGCTTAGAACATTCCACACATTCTTCAGTTGTAACATTTGCAACCGGAACAAAAGGAACAACATCGACAGCACCCATTCGGGGATGTTCACCGGAATGCTTTGTCATATCGATCAATTCATACGCTGTTTTCGAAAACTGAAATGCAGCTTCGACGATTGATTCGGGATCCCCGACAAAAGTAAAGACTGTTCTGTTAGTTGATTTGCCGGGATCCACATCCAGAAGCGAAACGCCGCTGACTTTTCTTACTGCGTCAGCGCAGGCGTTAATTATTTTTTCATCTCTGCCTTCTGAAATGTTAGGCACGCACTCTACGATTTTTTTCATTACCAAAAAGTTTAAATTTTTTTATTGAGTTTCCTGCAGATCACAAAAACACGTTCAGATCTTTTATTTACCCTATTTCCATATTCATCAGCAGTTTCAAGTATCCGGAAATATTTCCTGAGGGCTTTAAAGATTTTATTGATTTCAAAAGAAGCTTCTTTAATATTGGTTTCGTGAAGCCTAAAATCATCAGACTCAATATGTTCAAAAACTTTCAGATTCCAGTTGAAAACATTGAGCGAAATCTTTTTCACATCTGCAATCAAATAACTATTTCCGAAATTGTTAACAACAGGAGATATCCCGGAAATTAAAAATAATTTATACAGGGTGTTAAAATCAAAAATAAAAAGACCATTATCATTCAGAGAATTGAAAGCATTTCTAAAGACTTTCTTCCAGTCATTAAAAAGCAGAAGATGGTTAATAGTATCGTAAACACAAAACACAACATCGGTTTTTTCTTTAAGAATGACTTCTCTAATATCGCCTATAAACAACCGGGATCCGCCGATTTTATTTCTGGCAATATTCAGCATGTTTTCATTTATATCAACGCCTGAAATCTTATAATCTCCTGACAAAAAAAGGAGATTGCTTCCTGTACCGCAACCTAATTCAAAAACGGATATTGCAGAGCTGTTATATTCGGCGATTTTTTCGCTGACAAATTTAATTTTTTCATTGGAACTTCCAAGAACTTCATCATAGAAAGCAGCTACATTATCATAACCCGTATTCTTCAACAGTTTACTTCAAATTGTCATAAAATTTCTGAAGAAAATGTCCGATGCCGTCATCTTCATTGGATTTATCCGTAATGTAATCAGCCATGTCTTTGAGTTCATCAACAGCATTATCCAGTGCAATGTTTGTTCCGCCGAATTCAAACAGATCTTTATCATTATACCAGTCGCCAAAAACCATCACCTCTTCTTTTTTAATTTTGAGATATTTAGAAAGAATTTTCAGTCCGGTATTTTTGCTGATACCTTTGCGTGTAATTTCAATATTATAAACACCCTGAAAAGATTGTGATCTGAAATATTTTACTTTAAGATACATACCAAAAGGAAGCCGCATTTTTCTCTGAACTTCACGCATATTATTCCTGTCATTTCCCGTCATAATTATTTCAAGTACATTATCCAGATAATCATCATAAGAATCGACAAGAGAATACGTGGTTCCGAATCTTGTCATAAAATCCTTAACTACGGAATTATCCTCAGTGTAAACAATTCTGTCATTATAACATAAAGCGATTTTAAGATAATATTTTTCGGCGAGGCGTAAAGCTTTTTCCACATATTTTCTGTCAATGACAGATCTGTTCAGTAAAATTTTGTTATCTTTATCCTGAATAAGCGAGCCGTTAAGCGAAATGAACGGAATAGTTACATCGAGCTCTTCGGCAATCGGAACAATGGAAGAGTGAACTCTTTGGGAAGCAAAAGAAAGCAGTATATTTTTATTTTTTAATTTTCTGACTAACTGTTTTGTGAGGTCGCCAACTTCATTTTTACTTGAAACAATAGTTCCGTCAATATCCGAAACTACAAGTTTAATTTTACCAAATCTATTTTTTAAATCATTAAATGATAAGCTCAATTCTTAAAAATTTATTATTACCAAAAATTATAAACGGATCAGTTAAGCGAAGACAGGTAAAAAGGTATTATAAGAGAAATTTGTTTTTTTAATAATACTCAGAATAAAAAATATTTTCAAAGTAATTTTAATAACACAGATAATTTAAAATCAGAAAACCATCATATTATAAAACTAAATTTTAAAAAGCCAACTCACAATAAATGATTTTAAGGTTTTTTCAAAGCCGTCAAAGGATCAGGAACGAAGTGATTTAATCCTCCTGCAAGCGGATCATCAAAAGTAACAGGAATATTTCCGCTGTCAGTTCTTTCTTTCCAGGTTTCTGTAAATTTGCCGTTATCAGTTCTTATCATTGAAATACAGTTTTCAACAGGACACACGAGTGAACAAAGGTTGCATCCGACACAGTTTTCATCAATAATGTAAGGAACTCTTGAGCCATTTTTAGATAATCCGATTGCCTGATGCGCTCCGTCTTCACAAGCAATATAACAAAGCTGACATCCTATGCATTTATCTTTGTTGATCTCAGCGATGATCTTATAATTCAGATTAAGATTTTCCCAGTTCTTAACATTCGGGATCGCCTTACCAACCATGTCATTAACGGTATTGAAGTTTTTTTCTTTCATATATGATTCGAAGCCCGGGATAATTTCCCGGATAATTCCGAAACCATAATGCATAACAGCTGTGCAAACCTGAACGGATGAAGCGCCGAGTAAAATAAATTCCACGGCATCTCTCCAGTTTTCAATTCCGCCGATCCCGGAAATAGGAATACCAATTCCGGATTCCAGCGAACAGTTTTTCACCATATTAAGAGCTATTGGTTTTACAGCCGGTCCGCAGTAACCGCCGTTAGTGCTTTTCCCGTCAACGACAGGATAGGGGACAAAGTTGTCGATATCAATACCAACAATACTCTGAATAGTATTTATAAGAGAGACAGCGTCTCCGCCTCCCTGCCTGGCTGCAATTCCCGGTTCAGTGATGTCAGTAATGTTTGGAGTAAGTTTTACAATTACCGGAGTCTTAGCAACTTCCTTAACCCAGGAGACAATCATTTTCAGAACTTCCGGTTCCTGCCCGACAGCGGATCCCATACCTCTTTCACACATTCCGTGGGGGCAGCCGAAGTTAAGTTCGATTCCGTCAACGCCTGCATTTTCGACATCTTTTACTATCTGATGCCATTCGCTTTTTGATTCGACCATAAGTGAAGCGATGACTGCATGATCCGGAAAATATTTTTTCACTTCTTCGATTTCGCGCAGATTATCTTTAAGAGGTCTGTCGGTAATGAGTTCGATATTATTGAAACCGATCATTCTGCTGTCCCTGTAATTAACAGAGCCGTATCTGCTGGAGACATTGATGACCGGCACACCGAGAGTTTTCCAAACAGCGCCTCCCCATCCGAGATCGAAAGCTTTCATGATCTGGTAACCAGAGTTAGTTGGGGGAGCGGAAGCGAGCCAGAACGGGTTTGGCGCTTTAATACCTGCGAAATTTATTTTAAGATCCGGCATATGTTAAAAAGTTTTGGTTTCTGACAGCAAAACCTGTCAGGTTTTGTTTCTTTAAAAAATGTATTTTAAAATCTACAGAAAATTTTTTTAGTACTATGGACTATTATATTCTAAAAAACCTGACAGGTTTAGCCCTCACGACAAAAACCAGACTATTCCCGCCGCCGCCGCTTTTGCTTCCGCTACTGCATTCACAACTTCCTGTCCTCCGCTGATCACATCCCCTGCTGAGAAATATTTCGGATTCGCCGTCTGGTATGTTTTCTCATTAACTTTTATCCTTCCTTTGTCATCAGTTTCAAGCCCCGGAATATTTGTCATAACCTCAGACTGCTTGAGCTGACCTGTAGCTTTTATTACCATATCACACCCGATAATAAATTCAGTTCCTTTCAGCATTTCTAACTTGCCGTTATTTGTTTGTGTTCGTATGAATTTTACCCCTGTTACTTTATCAATACCTGTAATTTCAACAGGAGAAACATTGAAGAGACCTTCCACTCCTGCATTCTTAGCAAGTTCAAACTCAAAATCGTAAGCTCCCATTTCATTCCTGCCTCTTCTGTAAGCAAGTATGACTTTTCCTGCTCCGAGTTTTGCCGACTCCGATGCAGCGTCCATGGCTGTATTTCCGCCGCCTAATACTATTACTGTATCTCCGGTTTCTGTCAGGTGATGATTCATTCGTAATTCTGATATGAATTCTACAGCACCATAACAGTTCTTTAGATTTTCACCTTTAATGTTTACAGGGTTTGTTTTACCAAGTCCGATTCCTAAAAACACTGCATCATAATTTTCCTCAAGTTTCCGGAAATCTTCTTTTGAAGAAATATAAGTATTATAAATTATATTAAATCCCAGCTGCTCCTGTAAATAATTTACTTCTTCAAGCGCTTCTTCATTTGTAATCTTATATGGAGCTACACCATAAAGAGCGAGACCGGACGGCTTGTCCTTTGCTTCAAATATATCAACTTCAATTCCGGATCTCCTGAGTTCGCATGCGCATGAAATTCCTGCCGGACCCGCGCCTATTACAGCAACTTTTTTATTGATGGGCAGTCCCGGTTCAAAATATCTTATGTTATTCCGAATGGAATTTGACGTGGCAAAATTCTGAAGTCTTCCGATCTCAATTGGTTTTACTTCCTGAAGATTATAGACGCATGCGCCTTCGCATAATACTTCAGTTGGGCATACTTTCCCGCATGCATTGCCGAGATAATTTGAATCATAAATTGTCTTTGCAGCTCCGGTTACATTTCCTGTGTTTATCTGTCTTATAAAAAGCGGAATATCAATTCCGGTAGGGCAGGCCGATACACAGGGTGCATCGTAACAAAACAGGCATCTCGAGCTTTCATAATACGCCTGAGTTTCTTTCATCAGAGGTTTTATCTGAGAGAAGTTTTTTTCAAATTCCTCTTTGCTGTTCGGCTTTTTATATTCCGGCATTTAAATTTTAAACTTAATTTATCTCTATGTTACAATTTGTGAAAGCATTAGTACAAATTTAAAAATACATGTATCAAATGAAAATTAAGGCTCTGTGATCTTTCCGTAAGTCTCCGGTCTTCTGTCTCTGAAAAACTGCCATGTGGATCTGACTTCATGTATCATTGCCAGATCAAACTCTGCAACTAATAATTCATCATTGTCTTCTGAAGCTTGCGCAAAAATCTGGCCGCGAGGATCAGTGAAGTATGACGTCCCGTAAAATTTACCGAGATTCCACGGTTTCTCCGTACCGACTCTGTTTATGCATCCCATAAAATACCCGTTGGCTGCTGCATGCGCCGGCTGTTCAAGTTTCCATAAGTATTGTGAAAGCCCTGCTACTGTTGCTGAAGGATTATAAACTATTTCAGCGCCGTTAAGTCCGAAAATTCTTGCGCCTTCAGGAAAATGTCTGTCATAGCAAATATATACTCCCACTTTACAATACTTTGTCTGAAATACGGGATATCCGAGATTTCCCGGTTTGAAGAAAAATTTCTCCCAAAATCCTGAAGTATGCGGAATATGATTTTTCCTGTATTTACCGAGATACTTTCCGTCTGCATCAATCATCGCTGCAGTGTTATACAAAACACCGGCCTGTTCCTTTTCATAAATCGGAACTATGATAACCATATTATACTTCTTTGCATATTCCTGCATTCTTTCTACTGTCGGACCCGGAACAGATTCTGCGGATTCATACCACTGTCTGTCTTGTCCGGGACAAAAATACGGCGTATTGAAAATTTCCTGAAGACATAAGATCTGAACGCCTTGCTTACCTGCATCTTCAATATAAGGAATGTGCTTCTGAACCATTGCTTCCTTAATCTCTTCTATTGTACCTTCGCCTTCGGTTTTCGGAAGACTCATTTGTATCAGTCCGGATTTTATTATTGGCATATTATATAAATTAAACTTTTAAAATTTATCTCAGAATTTTTAACAGGGATTAAAATAATTCTAATTTATTTAATAAAAAAGTTGAATAAGATTTTTAAAAAGAATTTATTACTGCAGGTAAGAAGTCTGAATCGTTGAATAGCTGAATCTGATTTAATCTGAATATATTATAAAAAATCTTTTACAGTTAAAGATAAAAACTTAATAAACTAATTCTTATTCAGCTCAATGAAAAATCTATAACGAAAAGTTAACTGTATTATTTTAGATACACAAACTTTTTAGTATCAATTTTTAAGCCGTTTGCTATCAGCGAATAAAAATATACACCGCTCTGCAGGCCGTTTAATTCAGGGTTGTATCTTAAAGAATGATTTCCTGCGCTGTAAAATTTATTGTTCTCTATTACTGCGGATTGTCTTCCGGTAATGTCATGAACTATTACAGAGAGAGTGGCATCCTTTTTCAGATGTATATTAATTGTTGTGGATGGATTGAAAGGATTCGGGAAATTCTGATCCAGCGTAAAATCTCCGGGAACTGCATTGTTAAACTCTATTGCTGCGTTAACTGCGGAAAGAGCGTTTACAACTCCCCATCCGGTTAAATTATCCGGCTGTCCGTTTCTTTCTGAAGAGCTTAATAGTATCTGCTTTACATCATCAGGAGTAAGCAATGGATTTGCTGAAAGCATAATCGCGCAGACTCCTGCAACCATCGGGCATGCAAGCGACGTGCCCGAACTTGAATTCAGATATCCGACATTACCTGCTCCGGGGAAAGCAGTATAGTTGCTGATTCCCAGCGCCATTACTTCGGGCTTGATCCGACCGTCAGCTGTAGGACCGACTGAAGAAAAACCGGCTCTCAGTTTACCAAGATTTACAGCGCCTACGGTAATTACTTTTTTACCGTCAGCCGGAGCACCGAGAGTATTATGATCGGGATTAAAACCGTCATTGCCTGCTGAGATTACTACAACTATTCCTTTGCTGACAGCTATATCAGCAGCTATTGTGATACGCGCAGTGCTGCCGTCCATATCTTCCCATGTATATGAAGGATGAGGTGAATTAAATTCGAGGTATGTGAGCGAACTTGTTATTACATCAGCTCCGAGACTGTCAGCCCATTCAGCTGCCGCTATCCAGTTGTCTTCTTCCAGCGGAGTTTCGCTTTCAGTGTTTTCAGTTTTTGCGAGTATTATTTCAGAATCAAATGCAGGTGAAACAAGCCAGCCCTGATCATATCCGCATAATAAAGATAATGTAAGCGTACCGTGAGCTCCGTTGCCCATTCTTCCCGTATCATTAGCCACTATTGTATCGCCGTTTACAAAATCATAAGATCTTATACCTTTTTCTCTGATCAGATCAAAACATGTATGATTTAAATTGTCAAAACCGGAATCAAAAGACGCCACCAATACTCCGCTTCCCGTGTATCCGAGATCATGAACCGCAGGTATGTTTATCAGATTTGACTGATTAAATGAAGGTCCGTAATTTATTTCAGATATTGCTGACGGGTTTGAGTTTTTATTTTCTCCGGAAGCGTTTCCGCTAAAATCCTGTGTCACAGATGTAGATTTTATATATCTTTGCACTATGTCAACTTCTTTTACAAAACTTGATCTTGAGATCAATTCAATCTGCATTTTGGAAGCATAACAGGAAACCCCGTTCAGCCACTTAGATTTTCTCTTAATCTCAATTCCCATATCCGAGATCATTTTTATATATTCCTGATTCACTGGCAAATCAAGATCGTCAGTAATATTGAAACTCTTTAGTTTTTTAATTCTTCTTTCAACAGACCTATCCGTTAGATATCTGTGAGTCTGTGTATTTAAATCAGAGACAGCTCCCTTATCTTTAAAAAAGATCCAGACAAGCTGCTTCTTTTCATAAGGTGTAAACTTTAAATCCTGCTCCAATCTGCTGCTTATCTTCTTTTCGAAGCCTGTTCCGGTTAATGTTATTAATATTGTGATGTAACAAACTATAGCCGGGATGATATTTTTAGGAATGAAGTGTTTCATTGGTGAAATTTTTAATATCATATTTAAATTTCTGTATTTATTTCAGAGAAATCCAAACATGATCTATTCTAAACTAAACCGATTGATTAAAAAAATCAATACCTATTTTGGATTGTTAAAAAACTTTAAAAGGAACCCGATTCTAATATTTAAAAATATTTATTCTAGGTATAACTTCTTTTCCGTTTCTGCGTCGCATTTAATCAAATTAAATGT
>DDUU01000040.1 GCA_002344965.1 Candidatus Tepidiaquacellales bacterium UBA2330 | reverse complement strand
GTTTGCAGAGCATTCAAATGTTCCGGGATCACAGATGCAGCGCTGGGCGAATATAGAAATTGACAGTTACGGCAATCCGATACTTATAGCGATGCAGTGGGACGAAAACGGCGCGGAGTGGAAAGCGAGAAAATACGACTCGGACGGGAATATAATTTTTACGATCGGTGAGGATGACAGCAATGAAAATTCAGATCAGAGTGAACTTTCGTTTGAGTCAAGGAAAAACACCGGAGATCCGAATGTGAGACAAAATTCTAAATCAAAAATGAGAATATCTGATAAGAGCATAACAGGAAAAAATGATGTTGAAGCCAATGATACAAAGCTATTTCAGAACAAACCGAATCCGTTTAATCCTGCGACAGAAATTTCATATAACGTTTCTTCGGAATCATTTATCACAATTAAAATATACAACCTGCTCGGACAGGAAGCTGCATCACTTGTGAATGAGATCAAGCCGTCCGGTGTTTATAAAGTTACATTCGACGGAACATCTCTATCGAGCGGAATGTATTTTTATAAATTGTTTGTGAACGGTTCGGCAATAGATACAAAGCGTATGCTGCTGATGAAGTAGGGATAAGATTTTTATCTGATTATGAAAATCCGGATGATGAAAGTTGTCCGGATTTTTAATTTTAGAATTTTTTAAAAAGATGCCGCAGGATTTTTCTGGCGCGACGAACATAGAATAATCCTTATCCTTATAAATGAGTATGAAACTAATTGCTAATTCAATGCCCTTATATATCTTTCATAATAATGTCTGTATAATACACTTGTCAACTGTTTCCATATAATATTTACAGTCTCTTAAAGGTGAAAATACCATTCAATACATTGTAAATTTTAGCAAAAATGAGTATTTTTACACTTAAAAATATATTTTAAATCATATTGAAGTCCAAATATATTAATTTCAGTTCAGACCAGCTCACACATTCCGAAAGTAAAATTAACAATCATAAATGATAACTCCCGATCCTGTAAAAGCTTATCTCAAGGATTTGGATTCTTTTTTTTACGGCGGTAACCGCTGACAGCCGGGTATTTTACAGCTGACTGAAGATCTGAATTTTAAACAGGCGGAGTGGCTGCCCGGAAAGAACAGAAATTCAATATGGAAAATTGTAATGCATTCTAATTTCTGGAAACAGTATATCTTTTCAATCGATGCCGGAAAACCATTCTCATCAGAGGAAAAAAAATTATACGACTGGAGAGATATTCCTTCAGGTCCGGATGAAAAAAAATGGCAGGAAGAAATAGCTCTTATGATCAGCAACCATAAAAAGATGAAAGCGCTCGTTTCAAAACTCGGAATGGATCTGTTTAATCAGCGTAAAGGTTTTTCAATTTTTGTAAGAGAAAATATATCTCATGATGCTTATCATGCCGGACAGATTGGACTTCTCAGAGCACTGCAGGGGATCAGTAAAAGCAATTATCAGATATGAATTAATTGAAATTGTTACCTGAATAAATTCAAAACCGCTATACAATAAAGAACTTCTCAATTGATTTACTTTTTATTCGTAATCAGATTTTAAAACATAAATAACTATGGCAAACGAAAAAATTGTACCGGTAAATATTGAAGATGAAATGAAGTCTTCATACATTGATTATTCAATGTCTGTAATAGTAGCAAGAGCGTTACCGGATGTCCGCGACGGTCTTAAACCGGTTCACAGAAGAGTTCTTTTCGGAATGAACGAACTCGGTCTTGCGTCAAACCGGGCACATAAGAAGTCAGCGCGAATTGTCGGTGAAGTGCTGGGTAAATATCATCCGCACGGAGATAAAGCTGTTTATGATACAATGGTAAGAATGGTGCAGGAATTTTCTCTCAGATATCCTCTTGTAAACGGGCAGGGTAACTTCGGTTCTGTAGATGGTGACTCGGCTGCGGCAATGAGATATACAGAAGCAAGATTATCGAGAGTCGCTGAAGCGATACTCGAAGACCTTGAAAAAAATACCGTTGACTTTATTCCGAATTTTGATGATACTTTAAAGGAACCTTCAGTACTTCCTTCAGTGATCCCGAATCTTCTGATCAACGGCTCCAACGGAATCGCTGTCGGTATGGCAACAAATATTCCCCCGCACAATCTAAATGAAGTTTGTGACGGCATAATTCATCTTATAAAAGATCCGGATATTACTATTAAGAAACTTATGAAATACGTCATCGCTCCGGATTTTCCGACAGGAGGTATTATTTACGGATATCAGCCGGTGATTGACGCTTATGAAACGGGAAGAGGTAAGATAATTCTGCGGGCGAAAGTCTCTGTAGAAGTGGAAAAGAACGGTAAGAATAATATTATTATTTCCGAGATTCCCTATCAGGTGAATAAGGTAAGTCTGATTGAGAATATAGCTCAGCTTGTAAGAGATAAAAAAGTGGAAGACATTTCAGATATCAATGATGAAAGCGACAGGGACGGTATGAGAATTGTCATCGGGCTTAAGCGTGACGGCAATCCTCAGGTAGTTGTAAATAATCTGTACAAGCATACTCAGATGCAGACTACATTCGGTACGATAATGCTTGCACTCGTTGACGGCGTTCCGAAAGTGCTGAACCTGAAAGAAATGATGCAGCATTTTATAAATCACAGACTTGATGTGATAGTCAGACGGACTAAATTTGAACTCGACGCCGCAGAAAAAAGAGCGCATATTCTGGAAGGTTATATTATTGCGTTAGATAATATTGATGAAATAATTAAGCTTATAAAGAAATCAAAAGACACTCCTACTGCTAAAGAAGGTTTGATGAAAAAATTTAAACTCTCCGAGATTCAGGCGACTGCAATTTTAGAGATGAGACTTCAAAGATTAACAGGTCTTGAAAGAAAGAAGATTGAAGATGAGTATAAGGAAGTTCTTAAGACTATCGAAAGACTGAAAAGAATTCTTGACAACGAACAGCTTAGAAGAGAAATGATATGTGATGATCTGAAAACTCTTAAGGAAAAATTCGGTGACGAAAGAAGAACTGAAATAAAGTATGACGTTAAAACACAGACCGATGATGAGATGATGAAAGAACTGGTAAAGGAAGAAGACGTTGTCATTACTATTTCCAATAAAGGTTTTATAAAAAGGATTCCGGTAAATTCATATAAATCACAGGGCAGGGGAGGCAAAGGAATTACGGCTGCTTCGACCGGCAGCGCTGACGATGACTTCAATGAACATATGTTCATCGCCTCTACTCACCAGTATATTATGTTTTTTACCAGAAGAGGAAAATGCTACTGGCTGAAAGTATATGACATTCCGGAAGGCAGCAGAACTTCAAGAGGTAAATCAATTCTGAATCTGATTGAGAAAGATAAAGACGATGATATCTCATCATTTGTAATGGTGAAGGATTTCACGGAAAAGTTATTTGTAACAATGGTAACAAAATCAGGGATCATAAAGAAAACTGAGCTTGAAAGTTATTCCAATATCAGAAGAAGCGGTATAAACGCAATAAATCTTAAAAATGATGATTCTCTGGTTGATGTCAGACTTACAAACGGAAAACAGGAAATCGTAATTGGCAGTCATAACGGTCAGGCGATCAGATTCAATGAATCAACCGTAAGGGACATGGGCAGAACAGCTACCGGAGTAAAAGCGATTAAGCTTGCAAAAGGTGATTATGTGATCGGACTTGTCGCGGTTACCAGACCGAGCGCAACCATACTCGTCATTACTGAAAACGGTTACGGTAAGAGAAGCGACCTCGGAGATTACAGAGTTACCAACCGTGGCGGTAAAGGAGTCATAACCGTTAAGACTACTGATAAAGTCGGGAAGCTAATTTCCATAAAAGAAGTAACCGATACCGATGATCTTATGATAATAACTATCAAAGGAATTCTGATAAGACAGAAAATGAAAGATATAAGAGTAATGGGAAGGAATGCTCAGGGAGTAAGGGTTATCAGACTTAATGAAAATGACAAGATCTCCGCAGTTGCAAGAATTGCCGAAGATGAAAAAGAATAATCCGGTTTTTATTTTATACAGAGTATAAAATCCGTATCAGTTCTTTCATTTTCTAATTTTTCATTTTTAATTTTTCATTTTTACATTGAGTAAAGTAATTGACATAAGAAGCGACACAGTTACAAAGCCGTCTCCGGCAATGATTGAAGCGATGATGAAAGCGAAGGTAGGAGATGATGTTTTTGAGGAAGACATAAGCACAAATGAGCTCCAGGATAAATGCGCAGAGCTGTCCGGTAAAGAAGCTGCGATTTTCGTGACGACAGGCGTGTTGGGTAATCAGCTTGCAATAAAATGTCATACTGACCCGGGTGATGAAGTCATAGTTGAAAGCGAGTCTCACATTTTAAATTACGAAACAGCTGCTCCGTCTGTGATCTCAAATGTTCAATTACTGCCGGTCACGGGGGTGAACGGAGTTATGAGCGCTGCGGATATTGAAAAAAAAATCCGTTCAAAAGAATATTACTTTCCCGTTACAAAACTTATCTGCCTTGAGAATACACACAACAGAGCCGGCGGAGTTATCTTACCAATTAGTATTATTAAGGAAATTTCGAATATTGCTAAGAAGTACGGAATAAATACACATCTGGACGGCGCCAGAATTTTTAATGCTTCTGCTGAGACAGGAATTTCTCTTAAGGATTATGCGGATAATTTTGATTCGGTTTCATTTTGTTTTTCAAAAGGTCTGGGATGTCCCGTCGGATCGATTATTTGCGGAAGCCGTGAATTCATTGAGATGGCGAGAAAGTGGAGAAAGATTCTTGGCGGGGGAATGAGACAGTCGGGAATACTTGCAGCAGCAGCAACATTCGCTCTGGTCAATAATATAAAACGCTTAAAGGAAGATCATGCGAAGGCAAGATTATTTGCTGATGAGATCAAAAATATTGAAAACGTAAGTATTGATCTTTCATTAGTCATGACAAACATTGTTGTATTCTCTGTTCAGGGAATTTCAAAAGCAGATGTCCTCGCCAAAGCAAAAGAAAAAGGAGTCATACTGTCTTCCGGCAGTTATGAAAATATCAGAGCTGTATTTCATCTCGATGTAAGCATGGAAGAAACAAAAACCGCTGCGGAAATTCTCGGAGATATTCTTCGGAAATAAATTCCATTCATTAAAATCAGTTACTATAAAAAAATCCCGCAAAGATTTTTACCTCTGCGGGCTAAAGTAGTATATGTAAAATTATATATTTGTAATTTGAATTTTGTAATTTGTAATTCCAAATTCGTAATTCCTAATTACTTAAGTATAATCATCCGCTTAGTCTGCGTGAAACTACCGGCTCGAATTGTATAATAATAGATCCCGCTCGCCATATCCGATCCGTTGAATCCGGTTATGTATCTTCCGGCGTCTTTGTATTCATTAATAAGAGTGAAAACTTCTTTGCCGAGTATGTCATAAATTTTCAAAGTAACCAAACCTCCGAAAGGCAGATCGTATTTTATGTTCGTATCGGGATTGAATGGGTTTGGATAATTTTGAGAAAGAGAATATTCTAAAGGCAGTTCGGAATCGCCTTCTCCTGTTTCGTTTGACGCGTTTCTGTTTCCGGAGCCGGCTTCAAGACTGCCCGCGCGGGTATTTGCAAAATCAGAAAGAACTGAAACGTCGTCATACTTATCCGCCGCCTGAACTCTGTAGCGAACCGGATATTCTATGCAGTAATTCGGCGGAGAGCAAATTTCTGTGTTGCAGATTGAAATAAGCTCTTCATCCGTATATGTTGCTGAAGAGTTTTTATTTATATTAACAGTAGCAATGAGATCATAATAGTTTTCCGAATATGCCGGTGCGTCATCCGGAACGAAGCCCATGTCCATTGCCGCGCTTCTGTAAATTTTATATCTTTTGAACAATCCTTCTTCACCTGTTAATGTTCTTTCCATATCCGGTTCCATATTATGATTCCATTTCAGCTTAATTCTTTTGAAACCGTTTATGCTCGGCTGAGAATCGCATGGCATTACTATTAGTCCCATTGGGCGGGAGGGCGGAGTGATCTGAAGAATAGAAGAATCCGTATATCCGCCTTCGCCGGCTTTGTAGATTTTTATACCTGCTACTTCGCCCGGTGTGCTTCCAGAATAAGTGCTGTACCAGATATAAATTCCCGAATAATCACCTGACCATGTTTTTGTATTTGGAGATGAGTAGGGAGAAAATACTTCGTTATAACCGGGTTTCCATGGATCATATCTGTCACCGCCTATATCAAACCTTGTATAAATTTCGTCATTATTCGTAAACAATCTATCGGTTCCGATATCACAACTGTTTGTCGGCTGATCCCCTTCACCCCACCACTTATAATGTAATATCGGTTTGCTTTCAATACAACCTTGATAATATCTTAAGCTTATACCGTCTCCAACAGCACGCGGAGTATAACTTGAAGTAATACATTGTCTGAATAAATTAGAAGAATCATTTTCATATATTACTCTTTTCTTTTTATAGTAATACCAATCATTAGCACCCGATATAAAACAATCATATATTATCTGTTGCGCTGATTGACCTGAATATTCCCATTCAAAAAGTCCGTCCGCGCATTCCATATCCTGTTGCGAAATATCAGATTGAGGGTAATTTAGATCATTAGCTACATGATAAATATACAGACCTTTTCCATATTCTGAATTGTCATTATACGGATCTATTTGTGCAACGTCTCCGGTCATAACTCTATCCCATTTCGAATATTTATTTCTGCTTGCAAGTATAAAATATTCATTCCCCTGGACTGGGACTTTAAGTAAATTCCCCGTGCCGGAATTTCTAGATGAATAATCTCCAAGATAATTTACCGAATTGAATACAGCATTTGTTGGTGACATATATCCATTTAAAATCATATCTGCAGGACTGTAAAAATATTCATACCCAAGTCCGTATGAAACTCTGCTATATGTAGAGTGAGCGCTGGAAAACATAAAATGACCGTGCTCATGACCTAATGTACCAATATATTGAGCTTGCTGCCCTTGAAAGGATGCTGTAACACCTGAAGTTGAATAGTTAATTTTTATGTCATTTGAAGGATCTATTATTACTTCAAATCCAAAATTAGCAGGATATCCTGCTAATCCTGCATATCCGGAATTATCACTTAATCCTCCAGAATTTCTTGATTTATGAATTTTGTATATCATATCAACCACACTGTCTCGTTCATAAGTAAAATTACCATTTTGATCGTATTTCCATTTATCGTATTCTCTCCAATCAATTAAACCCTGCGCTCTTAAACTATCCCAGATTTCTGCGTTAATTGTTCTTTCAGCTAAATATCCTCCAATAGAGTCATAATGGCTTGCATCAAAAGCCAATACAACTGAAAATGCGCCTTTGCCGGTTGGAGAAGGACTTACTATATGTAATTTTCCCCTGCTTATCTCCATCCAATGATCGCTAAATATTTCAGTATTTTCATTGTAGTAATTCCACCAGTCGCCTGTTGTTTTCTTTGTAATGGAAATCATGTTATCCAAGTAAACAGGAGGTAAGTTCATCGGCCACGAATTTCTCGGATCGTTAGCCTGGTTTTTAAATTGAACAAATACAATAAGAACCGGAAAAAATGCATTTGAAGGCAAAGACATTCCATTTATAGTATCTGTTCTATTTGGTTTTAGATAACCCTGAAAAGGGTTAGTACTAAAATTAATGGAGGTAGTATCAGGAATGTGACCACAATTAATTTGAGCTCTGATAATATTAAAATTTACATATCCAAAAATTAACATAACCGAAAACATTAATATTTTTTTCATAATCTAATGTTGTTTTGAAAAAAAAATTTTAATATCTGTTTGCAAATTAAAAATTTCTATTCTCAAACTATTTAATTAATATCATTCTTTTTGAATAAATATATTTTTTATATTTTATAGAATATACGTAAACTCCGCTTGATAAATCATCAGCATTAAAATTAATTGAATATTTCCCTTTTTCGTAGTATTCATTTTTCAAAATTGATTTTATTAATTTACCATTAAGATTGTATATATTTAAACTAATCGAATTACTTTCTGGAATTGTAAAATCAATTGTGGTTAAAGGATTAAAGGGATTAGGATAGTTTTGGTATAATTTAAAATCCTTACTAATAGAATTATTTTGATTACTGATACTCACAAGTGTTTGCCCTCCTGTCGTAGTTTTGAAAATATGTCCTATTCCGCTCACATACCATCCCGTTAATTTATTTATAAATTTTATTGACAGGATTGGTGAATTATCAATATGCCCGTTATCTTCCTGGCGCCAGTTATAACCTCCATTTGTAGTTTTATACAATCTGTGCAATCCGCCACCGGCATATCCTGTCAGACTATCAGCAAAATTATTTCCTACTATTCCTATTTCACTTAAAGTATCTCTAATTTTCCAAGATTCTCCAAAATCAGAACTATAGTAAACTGGAGAATATGAACCTCCTATTGCCCAAATATTATTATTTACAACAGCTAGTTTCCTAAATCTGTAAAACACTCCGTTTATTGGTACATTTGTATCAAACCAACTAATACCTGAATTTGTAGTTTTAAATACTGCACCGTCTGCACAAATTAAACCATTATTAAAATCCTTAAAATACATGTCAGACATCGAACCTAATAATAGATAACTAGAATCTAGGTTAATTCCACCGTTAGTAGTTCGTAATACTTTCAGACCTGTTCCGCAAATCCAACCTGTTTCTTTATTTATAAAATACAAACCGTCATAGCTGCTCCCTTGACCTGCAGTTCCGTTTCGGATTACTATCCAACTACTTCCGCCATCAGTAGATTTTATAATAGTTTCAAACCATCCTGCAAAATAAATATAATTACTGTCTACAATATGAATACTAGACAAAGGTTTTCCTATTGCGGGATTTGGAATACTAGTCCAGCTGTTTCCGCTATTTGTAGTCTTGAGAACTATACCTCCGTCTCCTACAGCCCATCCGGTATTTTCATTTAAAAATTCTATATCATAAAGATTTACATTTGTGCCGGAGTTTTGCTGTATCCACTG
>DDUU01000053.1 GCA_002344965.1 Candidatus Tepidiaquacellales bacterium UBA2330 | reverse complement strand
AGTGTTTTTACTTTGTGACCAGTGTTATTATAAACAACTAATTTCACATCTGAATTATGGCTACCGGAGGGTATAAAATAATTTATATTTGTTTCAGGATTAAAAGGATTTGGATAGTTTTGTGAAAGTATAAACTTTTCCGGCAATTGTGAATTAATATTGTTTACTCCGACAGTAACTAATGTATCCGTTAAGATCTCCGTGTTTGATAAATAAGCGCTGTCATATCCGCTTGCGCAGATTAATTTCCAGATATTATTTGGAAGCTTTACAGATCCGCTTTGACCAGTGAGCCATGCAGTGGGCTTATCCGGTAATTGTGTCCATTCATTCCTTCCGGGACTGAAACTGTAACATTCACTTTCCGGAGTGTTAAAAGTATTGTCAGTGCTTCCTCCTGTCATGATTATACCTTTACTTCCCCAGCTGTTAGCATCAAAAAATGTTCTGGTCTTTCCCGGAAAATTTGCACCTCTTGTCCAGTTAATTACCGCTCTGTTACTTTGACTTATCACTCCGACATACACACTATCAAAATAAACTGTAGTGCCGAATGCTGTTGTACCGCACATATAAACAAGCGTGTCTCCGGTGATTGCAAATCCACCGAAGTTTCTTCTTCCTGCAGAAGGAAACGGAGTCGCAGTTCTCCAGGTATTAGAATTCGAATTGTATAAATAAACATTTCCGGTGTTAGCACCTCCGAATCCGCCTGCAGTATATATCAGACTATCCTGATATGAAACTGCTTTTGCATCAACTATCGGCAACGGAAAATTTGCAGCAGTAGTCCAGGTATTTTCATTTATGCTGAATTTGTAAACTGTGGTCTGTCCGGATCCGGGCGGACTTACAACTCCTCCGATGATATATAAACTATCTTTAAGTATCGAAGCCGCACCGCCTATCAAACCGGTAGGATGCGGATTGAGCGTGTCCCATTTATTTGTGCCGGCATTATATCTTTGAACTGTTTTTGTGATAACGTCATTCTGATCTCTTCCGGAAACTATGTACAGCCAGCCGTTATTCCCGTTTGAACAGGAAGCCGTATTTCCGGCTCTTACGGGCTTTATAATGTTTGAGCCGGAAGTCCAGACCGGGGTAAGATTATTAAATGAGCATAAAACAAAGAAATAAAAAATTGCTGCTAAAACAGAAAGGTGAATCCGGTGAATTTTTTTCATACCGCTTTTGAATTTAATTGAGAAATAATTTTAAAAGTAAGTATGAGGGTTTGTATAGGGAGGATTAAAATATAGTTGATTAATCAGAATTACAATATAAATTTTTTAATCATGGATTATCTCGAACCACATCTGTCCATAATGCTTAGTTTTAAATTAAAGTTGTATAGCTTTTATAGTACTTTTTTTTGACAGATCAAAAGATAGTACCAAAGAAAAATCTCCGCTAATGAAAAATTGCCGGAATTCATTTTCCCTTCGGGACGTCTCCGGCTCACAATTGCTGTAAAATTTCCAACTTAAAATTTGTTTCGCAAATTTCTCAAACAAGGAAATTTTATTGACGCAATTGCTCATGAATTCTTTCGGCAATTTTTCAAAGGCGGGTCTTCTAAACAGATTGATATAAAACTGTAAAAATAATATAAATTTGACGAAAATTTTCTTATTTAAAAATATTTTAGACAGATGTGATCTCGAACATACATACATAACGATTTTAGGTTTTTGTAAAAATAAAAATCGAATTTATTCCCATAGTAATCGAAAACAAATTCTAACTAATACCACCCGACTCTCACTTCTTCCTAAGGAGTGATTGGGTTAAAAAAAAACTGATCACATATATTTTATTTTCAATAAAGAAGTTTTTATCAAAATTTAAATTCGTAACTGACAGAACTTGTTATCTTGTGTCCAGACTTATTATTATGAAAACCTGATTTGCGTAATATGAAATTAGTTAATCAGAATAATTCTTAGACCGATTTCTATGTTTTGTATTATAATGGTTTTATAAATTAGAATATTCTTAATATTTTAATAAAATTTTTGTTAAGTTTTTCTAACTGCAAAAATTCTTTGATTATTCAGCTTAAAAATTTTTATAAATTAAATTTTTTGTAAAGGATCAAACAGATGAGACAAATAATTTTTACTTTAGTAATTTCAGGAATAATTTTTCTGGCAACAGGCAGGTCAGGGGTTTACGGCAATTGCCCAACAGACCCTTACGAACCAAATAATACACCTCCCGAGGCATCATTACTCAGCTATAGTGATACTGTATCAAATGCATGGATCTGTCCGATTGAAGATTATGATTATTACAAATTTCAGGTTACAGAGGGAGAGTATGTGAGAGTTTTTGAAATTTTTCCTGTGATTCTCAGACCGGTCATATATATTTTAAATCAAAATCAAAGTCCGATATTCAACAATATTTATACCACCGATCTGAAATTTTTTGCTCCGTATTCCGGAACTCTCTACATCTCTGTTACAAAAAGATACTGGAATAACGAACCTTTCGAATACAGTTTCGGATTACAAAAAGTTGATGTAACGCCTGATATAATTTCAGTTACAGACGTTCCGAATGATCAGGGCTTACAGGTAAAAGTAAACTGGAAACCGTCATATTTCGATCCGCAGAACGGAATTAATCAAACCGATTTTTATGCGTTATGGCGGGAAGTGGATTTTTTTACAACTGCGGAAAACTTAACAGGCAAATTTGATTCATTTGAAAATATAAATTACAGCAGAATCATTCCTGACGATGGAAGTATTTACGAAATAAACGGATCAAACTGGACATTTGTAGCTCAGATACCGGCAATTTCAAACAGACCGTTTATTAATTATTCTTTTATCGCACCGACCTTACAGGATAACGTACCTACCACTTTTATTGTGTCTGCAGTTCCGTTACAGGGATATTCTTTACCTGTGCTTTGGGGTCTTACCGGAACAGGAATTTCTATAGATAATCTTTTGCCGGAATTTACAAGTTATTCAATTCAGACGCATATTAATGCAATACAATTAAACTGGCAGGTTGATATGCAAATTCATCATGATCTGGAAGGTTTCCGGGTTTACAGACATACTACACAAGGCTTTACACCTGACGATCAGACTAAAATAGCAGATCTTAATAAAAATTCTCTGGGTTATTTGGATGAAAACGTTAGTGCCGGTACTGGATATTTCTACATCGTAGAGTCATATGACAATTCTTCAAACTCCGTCTTTACACCAGAGCTGTCAGTATCGATTACAAATATAATATTAGAACCCGGCATTATTCCAAATGAGTTTAAACTCAGCCAGAATTATCCAAACCCTTTTAATCCTGTGACGAAGATCAATTTTGATATAGCAGTTAAAACTATGGTTGAGATGAACATATATAACGGAGCGGGCCAGTTAGTAAAAGTACTTGTCAACGAAATAAAAACACCGGGGAATTATAATGTTACTTTTGATGCATCAGGTCTTCCAAGCGGAGTTTATTTTTATTCGCTGAGAGCTGGTGATTTCAGGGATTCAAAAAGATTTATACTGCTAAAATAAGTTTTACAGGACCTGATTTTTCTTACTTATACTAAATCTCCTGATTCAATAAGTCTTCGTTATGAATCAGGAGTATAGAAAATTGTATAAGGTTTTTAAAATTCTATCAATAGTTTAAGTTAAATCTCAGATATGCATAACTGTAATCTTTCTTAATTCCGGCAGTCAAATTATCAGCCATGTTATATGTATAGTTCAGATCAAAGATATAATTCCTGGCCGGCTCGTAATTTATATTAAAAGAAACTATGTCATTGTTAACTCTAACACCATCAAGAAAATACGCTATATCTGAATCAGTACCGGTTCTGAAAGATTGATAAACATCACCTCCTACGTTTCTTACAAGTTCACCGTCAGCGTCGTAAATATTCTGTCCTTTTCTGATTTTCTGATATTCAAGTTTAAGTCTGACTTTTTCGTTTACATTATATGTAAGCTTAGTAAAAATCTGATCTGAATTCGGACCAATCGGATGACCGATATTCACACCGAATGCTGTATAGGTATTCTTAAAATCGAAGTGTGTGTAAACATAAGGTCTGATCTTTGTATATTCGAAAATCAGCGCAAGGTTTTTAACCCCGGCAGGTTCATACCAGAAAAAACCGATCTGATATGCCGTCTTGTTTGTTGCCTTTGTCATATCGGACAGATTTGACAGAATATTTTCATCAAGAAAAAACGTGCCCTGCAGTTCAAAGTTTTTTAAAAAGTGAGTTTGAAAATCTGCAAAGATAGTACCATTGTCTCTGTCCTGCAGAGAATGTTCGACGAATTTATAAAAGATCAAAGGATTAAGATATCCGAGTTCAATACCTCTTGATGATATAACCGTCTCGCCGATACCTACATCAAAGAGATCATCAAACGCCAGCTTGAGCCTGTTCGCCGTAAAATATTTTGTATATCTTTCCTCCCGGTTTGGCGAAAACTCTCCGACTGTTGAACCGAATATGGAAGAAAAATTTATGATGCCGTATTTAAAATTCAATTTAAGAAAATCCATATCAGGGGCGTCGCCGGAAAGCGAAAGACTTTTACTGTAACCGAGTCCGTATTTTAATTTTTCTCTGCCGAGCTGCGCTGAAATGTTCATACCTTCGGAAGGTGTGATGAAATATTTAAGATAGCCGGATGCAAAATCATAATTAGTAATATTTTCCGTATTTTCCTGATATTTAAATGTCGAGACAATGGGAGGGAAAGCTGATTCAATCAAAATTGAATCGCCGACCGCACCGCCTTTCACAACTGAAAAATTATATCCCAGATGTCCGAATAAAGATCCCCTCATTCTGAACCCGACATCAAAGATCTTAGCGTTACTTTTAGAAGAAGGTTTTAAACCGTTTATATAACTAAGCTGACCGAGAGCTTCAATAAATATATTATTTTCATTTTTCTGATATGCGAAAAGATATTTCTGTTTATTTGAGAAAAAATCCTTGAAGCCGTTCGAAACTTTCATATTGCTTTTGAAAAGCGACATGGTGGTTTTCTTATCTATATAAGTAGGATCGAACTCGATAAGATATTTATTCAGAAGCTTTCTTTCGGTATTGCTGAGTTCATTATTTTTAAGGTTTATCTCATTCAGAAAATCGCTCACCTGAAACCTGGAAAGATTCGGGTCATCGTCATTTATATCTGAAATAATTTTTTTCACTTCCATTTCCTTGAGATAATTATAAACGGGATTATTCAGAGGGACATTTTCAATCTGAGATAACGCCTGTTCCGGTTTAAGTATTACTGTGCAAATAAGGAATAAAATTATGGAGAAATAGTAATATAGATTCATTAACTTAGAAAAATTTTTAAGAATATAGTAATAAGATATTATATAAATAATTTAAAAATGTTATTTGGTTTTGAAATAGGTTTTGGCATCAGATCTGAGATCTGCGGTTATTGCAAAACCTGTCAGGTTTTCCTGAAGTCAGAATCCGAAATCTGAAAACCGGAAAAACCTGACAGGTTTAGCTCTCACTATGCACTTGCCGGAATATATAAATCTATCTCACACAGGCGAACTCTCACGCAGAGCCGAAATTCTTTTCTCAATGCTCGAAAGCTGCAACATCTGCCCTAAAGACTGCTTCGTCAACCGTCTCGAAAATAAAATCGCAGCCTGCTACTCAGGGTTATTACCGGTAGTTTCCTCTTACTGTGTTCATTACGGCGAAGAACCCCTTCTATCCGGATCTGAACAGTTCAGTAATCTAAACGGTGTAGGAAATATTTTCTTCGGCAACTGTAATCTGAGATGTGTCTATTGTCAGAATTATGAAATATCTCAAAATCATAAAACAGAAATTAAAAACGAAGTTACAATTGAAAGACTGGCTGAGATCATGCTCGAACTTCAGAATAAGAATGTAAACGCTATCGGATTTGTCTCGCCTACTCACTTCGTTCCGCAGATAATCTGCGCACTCGATATCGCAGTTAAGAAAGGTCTGTCTCTGCCGCTTATTTATAATACAAATTCATATGACTCTTCCGAAGTTCTTAAATATCTGGACGGCATCATTGATATTTATCTTCCCGATCTTAAATATTCTGATGAAGAGTATGGATATAAATATTCCAAAATAAAAAATTACGTTAGTCATTCGCGCGAAGCGCTTACGGAAATGTACAGGCAGACCGGCAGCAAACTTATCATAAAAGACAACTTGCTTAAGAAAGGTCTCATTGTCAGACATCTTATTCTGCCGAATGATATTGCGGGGAGTTATGAAACTCTTAAATTTATTTCCGAACTTGATAATAATATCTGTCTTTCGGTTATGTCTCAGTATTATCCGATCCATAAAGCGGCGGATATTGATCTTTTGTCAAGGAATATAATGGAGAGGGAATATTACAAAGTTACTGAATATCTTGAAATGCTGAATCTCGAAACAGGATTTCTTCAGGAGTTTGAATCAGAAAGTTATTACAGACCGGACTTTAATGACAGAAAGGAGCCGTTTAAAAGATAATTCATACTGCTATATAATATAAAGCATTTCACTTTATATATACTTTAATACTGCATTTTATTTAATAAGCTCTTCTACAATTTTTATTATACTTAATCCGTCCGCCTCTGCATTGAAATTTGTGATAAGTCTGTGACGAAGCACAGGCAGTGTAACTTTCTTTACATCCTCTATATCAGGCGAATATCTTCCTTTCAGTATACAGTTTGTCTTTGCGCCGAGTATCAGATACTGCGATGCTCTCGGTCCGGCTCCCCAGCTTATATAATCTTTTACGATCTTAGGCGATTCGGGATTTCCCGGTCTTGTCTTTGCTACAAGATTTACGGCGTATTTTATGACTTCCTCCGCTACAGGAACTTTTCTTACCAGATCCTGAAATTCAATTATGTCTTCCTTTGAAAAAATTATTCCAACCTTTGGACTGTACATACTTGTCGTCCTTCTTACAATTTCAAGTTCATCTTCAAAGCTTGTATAGTCCAGCCAGAGATTAAACATAAATCTGTCAAGCTGAGCTTCGGGAAGCGGATATGTCCCTTCCTGCTCAATTGGATTCTGAGTAGCTAAAACAAAAAACGGTTCATCAAGTGTGTAAGTATTACCTGCTGCTGTAACCCTGTGTTCCTGCATTGCTTCAAGTAATGCCGATTGAGTCTTCGGAGGTGTTCTGTTTATTTCATCCGCTAAAATAATATTTGCAAAAACTGGACCTCTTATAAATTTAAATCTCTTTCTTCCTTCAGCGTCATCTTCTAGAATTTCCGTGCCCGTTATGTCAGACGGCATCAGATCCGGCGTGAACTGCACTCTGTTAAATTTCAGATCCAGAGCTTCCGAAAGCGTCTTGACTAAAAGCGTCTTTGCAAGTCCCGGCACTCCGATAAGCAGGCAATGACCTTTTGATAAAATGGATATGATGATCTGTTCAATGATATCTTCCTGTCCGACTATCACTTTGGAAATCTCACTTTTCAGCTCAATATATTTTCTGTTCAGCTTCTTTACTGATTCTGCATCAGATACGATCTGGGTTTTTATTTCAGTCATTCGCTTAATTTTAATAATAAATTTTTACTGCTCTTCTACTACCGAGAGCTCTCCGAATTGTTTCATCATATCTTTAATTTCTTTTACATTTCCGGCTGCCGATATTATCATATCATCAGGATGAAGATATTTATCAGCTGCTTCCAGGATCTGCTCAGGAGTTACATCATTAATTTCCTTTATGAATTTATTGAAATAATCCGAAGGAAGATCATTTAGTTTCAGACTCAGCACTTTCTGTGCAACTGCATTCGGTGTCTCAAGCTGCAGCGGAAAAATTCCTGTCAGATAATTTTTAACGCTTTTCAGTTCGTTCTTACCGGCTTCCTCTTTTCTGAGCATTTTTATTTCTTTGATAATTTCCTTTATTGTATCAGCAGTCACTTCATTCTTTACTTCTGTCGAAACGGAAAAATCACCGCAAAATCTCTGACAGTTAAATGAAGATCTTGAACCGTAAGTATATCCTTTATCCTCTCTCAGATTTTTATTTATCCTGGATGAGAAATTTCCGCCAAGCAAAGTATTCAGAACATTCAGTTTTATATAATCCGGATTGTTTCTCTTTATTCCAAGATGCCCGACCTTTATGGAAGACTGCACAGCACCTTTCTTATCATACAAATACACTCTGTTTCCGCTGATTTTTTCGGGAGATTTTAATTCCGGATATAAAGTCTTTTGCGTATTACTGAAATTCAGTTCAGTATTTATCTTAAGCATCGCTTCTTCAGGAGAAATGTCTCCTACCATTGCAATGATAAGATTATCAGGACGGAAATAACGCGTATAAAATTCCCGCGCCAGATCAGTTGTAATATTCGGTACCGATGTTTTGCTTCCTTCTGACTGAAGCGAATAAGGCGAACCTTTGTAAACTTCCGAACGGAAAATATTATCCGAAATATAATCACCGTCATCAGACATTGAAAGCAGCGAATTGATCCTCTGTTCTTTTATCCTGTTCAGCTCCGATTCCGGAAATGCCGGATTTAATATTACATCTGCGGCAATTGCAAAGACGCTGTCAAAATATTTCTTCAGACTGTATGTGCTGATATAAATCGCATCGTAATCGCTTCCGCTTGTTAATGACGCACCGAGATAATCCACTTCGTCAGCAATCACGGTTGCACTCCTGCTTTCCGTTCCTTTTGTTAAAAGCTCTGTAGTTAATGAAGCAAGTCCCTCGTATTTTTTTCCCCACTGATCATCGGCATAACCGCCTGTCTTAAAAATAAATCTGGAAGTTACCAGCGGCAGCTTTCTGTCTTCTATTACAACGACGCTTATACCGCTGTCAGTCGTTGTTTCAAAAAATCCCGGGAAGCTGACGTCTTTCGGCTTTCCGGATTTCGGCTGACGCGATCTGTCAAGCGTTACCGCTGTTGTGATTTTTTCTATTTTTGATTTACTCATTTAATTATTATTTTTAACCGGTATATAATCCAATACTAATCTCTTATTCCTGTCAAGATATTTTACTGCGGTCTGTACAATATCGCTCTTTGAAACCGACAGGTAATCAAGTATTTCGAAATTTATTTTATCAGTATTGTTATAAAATGTTTTCAGATATGATAATTTTTCTGCCAGGGAAATTATCGATTGCTTCTTAGCGCTGAAATACGTCTCCACTTTATTCTTTATCTTTTCAATTTCATGATCGCTGATATTTCCCTCTTTGATGTCTTCAAGCACATTATCAATTTTTTCTTCAGTCAGAGCTGCACTCTTTCCCTGTAAAATTATTGCGCTTATCCCAAACAGACTCGAACATTCCATTCCGTATAGGTTTGTGTCAAATTCATTTACAAGTTCATTGTTATACTCAAGCTCTTTATAAAATCTCGAACTGTCCCCGTCGGAGAGAATTCCGTTGAGAATACTCATTGCATAAAATTCTTTAGTTCCCATTTCAGGAAGTCTGTAAAAAATAAATTTCCCTTCCAGATGTACGTTATCCTTTATCTTCTCCCTGACTTCTGAAGTAAGATATTTATCCGAATGATCTCTTCTTACAGGTATTGACCCGCCGTTTATTCCTCCGTAATATTTTTCTATCATCTTCAGCGTCCTGTCGTAATCAATGTCACCAACTACAGATATCACTGCATTTCCGGGTATATAGTGCTTCTCATAAAATTTCCTTACCTCTTCCAGACTTGTATTCATAACATGATCCATATTTCCGATCACGGGATTTTTGTAGCCGCTGTTGCTGAATAATCTTACGGAACTTTCCTCTTCGACTGTACCGTAAGGAGAATTATCCACATATAAAAGTTTCTCTTCAAATATTACATGCTTCTGTATCCTGAGACTTTCTTCAGAAACTCCAAAGCCGGTAAGTCTGTCAGAATCAAGCCAGAGAGCTGTTTCAAGTTTATTTGAAGGAAGCACGATATAATATCCCGTTGAATCCCAGCTCGTGTATGCATTGCTGTCACCGCCGTTTCTGTTTAGTATATCATCAAATTTTCCGTGAGGTATATTCGGTGAGCCTTCGAACATAAGATGCTCAAGTAAATGTGCCATCCCTGTCTTATTATTATCTTCATCTTTTGAACCAACATGAAAAGTCGTATTCACAGCTATCATCGGAATGTCACCGGTTTTGCTTAATATAATTCTCAGTCCGTTGCTTAATGTATATTCTTTATGTTCAATGGAAGGAACGTTCGTTTTTATTTTTAACGCTGAGCTTTGCTTTCTCAAATATGACTTTTGTATTTTATTTTTTTGGTACGTAATTCAGAGTAAATTTTTTCTTATCTAATAAATTACTCTTAACTGTTTTCTTAATGTCCGCTTTTGTAACGGAGCTGAATTTTTTAAAGGAAGTATTTATAAGATTTGTATCCCTGAAATTCATATAATTTTTTACGGTCTCGATTGAAATATTATTCATCTTCAGATTTTTCGTAACATTCCTGAACTCAAGCTGGTTTTTTATTCTTTCAAATTCCCTGTCATTAATATCGTTATCATAAAACAATCTGATCTCTTCATTTAATATATCCGCCGCAAGTTTAATATCAGTTCCGGGATTCAGCATTGCAAAGAGAATCAAAATGCCCGCGTCTTTGAGAGCTATTTTTTCAGCATGCACTGATTTAAATATATTCTTTTCATAAACATATTTCCTGTGAAGTCTGCTGCTTTCCCTGTTTGCAATGATCTCCGTAAAATATTCCAGATCAAAATCTTCTTCGCTTTCTTCTCCGGGTATCTGAAAGCAAATGCTTACTACCGGAAGCTGTACGTTATCCGGGACAGTTAATTCTTCATCCGATTCCAGTTCACTTATTATATTCTTTTCCCTGTTTATCAGATTTTTTTTTCTGATATCCCCGAAATATTTTAAAATAAGATCTTTTGTCTTTTCAATATTTATATCACCCGAGATCATAAGTACGCAGTTTTCAGGCGAATAATAATTATCGTGAAAATTTAAAGCTTCTTTTACTGAAAAGGATTTTATGTCTTCCTCAAGTCCTATTACAGGAATTTCATACTGCGATCCTCTGAAAATATGCTTAAGATAGTTTTCTGTCATTGTGCCGTAAGGTACATTATCGATTACCTGTTTCTTTTCTTCAAGCACAACGCTGATCTGATTATCCAGATTTGTCTGCGTAATGTTAAGGGAATTCATTCTGTCCGATTCGAGCCAGAGCGCGAGTTCAAGATTATTCGACGGAAGCAGATCAAAATATACAGTTGAGTCAAATCCGGTAAAAGCGTTGCAGGTCCCGCCGGCTTTCATTACCGAATCAAAATGCCCGGTCTTGCTTACATTCTCCGAACCCTGAAACATCATATGCTCAAACAAATGAGCAATTCCTTTCTGTCCTTTTATTTCATCTTTCGCCCCGACCTGATATGCCGGCATTACGCATACGTTCGGTTTAGTATTATCCTGATACAGAATGCAGTGCAGTCCGTTCGGAAGATCATATTCAATGAATTCAAGATTCAAAGTCTGATCAGACATAGATTTATAATTTAAAGTGGATGTATTAATGCTGATTTCTAAATAAGATTAAATAATGCGACCGGAAAATTCCTGATCTTCGAAAAGCAGTTTTTTAACTTTCAAAACTAACTTATTTGAGAATAAAATGCAGTGATTAAATTCGATGTACTTCGTTGTCCCCCGTCTGAGTCTCCTGTGATCTTCTGTCGATTTTCTTTAACGGCGGAGTCCCAAAGAGCGGGAGACTCCGCCGGGGGATATTGGATGTTGTCCCCCGTCTGAGTCTCCGGTGATCTTCCGTAACTCAGATGGATTGAAATGATATAAAGACGTATTGAATTACCAATTTGTATATTAATTTATCTAAGCATTTGACGGATCCAAAGGTAAAACTTAAGCTATTTGCTATAATATGATTTTATTTTATTAATATTAGCTTTTTGGTAATTCTTAAATTGTTTGAACTGATTTGATATAAATACACACCACTTGATAACGCTGATCCGTCAAAAGTAACTGAATATACTCCTTTGGATTTGAATTCTTGTTTTATCAAATGTTGAATTTGCTTACCGCTTATGTCGTATACTTTTAAATCTGTAATTCCGCTCTCAGGAAGTTCAAATTTAATTACTGTAGCCGGATTAAATGGATTAGGGTAATTCGTTGAATTAATTACTGTCTTTATAACATTAGTATGATTAAATTCACTTTCATTACCAAACGAGTTAAGTGTTTCACTTTCCAGTAATTTAACTTTTTCATCTTTAATTAATGTCTTTGATTTAGTCATTACCTCTTTAATTTTTCCATCCAAAATTACTTTCTGTTCTTTATCTTTACTATTTCCAGTATGTGAAACTTTATTAATTGAATAAATTTTTTTCAGCATTCTATTCACAGGCAAATCTCTCTTTACTTTTGCAAAACTTCCCCCTGCCCCTCCGTTCACAATGCACATAATGCCCAGATAATCTAAAGCAGCTGATAATCTTGAATTATAATCGGGATCATTTAATGAGATATATTCATATCCTGACATTGCTGAATTATAATTTTTTAATTTAACTTCACACATCAATATTGTTTCACACGAAATTTTTACGAACTTTTCATTGCTTGCGTTTAATAATGTTACAGTTTCCAAAAACTGTTTTAAAGTTGTAAATAACTGATTTGTGTTTGTTTGTGAGCCGGAAGTATCTAATGTGCAATGCAATTCATACAATTTTTGAACTGATGAGTTTGAATAATCACTGCTATTATGAATACTGATAATTTGTTTTAAATTTTGTATTGCTGATGTGTAATCTATAGCAGCAATATTTTTAATTGATTCTGCAAATAACATTTCGGCTTCGCTTGCTGACTGGTTTACAGAAGATTGAGAAATAAATATCGTATCTTGTATTCCATAATTTTTATCTATACTCAGATATTCTGATGCAAGAGTTCCGATTAAACAGTTATCACTTGGTATTGCCTGGTATTCTACCAAGTCACCACCTGGCCCAATTTTCCGTATCTCGAGTTTAGCCGTATCTCCGCTACCATACCAACAATTGTCATTTGCAAAATAAAAACTCGATGTATCTAATATCTCGGCATAAATGTGCCTGTAATTCGGATTTCCAAGCGTAAAGGAATTCTTTCCGAGATTAGTAAAGACGTACCCATTGCCAGTAACAACAAGGTTGTCGTAATTATCATTTGACAATGAATTTAATCCTGCAACCCAAATAAGGTTGTTATAGACGTCCCTTAAAGGCGCAAGATTTGGAAATGAATTATTAGCCATAAAGATATTGTACTGAATAGATTGAAAAGTATTTGAGTAAAAGTTTAAGTTTGCGTAATTTGTTACAACATTCTGACTTCTCAAGTCCCAAGGTGGTATGGGGATATTGTTTGAAAATTCATTATTCTTAACGTCGCCAATGCATTTTCTTCCAATCAAATTATGATTTGAATTGTAAAATGAATTCTGTGCAACATAAACCGTAACTAAGTTTGAAGTATAACCAAGCAAATTAAGCTGATAGTATCCATTGTAAAACTTATTATCAACAACATTGATAAGTGATCTTGAACCCGGAGGCAGGTTAACATAATTAGTAATGTGAATAGAACCTTCTCTGTAAAGCGGGTCAGCATGTACCGGAGGAATATGAAATTCATTTTGATTAATAAGTAGATTAACCGCATTATTAAATACTAGTCCATACCTGTAACCGGGAATTGTTCTCGACATTAAAACCGTATTGGAAGTAAACTGAAATGGACGACTCAATTGATTTACAACGGTCAATGCTGTATCGGCATATTCCAAATTAGAATTTCTGATGTAAGAATTTACATTCAGATCATTTGCCTTAATTCCTCTCCAGATTACAGAAGGTGAATTTGTGGAAATTTTAATTCCATCAAGCTGTATATCAGCGCTGTCATTAAGATTGATTATAAAACCTGAAAGCGCATTTATAACAGAATTATTTTTAGCTGCAAATTTAGCTCCTTTTCCGGAGAAATTCATTTCGGAAGTTTGATTTGCCGGAAAAACAATATTCTCTTTTATTGTTAGTTCGCATTTATCGAAATTCAGTTTTTGATTTTGCTTTAGATTTGCTCCCTGATATTTCACATCCATATTTAAAGCGAAGTCTCCCGGATTAGGATGTTCGATTGCTCCGAATTGTTTTGCGTCAATGGGAAAATTCTGATACTGAGAAAGTGTAGTATCATTGAAAGCTCCTCTCGAAGGCGCAGTTGGTGGATAGCCGCTCCCATATTGTTCCCATACGCGAATATTTTTTTCAACGGCGGTAATGTTGTGAGGCGTAGAGCTGCTAAGAAAGTTAAATGTAATTTGATCAGCAGGTCTGAAATCTATTCTGATCTTCTGCTCGCCCTGAAATGCCGAAGTTCCGTAATTAGCATCACTGTAATCTATAATGCAGTAATCAATAAACAGAAAATTATCCTGATCAGGCCCTGAATAGAAATCTATTCTGTATTTGCCATAGCCGAGGGAGGTCTCGCAGTCTTGAAATAACTCACTTGCATCGAAATTTATTTTTATTGTCCATTGATCTTCATTAAGATTTTGATTGAAGTTTAAGATTTTTGAATAACCATAAATTTTTTCGCTAGAACTTGGAATTTTGTTTGTAGCATCAAGACTATATTGATTGCCTCCGCTGAAAATTGCTCCAACGGGATAGATGTTAACCTTTATCATTTTACCTGTTTGTGTTCCAGTATTATTAACGATCATTAGTTCACCTTGACTAATGTTTTGCGAATTACATTTGTCATTTATAAAAATGATTAAAATTAAAATTACTACAAAAGATTTTATTTTAAGAATTATATTTTTCATTATTTTATGATTTTATTTTTATGGAATAGTTGTTAGTTTTAATTTCACTTTAAAATTTAAGAGCTTGCATACAAAAAATTATTTTTGCAAATAATTTCTTGAATTTGTTTTGCTGGCAGGCATTTCATATCAAGAGTATGTCAAGCTCTTTAAAATTGTATTTAACAGGTTACTCTATTTTTAATTTTTATGGTGGTTTTATGGACATAATTCTACCCTCCTTATTTTATTAACAACATAACTTTTGTAACTATAAAATTTCCATTTATTTTCATTGAATAAAAATAAATCCCGGACGAAAGATCATTACCATTAAATTTGACTTTATAATTTCCTTCGTTCATATATTCATTTTTCAAATATTTAACTATTTTGCCTCTTATATCATAAACATGAATTTCTACATATTTTTTTTGGGGAAGAATGAATTCAATCATAGTTTCCGAATTAAACGGGTTTGGATAGTTTTGTAATAGCTCAAATTCTGTTGCAATACTGCTAATCTGGGAATAAGGTATGCTTACGAGGACAGGTCCGTGAACCAGGCTATCTGTTTTTAATACCATTATATCCACCTTCTGACTAAACTGATTACCTGTGAAAACAGTACCTACAATCATAAATCCACCGTCAATAGTATTTTTTATTATATTACTGTATGTTGATAGAAAGCCCGAAGTTTGAAAAGGTCGTAATACGTGCTGCCCCCCTAAAGGTGAAATTTCTGTATAAGTTACATTTCCGTTTACTCCTCCAACCTTCTGTATATTGTTCTGACTATCTTTGCAGATGAAAGGAATTCCACCGGAAAAGCTTGGAGATTGATATATAGAATCCCAAATGACAATCCCGCTTGTATCAATTCTAAATAATCTCGGAGAGAATGGACTTTGCTTAGATGAATTAATTATCAAAGAAGTATCATCGAGAATCATAACATTTAACCCTGTTGAATTTTTTCCAAATGTATTACTCCATTTAATTTCCCCTGTCAAATTCATTTTTTTGCAAACTGTGTAAAATGTAACCGGTTGAGTAATATTATATGTTCTTCCGACTAAGTAATATCCATCATATTTCTTAGTCTGTATGATTTCATTATATGTTGTAAACAACGAATCCTCATAGACCCTTTCCCACTGCACATTTCCGGAAGGATCAGTCTTTACTATATAACCTCTGTCAGAGGGTGGATTAAAAAAAGGCACTCTCCCGCAAAAAATATATCCATTATCCATAGTAGTGATAACCGAGGACGAATACGTCTGCGGATAAGTCTGCGTATAAATCTTTCTCCATTTCAAATTCCCATCTTTATCAGTTTTAATCAAAAATGCGCTTCCGCTCACGCCTGTGATTATAAATCCGCTATCATGCGTTTGCTGGAATCTGTAAGGATTGTGAGATATTATGCTGTCGGCTACCATTTTTTCCCACATGATATTTCCGTAAATATCCAGTTTCAGAAGTAAAATTTTTTGATTATTGCCATCATAGCTTCTTGTGGCAAGCACGACATAATTCCCATCGAAAGTCTGTAGTATATCAACGCCTTGTTCACTTACAGTTCCTGTATCTCCGTAAGTTCTTGCCCAGGTGATTTGTTGAGCGTTAAGATTTGAGGTGATAAATAAATATGCTATTAAAAATAATACAGAAGGCTTCATATTATTCTAATTATATATTTCATTAATAAAAAAATCTTGAAAAATCTTTTTAATAAAATAAACTTCCTTGCCTGAATGAAATCATCTGTAATTAGACAGTTGATGCACTAACCGTCATCTATCCGTTTTACTGATTTCGTAAGTTTGTTTGTTCTGAAGGCTGTGAGCGGACCATTGATGCAGATTTTATATAACATGATCTCATTTCTGCTTTTTGTTAATAACTCTATATATAAGTAATTGTCTCCATAATTGAAGTTATCTTTTATTATACTGTCCTTCATATCTGAATACAATTTGCTTTTATCTATATTACATTTATTGAGTTGTAGTCCAAGATATTGTGTTGTGATGAATGTTTGTGGGGATGCTTTACGGAGATGAATTCCCCACAAAGATATAACTGATAAGAGCAGAATCTTATTCATATTGTTCCTAATTAATATTAGATTCAAAGAATAAATTTCTCTTTGGGATAAGAATTATTTCAAAAATATACACACTCTCCTGATAATTCAATGAAAATTTTTATCTTTTATCGATTCCTTCTTTACACGACAATAATTATCAATTAAAAAATAAAATCTGACGCTTGAATATAAGTTTATTTAACCTTTCAAAATAAAATTGGAGCCGGATTATATAGCTGAGATATTTTAATAAATTAAGAACAACATTAAAAGTATATTTTACCCTTAAATAACATTTTGTCCCCCGTCTTAGTCTCCGGTGATCTTCCATGATTCAAATAAACGGATTATCTTTACCGGCGGAGTCCCAAAGAATAGGTGACTCCGCCGGGGGAAAACGGATTGAATTTATATAAGACAGATATAACTTTTTAACCTTAAATGTCCCCCGTTTGAGTATCCGGTGATCTTTCGTGACTCAGCGGATGGACATAAGACAGATATGGCATTTTACTCTTAAATTAACATTTTTATCCTTGATTGAAATAAGTATATTGAAAAAATTTTTTTGCTCTGTTGAATATAGTTCTTATTACCGGCGGACCTTCTTCCGAAAGAGAAGTCTCAGTTTCATCTTCTAAAAGTATATATAAAGCGCTGACCGAATCCGGTCATAATGTAACAGTAATTGATCCTGTGAACGGAAAAATACCCGTAAGCGCTGATGAGATATTTAAAAATGCAGTTAAAAAGGATTCACCTGAATTTAAAGAAATTGATGATCTGAGAATTTCTTCCAACAGGAAAATTCTTGACTGTATAAATTCAGATATTTTTGACAATATTGATATAGTCTTCTTAGGTGTTCACGGTAAATTCGGCGAGGACGGAAGGCTTCAGAATCTTCTTGAACTCAGAGGAATGAAATATACCGGTTCAGGTGTATTTGCATCTGCATTGGCGATGGATAAGGATGTTTCAAAAATTATTCTAAGACAGGCAGGTATTCTTACTCCTGAATGGATAGCGCTGAGCAAGAGTTATCCGACGGACTTAGAGGAGTTGAATAAAAAAATTAATTCAACACTGAGCTATCCCTGTGTTGTCAAGCCGAATGACGAAGGAAGCACTGTCGGGCTCAGCATTGTGCAGCCGGATGTCGAGGATGTTCAGCTTAAAAATTCCATTGAACTCGCTTTTCATTATTCTGATAAAGTGATCATTGAAAAGTATATAAAAGGCAGAGAACTTACAGTTCCTGTGATCGGCGATGAAGCTTTTCCTGTAATTGAGATCAGACCAAAAGACGGCTTTTATGATTATGAGCATAAATATACAAAAGGTATGACAGAGTATTTCTGTCCGGCTGAAATTCCGGCGGAAGTCGAATCGCTTGCAAAAGAAACGGCGCTTAAGGCGCATAAAGCTCTGGGATGTTCGGTCTATTCGAGAATTGATTTTATGCTTGATGATAAAAATGATCTGTATTGTCTCGAAGTGAATACGCTTCCCGGTATGACTGAAACTTCTCTTGTACCGAAATCAGCTCTGGCAAACGGAATGAATTTCAACTTTCTTATAGAGAAAATAATTGAACTTTCGGTAAGTAAAAATTTTTGATTTAATTTATAATGCAAAACGGAAAAGAAAAAGACGGAGTATTTACGGACATTGCAAGATTCATTAAGTATAATGTTAATCTTGTGCTCGTAATATTATTTTTTATCGGACTGATCTCAATGACGGTCTTCGGTAATAAAGGAATTCTTCAGAAGATGAAACTTGAAGAAGAGACCAAAGAACTTGAAAAACAGATTAAGCTTGAGCTTGATAAAACTGAAGAACTTCAGAAAGAAATCGACGCGCTTAAATCCTCCGAATCAAGACTTGAAGAAGTAGCGAGGGAAAAATTCGGAATGACAAAAGACGGTGAAAAAATTTATAAAGTAATTATAGACAGTTCAAAATAATGGAAAACGTAATTGCGACCCTTGAATCTATTTTAAAAATAAATTCTCCGACTGGTTATACTGCTGAAGTAATTAATCACATTTCATCTTTATTTGATGATGACAGTAGTATTATAAAGACTTTTACTAATAAAGGATCTTTGCTTATTTCATTTGACGAGTCGCCTGAACTTTTGCTGACTGCGCATATAGATACGCTAGGCGCTATGGTAAAGGAAATTAAAAGCAACGGGACTCTTGAAGTTACGCAGCTCGGATCATATCCGTGGAATTCATTCGAAAGCGAATATGTGTCGGTGAGAAATTCCAAAGGAAAAATTTACCGCGGCACTTTTCTGATGAATAACCCGGCAGCACATGTTAATGATAAACTCAGTTCAGAGAAAAGAGAACAAGGGAAAATGTCAATAAGACTTGATGAATTGGTAAACAGCGAATCCGATGTTAAAAAACTTGGCATCAATACCGGTGATTTTGTTTTTTATGACATCAGATATGAATATACAAAGTCAGGTTTCGTTAAATCAAGATTTCTTGATGACAAGGCGTGCGCTGCTATACTTATTGAACTTATCAAAGAGCTTTCGAAGAGTATAAAAGATAAAAAAAATAAAAAGAATCTTAAGGCGGCTTTCTATTTTTCTAATTATGAAGAAGTAGGTCACGGATCTGCAATTGGAATTCCGGGCTCTGTAAAGGAGCTTCTTGTGCTTGACATGGCTGTCATTGGCGACGGCTGCACAGGAGAGGAAGATGCTGTTTCTATTTGCGTAAAGGATTCTTCCGGTCCGTATGATTTTCATGTTTCCAAAAAGCTTAAAGAACTTGCTGAAAAAAATAACATTAAACATAATGTTGATATATATCCGTATTACGGTTCTGACGGCAGCGCTGCTTTGCTTGCGGGTTATGATGTCAGAGTCGGGCTCATAGGTCCGGGAGTTTCCGCATCTCACGGAGCAGAAAGAACTCACCGTAAAGGAATTGCCGAAACATACAAACTTGCCAAAGCTTACATTAATAATTTTTGAAATTTGCTGATTAATTTTATATTTACATATAATTGTAATAACGGACTGATGAATTTATCATTTTTAAAATATACCGGATCCATTTGAAAAGAATTGTTTCAGGAATAAAACCATCCGGCGATCCTACAATAGGAAATTATCTCGGAGCAATGAAAGGCTGGGCTGATAATCAGCATAATGACGGCTGCGAAAATTTCTTTTTCATTGCGAACCTTCACGCCATAACAACTAAACAGGATCCTGTGCTTTTGAAAAAAAGAACTCTCGATATTGTTGCATGGCTTCTTACGGTTGGTGTAGATCCAAACAGGTCCGTAATTTTTGTTCAGTCTATGATACCCGCGCACAGCGAGATCTGCTGGATACTGAACAATTATGTAACAATGGGTGAGCTTGGAAAAATGACGCAGTATAAAGACAAATCTCTTAAATCCGGTAAGGAAGGACAGCTTGCCGGACTTTTTGATTATCCTGTTTTAATGGCGGGTGATGTGCTTTTATATGACGCGGATGAAATTCCCGTAGGTATTGATCAGGTGCAGCATGTGGAACTCAGCCGCACCATCGCTCAGAGATTTAACAATCAGCACGGCGAAACTTTTAAATTACCGAAGGCGACTTTATCAAAAACTTCCGCAAAGATTATGTCACTGAATAACGCCTCGGAAAAAATGAGTAAGAGCGATGTAAAAGACAGTTATGTATTGCTTGAAGACAGAGCTGAGGATATTTTGAAAAAATTTAAAAAAGCGGTTACTGATTCTGATAATAAAGTTGCATTCGGAAATGACAAACCCGAATTATCAAATCTTCTTACAATATACTCAGAGTTTTCCGGAAAACAGATAAGTGAGATTGAAACCGAATATAGAGATTCAGGCTACGGTAAATTCAAAACAGATCTTGGCGGGCTGGTTGCGGAAAAATTGTCCGCGCTTCAGAATACATACAGCAGTATCAGAAACAATGAAGACAGACTTATGAATATTATTACAGAGGGTAACAGCAATGCCTCTGTAATTGCAAATGAAAAAATATTTGTTCTGAAAGACAAGATAGGATTGCTTTAGTATTTATATTCATAGGAACAAAAGTAAAATTTAATAAGTAGAAATATCAGAATTGACAGAGCCGTCACATAAAGACAAAATAAAACAGGACGATTTAAAATCTCACGGAGAAATTCCGGCACACATTGCAATTATAATGGACGGAAACGGGAGATGGGCAAAATCAAAAGGACTTTCCAGAGTATTCGGACATAATGAAGGCGTGAATTCTGCGAGAGATATTGTGGAAGTATGCGGTCAGATAGGAGTGAAATATCTTACGCTGTATACTTTTTCCACAGAAAACTGGAAGAGACCTAAGACAGAAGTAACTATGCTTATGAAATTACTTATAAGATCAATTCGTGACGAGACTGACCGGCTTAATCAAAATGATGTCCGGCTGATTGCAACAGGTGATCTTGACAATCTTCCAGAAAAAGTCAGAAAAGAACTTGCTGATGCAATGCAGACAACAAAAGAAAATAAACTCATGACGTTAAACCTCGCGCTTAGCTACAGCGGAAGATGGGATATACTTAATGCCGTTAAAAAAATAGCAAAGGAACATAAAAAGACGGGATTGGATTTAACAAATCTTAGTGAAGAGATCTTTTCAGGATATCTTGCAACAAAAAATTTACCTGACCCCGACCTTTTAATCAGAACAGGAGGTGAATTCAGAATAAGTAATTTTCTGCTCTGGCAGCTCGCTTACAGTGAGATATACATTGATAATTGTTACTGGCCGGATTTTAAAAGAAACAATTTATATAAAGCTATTTATGATTTTCAGAAAAGGGAAAGAAGATTCGGATTGACCAGCGAGCAGATAATCAAAAATCAAAAGAATTAAAAAACCAATGTCTCTAAAAATATATTCAGTAATAATTTTTATAATATTATCCTTTTCGGCGGAAATTTATTCTCAGGAATTAGGACCTGTTACTTACAAAATAGCAGGCATTGATACTAAAGGTAACCGTAATTATGAAAAAGGGACCATCATATCATATTCAGGTCTGAAACAGGGAGCGGAAATAACGCTTCCTTCCGATGAAACAAGAGATGCAATCACCAGACTTTGGAATATCGGAATTTTTTCTGATGTGAAAATTTATGTTGACAAAAAATTCGGTAATGACATTTATCTTATTATAGAAGTGGAAGAGCTTCCGAGAGTTGAAAGCATTGAGATATCGGGTAATGATGAGTTTTCTGATGATGAAATAAAGGAAAAGATAAATATCGTACCGGGTGAAGTCATCAGCGATCAGAAACTTAAAGACATTGAATATAATCTTAAAAAAAATTACGCTGAAGAAGGATTCGGACTTGCGGAAATTAAAACCGATAAGCTGATCTCAGCTAATAACGAAGCGCGTATCAGAATCAGAATAAAAGAAGGTAACGAACTCACCGTAAACAAAATCATTATTAAGGGAAACAAAAATATTCCGGCATCAGATCTAAAAGGAGCGTTTGAAGAAACTTCCGAAGGCGTATGGTGGAAATTCTGGGACGGCGCGGGCTTTGACAAAGCTAAATATGAACAGGATAAAAATCTTTTAATTGACTATTACAGAGAAAGAGGATTTAAGGATGCCGTAATTGTTTCAGAAAGACTGGACATACTTCCTTCTAAAAAAGATGTGAACATTGTGCTGGAAGTAAATGAAGGCAAAAGATATTATATTAATAATATTGAATTTACCGGAAACACCATATATGATGACAGAGAGCTTTTGTCAAGACTCCAGTTAAAAAAGGGAAGCGTATATAATACAAAACTGCTGCAGCAGAATATTTACGGCAATGAATCGGAATCAGACATCAGCTCACTTTATTTAGATAACGGCTATCTTTCTTTTAATGCAAACATAGATGAAATTCCTCTCGACGGTAACAAAGTGGATCTTAAGATTGATATCGCCGAAGGTAATCAGTTTAAATTCGGTCTCATAGGATTTGAAGGAAATGACAAAACTAAAGACAAAGTTTTAAGAAGAGAGCTTTATACAATACCCGGAAATTATTTTACAAAGAGCGATATAAAACGAAGCATGCAGCAGCTTGCGGCTCTGAATTATTTCAATCCGGAAAAACTCACACAGGATATCTCTCTTCAAAACGACAGCACTGTTACTGTAAAATATATTGTTGAAGAAAAATCTTCAGATCAGTTCAATGCATCCATCGGATACAGCGGAAGTTTCGGTGTTACAGGAGCTCTCGGACTTACATTCAATAACTTTGACATTACGCAGCCGTTCTCAGGCGGAGCCGGTCAGCTTATGAGTTTCAACTGGTCTTTCGGAACCGGAGGAACATACAGAACTTTCGACATCGGCTTTCAGGAACCCTGGCTATATGACACTCCGACACAGTTTGGATTTAATATTTTTGATACAAGATCCAATTATTCCAATCTCGAACAGAAAGAAACCGGAGCTTCGGTAAATGTCGGAAGAAGATTCAAATTTCCTGATGATTATTTCAGAGGCGACTGGACATTCAAATTTCAAAGGACTAATGTCATAAACGGTGACGAGGTATATGAAGAAGGCATCAGAAATCAGTTCAGCATAAGACAGATAATTTCCAGGTCTTCAGTATTTGAACCAGTCTTCCCTACTACAGGTACTAAAGTTTCCAATTCAACTGAATTATCCGGCGGACCTTTTCTGCCCGGCACAGTTGAGTTTATAAAAAATATTTTTGTAGTCGAAGCATATACGCCTTTATCAATAAACAGAAAATTAGTTTTATTTTCAAATTTTCAGTTCTCCTTTATAAATTCATTTGCGAAAGATAAATATCTGCCGCCGAATGAGACTTTTTATATGGGAGGAAACGGACTCACTTATAATACAATACCTTTAAGAGGTTATGATGACAGATCAGTAGGACCGCAGAATTCTGTCGGAAATCCGATCGGCGGAAGAGTAACTGCTAAATACGGACTTGAGCTTAGATATTCATTATCCCTGGATCCGCTGCCGATATTCGCTTTGATATTTGCAGAAGCCGGAAATGTCTGGGCAGATATAAATAAAACGGATCCTTTTGATCTGAGAAAATCTGTAGGGATTGGAACCAGACTTATACTACCCGCAGTCGGACTTGTAGGATTTGATTTCGGATACGGGTTTGACAGAAAAGCTGTGGACGGTCAGGATCCGAAATGGCTTTTCCATTTTCAGTTCGGAAGAGGATTTTAATTTCAATAACAAAAACTTAATTTAAATAAAACAAATAAAAAGGAGATATTCTTTGAAAACCAGTAACTTAAAAATATTTATATTTATTTTTTCCGCGATCGGATTTTTAATTTCCGGAGATGCGTCGGCGCAGGTAAAGATAGGATATGTGGACAGTGAAGTAATATTGAAGCAATTACCGGAAGCTCAGAGCGTTCAGAAAGAACTTGAAGGTCTGCAGAAATTATATCTTGACACAGTTCAGGCAAAAGAAAATGAACTGAAATCCAAAGCTGAAACTTTCAAAACAAGATACGAAGACGCGCAGAAAAGCGTTGAGTCGGGCAGCGTTTCTTCCGAAACGGATCTCAAAGCTCTGAATGAGGAAATTTCCGGACTTCAGAACGAACTCCAGATGATGAGCGAATCAATGGAAAATTACAAACAGAATGTTCAAAACGCGCTGATACAGAGACAGGCGGAATTATTCAAACCTGTTAAGGAAAAAATCACAAAAACAATTGAAGATGTATCCAAATCGCTTAAAATAAATTTTGTATTTGATAAAGCTGACGGAACTTTGCTTTACGGCGATAAGGAATTTGACATCACTTTCAAAGTCCTTGATAAGCTGAAATAATTTATTTTAAATGGTGAAAAGCTTTTTGCTTTCATCCTGATTTATTTTTTAAAAATGCGTTTATGAAAATAATGAAATTCATTTCATCCGGAATTACTGCTCTGTCATTTTTACTGATTATGTCCGGCGGGATATTCGCCCAGACAAAAGTGGGATATATAGATTCTAAGAGAATTGTTGAATCAATGCAGGAGTCAAGAGACGCTCAGCAGCGTCTCGATAATCTTGTTACAGAATGGCAATCTGAGCTTAATCAGCTTCAGGACAGTCTTAAAGTTGTAAAAGCGGATTTTGAAAAAAAGAAACTTATTCTTACTGATCAGCTTAAGCAAAGTACGGAAACTCAGATTGCAGAACTCGAAGGAAAGGTCAGTAATTTTAAAATTCAGAAGTTCGGAGAAGGCGGAGAGTATTTTCTGAAACAGACTGAATTTATGAAACCTGTTCAGGACAGAATTTTTAAAGCTATAGAAGTTGTAGCAAAAGACGGCGGTTTTGATTATGTGTTTGACAGAAGCAGTGAAATACTTCTGCTTTATGTAAATGAAAATTATGATTTGACTTTGAAAGTTCTTAACGAAATAGAAGGTAAATAAATGAAGCTCAGCGAGATCGCAGATATTATAGAAGGAAAGGTTGAAGGAAATGCAGATCTGATAATTACCGGAATTGGAAAGATTGAAACGGCAAATGGAAATGAAATCACGTTTATTTCAAATCCCAAATACGAAAAGTTTTTTGAGACGACAAAAGCCGGCTGCGTAATTGTTAATGAAGACTTTATTATTAAAGGTAATAAAGTATCTTCTGTCATAAGAGTTAATGATCCTTACAATTCTTTTTTAAAATTACTTGAAGTTTTCGAAGTCAATGAAAATGAATCGCTGACAGGCATTTCCGAAAACAGCGTTATCGACCAAAGCGCTGTGATAGGTAAAAATGTTTACACCGGCAGTAATGCAGTGATTGAGAAAGGATGTAAGATCGGCGATGATACAAAAATTTTTCCAAATGTTTATATAGGAATAAACAGCATCATAGGAAAAAACTGCAGAATTTATCCCAATGTAACTATATACAGGGATACTGAAATCGGAGATAATGTAATTATTCATTCCGGAGCTGTCATAGGATCAGACGGATTCGGATTCGCAAAACAAAAAGACTCATCTTATAAAAAAATTCCCCAGACAGGCAATGTAGTGATCGAAAGCGACGCAGAGATTGGTTCGAACACATCAATAGACAGAGCAACTATCGGCGAGACAAGGATCTGCAAAGGCGTCAAGCTCGATAATCAGATTCAGATCGCGCACAATGTAGTGATCGGCGAGAATACTGTTATAGCGGCGCAGGTTGGGATCGCAGGTTCCACCAGGATCGGAAAAAGATGTATGATAGGCGGACAATCCGGTATAGTCGGACATCTGGAAATTTGTGATGATGTAGTGATAGGAGCAGCAGTCGGTGTTTCAAAATCCATAACCGAACCGGGAATTTATACCGGTTACAGAGTAAGACCTTACCGCGAAGATCTGAAAATCGAAGCACGCATTAAAAATCTTGATAAGCTCGAAGAAAGAATTAAGAAACTGGAATCATCCGGAAACTAATCTTTATACTATGTTAGAAAAACAGCGTACCATAAAAAATCAGATCACAATGTCAGGAGTCGGACTTCATACAGGAAATAAATCCAACATGACATTCAAACCTGCTCCCGAAAATTACGGCGTTAAATTCAAAAGAATTGATCTCCCCGGCTCTCCTGAAATTCCTGCTGATATTGATCACGTTATCGATATTTCCCGCGGAACAACCATTGCTAAAGACGGAGCGGAGGTGCATACAGTCGAGCATGTCCTTGCAAGTATTATGGGCTGTGAAATTGATAACATAATTATTGAGCTTGATTCGAATGAACCGCCTATAATGGACGGCAGCGCAAAGGATTATGTGGAAACTCTGAAGAAAGCAGATATAACAGAACAGGAAGCAAAGAGGGATTATCTTGTCATTGAAGACACCGTTCATTATCACGACGATAAAACAAATGTTGACATTGTAGCACTTCCTTTAAAAGATGATTTCAGAATTTCCGTGATGATAGATTATAACAATCCCGCTCTCGGAGTGCAGCACACTGGACTTTTTAATCTTCAGAAAGAATTTGAAAAAGAGTTCGCTCCGTCAAGGACATTTTGCTTTTTGAGCGAGATCGAATATCTGCAGGAGCAAAATCTGATAAAAGGAGGAGATCTTAATAATGCAATTGTCATTGTTGACAAAGACGCATCAGACAGCGAGCTGGAAAGTCTGAAAAAAAAGATCGGCATTGAAGAAAGCATTATTCTCGGTTCGAACGGAATACTGAACAATCGCGAGCTGAGATTCCGCAATGAACCCGCCCGGCACAAGCTGCTTGATCTCATAGGCGATCTTGCGCTTATCGGCGCGCCTGTTAAAGGACAGATACTTGCTGCAAGACCGGGACATAAATCCAATGTTGAATTTACCAAAATGCTGAGAAAGCTCTACCTGCAGAAAAAGATAGAGAAGAAATTTCAGGTGCTGAAATCAGAGAACTGTATATTTGACATTGAAGCAATTTTAGAGATCATGCCTCACAGATATCCTTTCCTTATGGTTGACAGAATTATTGATATTGAAGTAAATAAGAGAATAGTCGGTATAAAAAACGTAACTTACAACGAGCCGTTTTTCAACGGACATTTCCCAAACAGAAGAGTTATGCCCGGTGTGCTGATAGTGGAAGCAATGGCTCAGTGCGGTTTCATTCTTCTGTTAAATTCTCTTGATGAACCTCAGAATAAAATGGCTTATTTCGCTTCAATTGAAAAAGTGAAATTCAGAAAACCAGTAACTCCGGGTGATCAGCTTGTATTTGAAATGTATCTGCTTTCATTCAAAAGCGGCATTTGTAAAATTGCAGGTAAAGCATATAAGAATTATATCGGCGGCGAACTTGCATGTGAAGGAGAGTTTATGGCAGCGGTTGTTGATAAATAATTTCAAGTTAGGAATTACGAATTTCAAAAAATTTTAAATCCTCGTTTTTTTCCGTTACAAATCTGCCTATTTGGAACGAACTCTTTATGTTCCATACGCTTTTTATTTTTAAGTATCGGTCCCCGGTTGTTTCTGAAATTTTTTCTCAATAAAATATTTATATCTGAATCTTCTGATCCATAAAAGTAAATATCCGATTAAAACATATTCGCCGAATCTTATTCCAAACACCGCTAATAAATTTATTTCCTCAACTCTGTTTAAATTTTCATCAACGCAGCTGAAGTCCTGAACGAAGTCTCTCCTTTCAGGCAGAGGATCTCTGATGATCATATTCCTTGCAAGCTTTGAATCTCCCGGGCAGCATAAGTATTCGACGGGTTTATTAAAAATGTAATTACCGGACTGGTCAATAGAAGCTCCCATCAGAGCATAAAATGAGATGAATAATGCAATTACTATATTACTTTTCATCGGCTGATTTTTAGATGTAAATACCCCGCTGATAAGTATGCCTGCTGTTAACATTATGAATGTTCCGATTCCTTCAATGGTTGCAATACCGTAAATTGATATTTGTATCCCGACGATGAATAACACTATTCCCGCAATGAAAATTATTATCCAGAGCCAGGAAGGAATTTTAGCTATTCTTTTTCCCATAGTAAATTTTTTTATTTTTCCGAAAGCGCTTCCACGCCGGGAAGTTTTTTCCCTTCGAGAAATTCAAGAGAAGCGCCGCCGCCGGTGGATACGTGAGAGATCTTTTTTTCAAGACCAGCTTTTGCAACTGCGCTTGCCGAGTCACCTCCGCCTATAATTGAAACAGCTCCCTTCGCCGTTGCATCAGCCAGAGCTTTCGCAATCTGCATTGTTCCGTTTGCAAAATCATCAATCTCAAATACTCCCATCGGACCGTTCCATACAATGGTTTTTGATTTCAAAATTTCACCGGAATAAATTTTTATAGTCTCCGGTCCGATATCAACTCCCGTCCAGTTATTGTACTCTGAAGTAATTCCGTCGGCTTTCACAGTTACAGTCTTTGAACCCTGTTCAAACTTTTCCGCCATCAGCACATCTGCCGGCAGTAATAGTTTTGTTTTTGAATCATTCGCCTTTTCAATAATTTCCTTTGCAAGTCCGACTCTGTCTTCTTCGAGTATTGATTTACCGATATTGTAACCCATCGCTTTATAAAATGTAAACATCATTCCGCCGCCAATCAGAATTGTATCCGCAGAGCCGAGAAGATTTTCGAGCACATCGATCTTTCCGGATATCTTGGAGCCGCCGAGTATTGCGCATAATGGTCTTGCAGGATTGCTTATCGCACTGGATAAATATTTAAGCTCCTTTTCCATCAGATATCCGGCAGCGCAAGTTTTAATGAAATGCGTAACACCTTCAGTGGAAGCGTGCGCTCTGTGAGCTGTGCCGAATGCGTCGTTAATGTAAATCTCTCCGTAAGCCGCCAGCTTCTCGGCAAAGCCGGGATCATTTTTCTCTTCCTCTTTATAATATCTTAAATTCTCTAACAGAAGCACATCACCTCCCCTCATTTCATCAATGACTTCAGAGTTGTTTTCACTTATACAGTCATCAGAAAATAACACCGGAAAATTTAATACGTTGGATAAATATCCGGCGATCGCTGATAGTGTATATTTCGGATTCTTTTCTCCTTTCGGTCTCCCGAGGTGACTCATCAGAATGCATTTGCCTCCGTTTTTAATTATCGCCTTAATAGTCGGCAGCGACTGAAGGATTCTGTTATCATCAGTGATGATTCCGTTTTCATCAATCGGGACATTAAAATCAACTCTGACTAAAACTCTTTTATACTTAATTTCATTTTTATCTATCAGGTCTTGCAGTGTAAGTTTGTTTGAGGACATTATATTTTTTTATTAGATTGAGATTCGTTATTTGTAAAAATAGCTAAATGATTATTTCTTATGAATATACTTTTACAGTATTTTTTAAAAAACAAAAAATTGCTTTCTGAAAAATAATCCGGGCTGTGATTTTTTTTTAAGAAAAGAATAAAAAAACCCGCACTTATAAAAATGCGGGTAATGTGAAATATAAATAATAATCAGCAGTTAATTTATTAACTACTAACTGTTAACTGCTAACTATTTAATAAGCATCATTTTCTTTGTCTCAGCAAAACCTTCCGTTTGCATTCTGTAGAAGTAAGCTCCGCTTGGTAAGTTTGCAGCGTTAAATCCTACTACATAACTTCCTGCATTCTTCAATTCATTTACAAGAGTTGCAACTTCTTTTCCGGAGATGTCATAAATTTTCAGTGTTACTAATCCTGATTTAGGAATTGAGAAGTTTATGTTTGTTTCCGGGTTAAATGGATTTGGATAATTTTGCATTAAGCTGAATGAAGATGGTATTTCACTGCTTGTGCCTATGACATTGACTAGGTTACTCATCTTCGCAATTAAACCTGCTGAACTAACAGCCCAGCCGACCGGACATCCGCCGACTACTGCGAAATCCATATCATTGAATGCTGCGCCGGTTAGTGTGTATGCTGTAGACCAGGTTGCTGCGCCGTCTGTTGATCTGAAAACGGTGTTGCCTGTTCTTGTTGCCCACCAGTCTGTTCCGTTTCCTTCGAGTGAGTTGATATTACCTGCAGTTCCCGGACTTGTTACT
>DDUU01000033.1 GCA_002344965.1 Candidatus Tepidiaquacellales bacterium UBA2330 | reverse complement strand
ACAGGTAATTTAAGACTTTACCTATTAAAAGCCATATAGTAATTGTTTGAATCTGGATTTCCTATTATACTTTCCCATTGTCTGTCATTTTCCTGCACTGTTACTAATTGCGTATCATTCCATGTAATACCGAAATCAATTGATCTTGCAAGGTATCTTCTTAAAACACTACCCCCTCTTACATAATACAATTTAAAAGTATCCTGTCCTGCATTATCCTCATATATCATCGGCATATAAAGAAAAAATAATCTGTGACCATCGCTGTTATGCGGAATTACGGCTGTCGGATATCTGGTTGGATAAGTTAGTTGACTGTATGAAGATGCAGGGTAGAGGGTGTTTAAGCAAGCAAGTAAGCAAGCAAGCAAGCAAGCAAGCAAGCATTTTTAATTTCTAAAAATTGATTCATCATAATATCTCCTTTTTTTGAACTTATGATTTATGATTTTTAAAAACAAGACTTATCTGTTAGTTGACGGAAATTTTAATTTAAAATTAAAATAACGTGCAGACTTCGCAGTCAATGTTGTTGGTGACCAAATAGTTTGTAATAGTTTTACTGTTAACAGAGTATTTTAAATGTGCAAACTTATTGGAACAACAGCATCGGCGGGTATATTTTTCAGACTTCGCAGGAAATGCTGTTGGTGACTAAAGATGATTCACCGATTCGGTGAAAGTTTAATGATATTTTAGAATTGATTTCGGGTTTTACTGATGAATTTTATTTGTGACCTCAGCATAGGCGGGACATAAACCGAATTAAATCTGACTTAAAAAACATTCAACTGTTTAAAGCGGAGTTACTATTCAGTAACTTTCTTTTAAGGTTGGAAATTTCTTATCTTTTACATCCTTTATATATTTTCTGAACGCATCTTTTGTATCAACAGCCATGTTTGCGTATCTTCTGACGAATCTGGGTTTAAAATCTTCTATAAGCCCGAGCATATCGTGAGTTACAAGCACCTGACCGTCGCACGAAGGTCCTGCGCCAATTCCTATAGTCGGAATTTTTAATGCGCGTGAGATCTTAGCTCCGAGTTTTTCGGGAATTTTTTCAAGGACTATTGCAAAACATCCGGCTTTCTCAAGCAGCAGAGAATCCTTATATATTTTATCCGCTTCTTCCTTCTCTGTTCCGCGGGTTTTGTAACTTCCGAATTTATTAATTGACTGCGGAGTCAGTCCGAGATGTCCCATTACGGGAATTCCGATCTCTACTACGCGCCTGACTGTCTCTGCAATATAATCACCGCCTTCCATTTTTACGGCGTCGCATGCCGTCTCTTTCATAACTCTTCCGCAGTTTGTGATTGCTTCTTTTACCCCCACCTGATAACTCATAAAAGTCATATCCGCAACTACGATCGCATTCGTCACGGCTCTCTTTACAATCTTTGTATGGTATATCATTTCTTCAAGCGTAACAGGTAAGGTTGTTTCATTTCCCTGTATTACATTTCCGAGAGAATCACCGACAAGTATTACGTCAATTCCGGCAGCGTCAAGAAATTTAGCTGTAAGAAAATCATACGCAGTAAGCATTGCGATTTTTTCTTTTCTCTGCTTCATCGCGAAGAGCACTTTCGTCGTTATGTGATGTTCCGTATCCTTTTTTTGTGCGGACATAATCTTTTTTAATTAACAGATCTGAATAAGAATTCTTTATAAAATCTTCACCGTTCAGGTCAAGAAAATTTATATAGAAGTCCATTAGTTTTTTTGCTGATTTTAGATCCTTATAAATAATTTCTATTTCCAGAAACTCACCAAGTCTCTTTACTTTATCAAGATGGATCCTGATATTATCTTTAATGAAAATATTTCTTTGCTTTGAAACAACAGTCAGCGTCTCAAACTGACTGTTTAAAATATTTTCAAGCTGTCTGAAATCATTTGTCCGTGATAAAATATATTCTGAAGTTCTGATTTTTCTTTTGTCGGTTCTTTTGTAAAAGATCAGATTTGCTATGCTAAAGTTTATTATTCTCAGCTTTAGTCTTCCTTCCTTTACCTTGTAATAAATATCTTTCTGAGATTCTTCTGAATATGTGTAACTTTTATCTGAGAGAAGTAATTTTTTTAATTTGATTAGATTCCTGACACGGCACTTAATTTCATAATTCTTATTCGACTGCATCAGCCCTTTACTATTCCGCGTTTACTGTTTTCAATAAAATCGATTATAAGCTGTACTTCCGGCTGTACATTTCCGTTTGATATAATTTTTCTGACTGCATCTCCGAAGTTATACTCAGATCTGTAGATAAGATCATAAGCGTCTTTAATATTCGCGATCTGTTCATTCGTGAATCCTCTTCTTCTCAGCCCGACCAGATTTATTCCTTCAAATCTCAGCGGATAACCGCCGGCGAGAATATAGGGGGGAAGATCTTTTACAGTCCGGAATCCGCCGCCTATCATCACATGCGCGCCGATTTTTGTAAACTGATGAATCGGGACCAGACCTCCGACAATTGTCCAATCGCCGATCTCAACATGTCCGCCCATCTGAACGCTGTTTGCAATAATCACGCGATCGCCTATAATGCAGTCATGTGCAACATGTGCGTAAGCCATTATAAAACAGTTACTGCCCACAGTAGTTTTTTTATTGTAATTTGTTCCGCGGTTAAGCGTAGCATATTCTCTGATTACTGTGCCTTCGCCTATTTCCATTGTCGTGATCTCACCTTCGAATTTAAGGTCCTGAGGATTTGTGCTTATCACTGCCCCGTGATGAATCTTTACATTATCTGATATTCTTGCTCCGTTTGCGATCACAACATTCGAACCTATCTCGACATTATTACCGATCACTACGTCATCTTCTATGATTGAAAAATCCTTGATTATGAAATTTTTTCCGATACTTGCTTTTTTACTTACAACAGAATTTGACATTAATATACTTTGAATAAATTATTATATGGTTTCTTCAACGAGAATATCTTCGTCGTTAATATTTGATTTGGTTATCATCTCGGCTATCAGACCGAGCGATAAAAACTGAATGCCGACTACCATCATAAAAATCCCGACAAGGAATAAAGGTCTGTCGCTTAATGGTTTGCCTTCTATAAACTTAAGAATTACTAGATAAAGAGAGATCAGAAATCCGGCAGCGGAAATTAAAATTCCCATGCTTCCGAAGAAATGCAGGGGACGTTTCATATACTTGTTTGTGAATGAGACAGTAAGCAGGTCAAGAAATCCGTTTACAAATCTGCTTGCTCCGAATTTTGTAACTCCGTACTTTCTTGCGTGATGCTTAACGGGTTTTTCCGTAACTTTAAATCCCGAGAGATGAGCAAGCGCAGGAATATATCTGTGCATTTCGCCGTATATCCTGATAGATTTTACGACATCTCTCTTGTATGCTTTCAGCCCGCAGTTAAAATCGTGAAGCCTTATGCCTGAAAGTTTAGATGTGAAATAGTTGAATATTTTTGAAGTATGCTTTTTAATGAAAGGATCGTACCGGACTTTTTTCCAGCCTGAAACAAGGTCATAACCGGAATTTAAAACTTTTATAAGCTCCGGGATTTCCGACGGATCATCCTGAAGATCAGCATCCATTGTAATAATTATATTCCCTTTGGCTGCTTTGAATCCTTTTGCCAATGCTGCGGATTTTCCGTAATTCCTTCTGAACTTTATGCAGTGAAAATTATTATTCTTTCTGTTTATTTCTTTTATCTTCTGAAATGATTTATCAGTGCTGCCGTCATCAATAAAAATTACTTCGTAGTTACAATTCAGATTTTCAAAAGTTGATTTAAGCGAATCGCTAAGCTCCTGAAGAGATTCTTCCTCATTATATAAAGGTATTACAACTGAAATGCGCTGATTTGGGTTTAATAAATGACGGGTTGAAAGATTTTCACTTTGTAAAATTTTCTTTTCAGGAGTTTTAGACTCAGATTCATGCTGAACATTGGTTTTAAAAGGTTTCTTTCTCTTATGATGATAGTATCTTTTCTTGGTCTTTTCCATTCAGTAAATCTGATAAAATCTTAAAAAATTGATAATCAAACTAACTTTTATCGGTTTTAAAATCAATTGAAAATTCAAAACTTGTAATTCAATTCCGGAACAACATCTTCAAATGCATTAAGTATTTCAAAAAAGGAGTCAGAACATTATTATATTAAGTGATCTTAACATTAAAAAAATTGAATAATGGTTCGTAAGATTAAAAGAATATCCAAAGAAAAAATTTCCGGTTAAGTATTTTTAAAATTATAAAGCAATTTCTATTATGGAAATATTCATCAAGCCTGAAATGATATTCAAAATCCAGACTAAAGCATATTGAGAAAAAAAATTCAAGAGTTGTATTAAATTCATTTTGCAGATCAGTAATCTTTCCATAATAAATAAATAAAATTATTTTTAAAAAAATAATTGATGAAGATTTTACGAAGCAAAGCTTTAACGAAATTTATTTTATTTACTAATGCAAAATATTTTTATGTATAATAATATTTAAAACAATCAGAATAGATTAGCTGCAAAGTATTGTAAAAAGAGCTTTTGCAAAGCTATTGACAAAATAATTTCTCCAATAAGTTTATGAAACTAAAATTTTTTTTAAAAGAAAATTCAGTTTAAACTAAGCTTCAACATTCAGATAAATCTAAAATTCTCAGCAGAATAAAATTAACAAATAAGTATAATTATTACGCAAAATAAAAACTGCAATGAGGTAAATATTATACGGAAAAGGGAAATTGAGAATTGTATACAAAATTAAAAACGATTTAAATATTAATTTAATAATTCTTATAAAATTGCTATATTGAATCACTCAAAAATATACGTCGGTTTTAAAAAAAATCAAAAATTTTTTTAAGTAACGGGAAATATTCATTGACTTAAGAAAAGAAATCTCGTATATTTGTAATTCGTATTTAAAAATGTTCTTTTACATAAAAATTGCACAAGTAGTAAATTAAAAAATATTAGTGTGCAAATTTCGATACCTTAAATAACCTTGTAGCTACGATCAAATCAAAGTTATAATTATAATGGAGAGTTTGATCCTGGCTCAGGACGAACGCTGGCGGCGTGCTTAATACATGCAAGTCAACTGAAGTTTAGGTAGTAATACTTGAATGGAGGTGGCGCACGGGTGAGTAACACGTAGGTAATCTGCCTTTGGGACTGACATAATTCCGCGAAAGCGGGACTAATATCAGATAATGCAGCGGCTCGACATCGAGACAGTTGTTAAACCTTCGGGGCCTGAAGATGAGCCTGCGTCTGATTAGGTAGTTGGCGGAGTAATAGCCCACCAAGCCTGCGATCAGTAGCTGGTCTGAGAGGATGATCAGCCACACTGGAACTGAGACACG
>DDUU01000061.1 GCA_002344965.1 Candidatus Tepidiaquacellales bacterium UBA2330 | reverse complement strand
TGAAAGCAAATAATAATGAAGCTTTATATTTAAAGAGTGAAATTGAAAAAGAAAAAATAGTTTCACAAAAAACCTGGCTGATTGAAAAATTTGAAGGAATATAAAATCAAATACTATTTAAAAAAATATTTTCAAAATATATAATGATTAATAAATTAAAAACTTTTTATATGAAAAATCTAATATTAATTTTTTGTCTCTTTTCTTATCAGCTGACATCAGCTTTCGCCGGGAATCCCGGTAATGAAGATTTTCTGAAATTTTTTGAGAAGTTCAAAACGGATTTTAACAGTAAGAATATTTCGTCGCTGAATGAGTATATTGATCCTGAGCACGGAATTTTTGTCCTGGACAATCCCGGCGCATTTATCAATTGTTATTATTTCAGTTCTTTCGATCCGGTTCTAAACAGCTCAAAAGAAACTGATCTCTACAGAATTAAAAATCTTAAAATAAACTGTGAACCCGCAGAAGGCAGTCTTCCTCAGTATAATTGTGAAAGCGATAAAGAGGGCTGGGATAAGGACGGATGTTATTTTAACAATACCCCGGAAAAAAATTTTAATTCACGTGTTTATGGTTACGCAGATGATAACGGAAATTACGGTTTTGAAGGAGACGGAAATGAAAACGGAGTTTATAAAATTATTCGGGAAAAATCAGAGAGGAGCAGTGATAAATTTAAATATTCCTTTTATACTACTGATTCGAATATGGGATTATATTTCGGAGAAAGTGATGGGAAGTTTTTCTTACTCATGATAGATCTTGTGACGCCATGTGATGCGTGAAAGCAGCAAAAGATCTTTTATGGTTTTTACATTTTAAATATTGATAATGCAGAGTGATGTTTGTACATAATAAAAAATATAAATTATTTTATTAAAAAATTAATTCAATATGAGTAAAAGCGGAGATCTCCGGTACATTTTACGTTTAAAGGAGATGTATTTCAATAATTATCTGTCACAAAGCAGCTGGTTAGATTTTAGATTGATACAGCTTTAAAGTTTGTATTCATTATTTGATTTAAACTGATCTCAATCACTCAATTTTAAAAATAAGTCTGTTTTAAATTATTATCCTGTTAACACTACCAAAACCTGACATTGATTGTCTCAGTAAATAATTATATTAAAGTAAATATTATTAAATTTAAAATTATTTTATCATGAGCAGAAATACTAACATAGAACCGCTAATGTTTCCTGTAGAGCTTAAGCCGGTTTATCTTAAGGAAAAAAGATATAACAAACTCAGCAATTTTTCTGCAGTTACAGCAAATATTGACGGAGAGGAAAAAGTTTATTCTGTTGTAAGCGGGGGATATACGCTTGTAATGAATAAGGATGCTCTGGCATTCGGTAAAGAAATATTCCGGGAAATGTTTCCGAATTCAAATGATGATGATTTCATTGTTTTCAATGTCATATCACCGTTATCAAAATCTTACTGCCATATAGATCTGATAAACAGAAATTATACTTTAAATATATGTAGTCAGGAAGTTTACGTTCCGTTTATCAGGATCACAAACAGTTACAATAAATCAAGAAAGCTAAAATTCGAGCTTGGATTCTGCAGGAAGGTTTGCGATAACGGCGTTATATTTGAAAGAGAATTTGTCAGTTTAAATTTTAATCATTTTAAAAATGAAATAAGCAGCAGGAAGATATTAAAGATAAAAGATATGAATTATGAAAAATTAAAATCAGCTGAACAAAGTTTCATCAACTACATGGAGAATCTATATAATATCAAAATAGAGGAAAAGTATTTTATCCCGGTAACTGCGGAAATATTGAGATTAAAATTTAAAAAAGAAGATGTATCAGAAAGATACTATAAAATCATTGATAAACAGAAAGAAGAGTTCTTGACTATAATGGAAAAACTTAAAGCGAAATATACGGCAGAGCTTGGCGAAACAGCTTACAGTCTTTTCAATACCGTTACAGCGTTAGCCAATGAAAAAGTTTTTGTAAAAAATATAAGGTATAATGATTATCAGATAAAAGCCGGAGAATGGGTTAAGAAAATTGTCAGGATGAATGAAGAAGAGCAAATTCAGAAATATCTGGATGATTGTGTAAAAAATTTAAATTAATTGACGGCAAGTAACTTTCTGTTTTGAATTCAAAAAAAATTAATAATTACACATTATTTTTTTTATGTATTATGAGACATCTGTTCAAAACGTTTAGTTTTAAAATTGAAGTTATATTGCTTTTATAGTAATTTCTTTTGACAGATCAAAAGAAAACAAAGAGAAATCTCCGGTAATGAAAAATAGCCGGAATTCATTTTACAATTGCTCTAAAATTTCCAACTCAAAATTTGCTTCGCAAATTTCTCAAACAGGGAAATTTTATTGACGCAATTGCTCATGAATTCTTTCGGCAATTTATCAAAGGCGGGTCTTCTAAATAGATTGATATAAAACTGTAAAAAAATATAAATTTGACAAAAATTTTCTTATATAAAAATAATTTGGACAGCATTGGTATTATGAATCATTTTAAAATTATGAAGTATATTTACTTATTAGTATTATTGTTAATACCTTTTTCATTATTCAGTCAGGAAAGCAGTGACAGCTTTTATAAAATTGAAATTAATACAGGTGAAAAACCTGAATGTATATCCTGTGCGTCATTATATAACAGATCTCTTGATAATTTTCTCAGAATAGATGCTACCGGCGCGACTGACGTAGTGATTAAAATAATAAATTCAAATACGCATGAATGCATCCGCACTGTATTCATAAGAAGCGGCATCGTGTATGAAATTAAAAATATTCCGGAAGGAATCTACTATTTAAAAATCGCTTACGGATATGACTGGAGTAAAAAAGTTGAAGGAGATTATTGTTATGCAAAGTTTGTAAGAGATGCAAATTATCAGGAAGGAAATGACCATCTGGATTTTTACAAAGTTAATTTACAAAACGGATATCAGCTGCCGAGTTATGAATTAATTTTAAAAGTAATTTCGGGTAACAGGAATAATGAATTTGACGCTGATAATATAAGTGAGGAAGAGTTTTACAGGTAAGGTATATTGAAATTTTTCAGAATTTTCTCTAATCGAGTATAAATAAATTTAAAAAAATTATTTAGTTTTGAAAAAATTAATCCTTTTTATAATTTCTATAATTCCCTCTACTATATTCTCTCAGTGGATTATACAGTCCAGCGGGACAACTGAGAATCTCAGAACTGTCTGTTTTGTAAATTCGCAGACTGGATTTGCGGCAGGGGAAAACGGTAAAATGCTCAGAACTTCCAGCGGAGGTATGAACTGGAGCAATGTCACTACAGGCATTAGTCAGAATGTAAATTCAATTTACTTTTTCAATGCCGACTCGGGAGTTGTGTGTGCTGATGATGGTGTGATTATTTTTACGGAAAATGCCGGAGTGAGCTGGATCACTGCAGCGAGCGGCGTTACGGATAATCTCCGCGCTGTATCGTTTGTTAACTCACGTGGCGTATGTTCGGGTTCGGGCGGAACGTTGCTTTATTCGTCTAATTCAGGACGTAACTGGACGGTTGCTGAGAACGGTTTTCTGGTTACTTACTACGGAGCAGATATGTTTTCAGAAACGATCGCTTACTCTTCAGGAGTAAATACTATTTTTCAGCCTTTCATTGCAAAAACTACAAACGGCGGAGTGAACTGGAGCTTTTCAAATTTTTATCTGAACGGCAATGAAGGAAATTTATCCGGTATAAAGTTTATAACAGCAAGCACGGGATTTGCAAGTTCAAGAGTTTTTGACGGGCAGGGCGGAATTTCAAAGACAACAGACGGAGGCGAAACCTGGACTACACAGCTTTTTCCGCTCCAGCTGCACAGTATTGATTTTTCAGGATCAAATACCGGATTCAGCGCCGGTGAGAACGGATTAATCTTAAAGACGACTGACGCGGGACTGACATGGACAAATCAAAACGGCGGCTCTTCTTCATTAAGGTGTGTATTTTTAACAGACAGTATAACAGGATATGCAGCCGGTGATAACGGAACAATTTTGAAAACAACTAACGGAGGACTTTCAGCTGTCGGCAGTCCGGAGGAAAATGTACCTTATACATTTACATTATATCAGAATTATCCAAATCCATTTAATCCTGTTACGAAAATAGAATTTTATCTTACTGAAAGTGAATATATTTCATTGGAAGTTTATAATTCAGCAGGTAAAAAAATCGCAGAATTAATAAACTGTAAAGTGAATTCCGGTTATCACAGTGTTACATTTGACGGAAACGGATTATCGGGCGGTATTTATTTTTACAGACTTGCTACGGAGAGGTTTACAGAAAACAGAAAGATGGTTCTCATAAGATAAAATGACAAATGAATATTGACAAATGACAGTTAATTGTTTGAATTTGTCGGAAAAAGCATTTCATCACTGATTTTTACGTCTCTGCTTTCTAAAACATACTTATATTAATTTAACACGGTATGAAAATTTATTTACAATTTTATACCCGGTATACAGTTATAAGCACACCTGAATTTTTCCGGCTGTCCTCAAAAAAGTAGTTTGAACTTTAGGATCATTATGGCTATATTAACCATTCAATTTTACAAAGATCCAAATATATATTATATCGTTCTTTAATATATCAATGTGATTAAGTTAGATTTTGAGCTGACCTAACAGCTCTGAGAGTGTGCTTCACAAACTCATTTATAAACTAAATAGGAGATACACTTTGAACGTTAAAATTGCTGCGAGATTAATATTCGCATTAGTTTTAATTAACTTAATCAATTGGACGCATGATTCTGATATCATTGCAAAGACAAGAGACATTGACCCCGGCTTTACCCAGGAAGGTGAGGCTTCGTGGTACGGCCCAGGATTTCAGGGAAGAAAGACCGCTAATGGAGAGCGGTTTGACACTCATGAATTGACGGCAGCTCACAAAACCTTACCCTTCAACACATTAGTGAAAGTAATAAATCTTTCAAATGATATGTCTGTCGTTGTGAGAATCAATGACAGGGGACCCTTTATCAGAGGCAGAATAATTGACCTTTCTAAAGCGGCAAAAATGGAAATAGGCATGGACGGACTCGCTCCTGTCAGGATTGAAATTTACAATCCTGAAGAAGAAGAGGAAGAAACCGAAAGTGAACTTAAAAACTCACAAGTCAATCTCTTTGAAGATGAATTCCCGGTGAACTCGAAAATATTCGTTCAGTTTCCGGAAAATTCAGAACAAAGATCAGATTATACTTTAACAAGGAACGAATTAAACTTACTGTTCAATTCTTCCAAACTAAAAATAAAAGTATTAACATCTGATGTCGATCTTGTCGATACAAAGATTTATCAGGAAGTGGCGGATAACAGCAGCTATAATTACTTTGATGTAACTAAAAAAATCAGATTCATCAAAGGTTTCACTATACAGGTTGCAAGGTTAGCCGATGCTGAAAGCGCAGACCAATTGGTTACAAAACTTGAATCAGAAAACTTCAACACTATCTTTCTTGAAGAAGTAGTAGGTAAAGAAAAGACATATTACAAAGTATATGTCGGAAACTACGAAACTTTGGAAAGCACAAACGAAGATATTAAGAAGCTATTCGCTATCGATGAAGATTTAAAGATGAAGATATTAAAGATAGGTTCATAATAAGTTAAAGCCGCAGGAATCATTTTCCCGCGGCTTTTTTTTATCTGTAATTTGTAAACTGAAGGGCGAATTCGAGATCTTTTGCTCTCAGTAAATTCATAACCGCCTGAAGATCATCCTTATCTTTTCCTGAAACCCTGACCTGCTCATCCTGAATGGTCGCCTGAACTTTCAGCTTGCTTTCCTTAATCAGTTTCACAATATATTTCGCATCTTCTTTTTCAATACCCTGCTGAAGCTTTATCTCCTGACGCACAGTATTGCCTGCAGCCGGTTCCACTTTCCCGTATTTCAGCGCTTTTATGGAAATACCCCGCTTGATCAATTTATTCTGGAGTATGTCTATCACCGATTTCATTTTGTATTCATCATCCGAAATCACGTTAAGCGCTTTGTCTTTTTTGTTGAAAGTAATCTCACTTTTACTTCCTTTAAAATCATACCGCTGTATAATTTCTTTTAACGCCTGATTGATCGCGTTGTCAAGTTCCTGAAGATCTACTTCCGATACTATATCAAATGAAAACTGATTTGCCATGATTTTTTATTTTTTATGAAATTAATAAAATACTTTTCCAAATTGAATTGATAAAAAATGAAATTCATTCCCGCTTTTCTTAAACTTTTAAAATTAAATTCAAAGTAAAGCCGCTTTTTACATTCATTTTTTGAAAAGTGTAATCATGAAAAAAAGAATTATCTCGATGCATATCTGCCCAAAACGTTTAGTTTTAATATTAAAGTTGTATTGCTTTTATAGTACATTTTTTTGACAGATCAAAATAAAGTTCCAAAGAAAAATCTCTGCTAATGAAAAATTGCCGGAATTCCTTTTGTAATTTCTCTTAAATTTTAAATTCAAAATTATCTGTAGATATAGGGAGCACGTTTAAAAATTCTGACTGAAAAATATATTATGTTTAAAAATTAATTTCATTACATTATTTAAATATCAGTTATGAATAAAACATTGAGGTTGATTATTCTGTGGTTTATTGTATTCATGTCCGCAGGAGCGGGGATACAGAAGTACGGTAATTTCTCGCGACTTACTGATATTCTCTTAATTGCAAATGATAATGAGACTTCTTCCGAGCGCATAAGAACCGATCTACAGCAGTCGGGTTATAATATTGATTTGATATCTCCTGACCTTGTTACTCCTGAAATACTGAATGATCACAGACTTGTAATATTATCCACCGGTTCGAATTTATTTCCTTGCAGCAATAACTACATGAGGTTTATAATTCAGAATTATATAAAAGCAGGCGGAAAGTTAGTGGTAGAAGGCGGTCAGACCGGATATGTATCGGACATTTTTCCGGAGTATCCTTCCTTCAAAAGTAAGGCGCTGAAAATTGACAGCTGGCACGGTGATAACGGAGGTGAGTTAAGAATAACTGATGATAATATAAATTCATCGCTTGCGCTGTTTCCGAATATTCTGAATCACACTCTTGAAGTTGATTATTCAATTCCTGCGGATATGGATATATGTCTGAAGAGTGAGTTTGCAATACTATTTTTTAAATTTACGCAGCATCCGGACAAAGCAGGAATATTAGCATTTCCCGATACCGAAGATCCGCAGATTATAAACTTATTTTTTTCTTATACAAACATCAGAAATAAAAGCGATGCCAAGAATCTTATCAATAACATTGTTTTTAATCTAATCGGACAGCCGGTTGGAATTTCTCAGACCGGTGTCGAGATTCCGAGTGAGTTCAGTCTCAGTCAGAATTTTCCCAATCCCTTTAATCCTTCCACTAAAATTAATTTCGATCTTAGTAAAAGTGGCGATGTTAGCATAATAATCAGAAACGTCCTCGGTCAGAATGTATATTCGGAGTTTCACAAAAATATGAATGCTGGTTTTTATTCCTTTCAGTGGATACCAAAGGATCTTTCTTCAGGTATGTATTTTCTTACCCTTGAGCAAAACGGAACAGCAGGCGTTATCAGAATGCATTTCATAAAGTAACATCAATTATCATTTCATTTCAGAATTCATATTATTAATTTAACTCATGCTTAAAAAATTATTAATATTCACAGGGATTATTGTAGGATTTTTCCTGCTGATCAATTATGTGCTGATGCCGCTTTATGTGAAGCATTCTGATACAGTAATTACGCCTAAGGTTATTGGCAGTAACTACATTGAAGCGAAAAAAATAATAGAAGACGCGGGACTTGAAATTATACAGGGAGATATAAAGTATGATGAAAATATTCAGATAGGTATGATACTGGATCAGAATCCGCCTCCGGATGCAACTGTAAAATACGGCAGAAGAATATACGTAACCATAAGCGGCGGTGAACAGCTTTCAGAAGTCCCGAATCTTAAGGGAAAGTCTCTCAGAGATGCTAAGTTCACGCTGGAGCAGAGAGGTCTCAAACTCGGCGAGACGGTAAGAAAACCGACACAGGAATTTCCCGAAGATGTTGTAATTTCACAGATTATTCAGCCCGGTAGTAAAGTAAAAAGGAATACGAAATTAGATCTTATATTAAGCGACGGTCCGCAGATCGGCGATCTGAAGGTGCCGAGTTTAGTAGGTAAATCTCTGGAGGAAGCCAAGAAAATTATTACAGACAGTAAATTAAAGATCGGTAAGATCACATATCAGACGAACAACAATGTTCCGGCAGGACAGATAGTGGATCAGTATCCCAAACAGGATAAATCTGCAAATGAAAATACTGCAGTTGATATTTTTGTAGCAAGGAAAAAAGTCATTGAGCAGACAGAAATTCTTGAAGACGATCCGGACGGCAATGCAAATGTAAAGGATTCTGATGAGGGAAATGATCCAGATGTTATGAAAGAAAAACCTCTTATCAAAAAAGATGACGGCGCGGATAAAAGCGATAAACCGTCTGTAACCAAACCCGATAAGGAAAAAGACGATAAAGTAAAAAAGGAAACACCGAAAACAGATAATCCCGGTAAAAAGAATGATAATAACGCGGATGATTCTGATCCGAATTAATAATAAATATCCGGTATGAAAAAAATTCTTCCGTCTATACTTTCAGCGGATTTTTCCAGACTCGGTGAAGAGATCAGAGAAGCAGAGTCCTGCGGAGCTGATATGATTCACTGTGATATAATGGACGGAAGATTCGTTCCGAATATCAGCTTTGGTCCTAAGGTAATTTCCGACGTAAACAAAGTTACTGACCTGCCTCTTGATGTGCATCTTATGATAGAAAATCCTGAGAATTTTATTGATGAATTTTATAAAGCTGGAGCGGATATGATCTCCGTTCACTATGAAAATAATTATCATCTTGACAGAGTTCTGCAGCAGATAAAGTCACACGGTATTAAAGCCGGTGCTGTACTGAATCCGGCAACCCCGGTATCTTCTCTGGAAAATGTTTTATATAACGCTGATTACGTTTTACTTATGAGCGTGAATCCCGGATTCGGCGGACAGAAGTTCATTGAAAATACATTAAGGAAGATAGGTGAATTAAAAGAAATTATCATAAAGAACGGTTACAATACAGAAATCGAAGTGGACGGAGGAGTTGATCTGACGAATATAAAATCAATTTCAGATGCAGGTGCGGATATGTTTGTGTGCGGGTCTTCAATATTTAACTCTGAAGACAAATGCGCAGTTATAAAAAAGATGAAATCACTTATTGGAAATTGACCTATCTCATTTATTAAATAATAATTCAAATCTGAACTCTCCGGATGAAGAATATTTACTTTAACAGCGAAATCTCCTGCATTGAAAAGTTAATAATTTCTTCGCTTAAAATCCCTGCGCTTATACTGATGGAAAACGCCGGCAGAAGTTTCACAGAGATATTATTGCGGGAGTTTCCGGATATTAAAGATCATCAGATAATTATATTTACCGGTAAAGGAAACAATGCAGGAGACGGATTTGTGACAGCCCGGCATTTATGTAATTTAAAACTCGATGTAAAGCTCGTTATGCTCAGCGGCAGAAAGGATCTTTCAGGAGACGCGGGAATCAATTTTGATATTTTAAAAAATTCAAAATATATCTCAGAATATATTTCCGTAATTAAATATAAAAGCATTTCAGATCTGAAAGGAAAAATCAATTTCGAAAACAGCTTAATTATTGATGCGATTTTCGGAGTCGGTTTTAAAGGTGAACCTGATAAGAAAACAGCTGAGCTTATAAAGTTTATAAACGGTATTGAAAATAAAAAAATCGTTTCGGCTGATGTGCCGTCGGGACTGAGTAAATATGATCAGAAATCCGAAGCTGTAAGAGCTGATATTACGGTAACGATGAGTATTAAAAAATTTGATTCATTATTTTACTGCGGCAGGGAATTCAGCGGAAAAATCTTAACGGCTGACATTGGAATTTCGGAAAATGAATTTACAAAATATAACTTAAACAGAATTTTTGAAACTGAAGAAGCAGATGTAAAGAAATTATTAACCGCCAGAAAAATAAATTCCAATAAGTATACAAACGGGAAAACTCTCGTAATTGCAGGATCAAAAGGACTGACAGGAGCAGCGTATCTTTCATCATTGTCTGCAATGAGAGCCGGATCAGGCGCAGTGATAACAGCGGTTCCCGAATCTGTAAACGATATACTTGAAATAAAAATGACTGAAGTGATGACGATGCCGCTTAGCGAAACTGAAGAATGCACATTGAATATGAATGCTTATGAAAAGATAAGAGAAAAAATCATCTGGGCTGACTGCGTTCTGATCGGTCCGGGATTGTCTAAAAATGCAGAGACGATGGAATTAGTCAGACACATTGTAAAAAATAATGACGCAAACTATGTGATCGATGCCGACGGACTGTATGCTTTCAAAGATCATCTGAGATTATTAATGAATAAAAATGTAATACTTACTCCGCATTTCGGAGAGTTTGCCGGTATGACAGGTATGAATCTGAGAGAACTGATAAACAGTTTTTACTATGCCGGAAAAGAGTTTGCAAAAAAATATAAAGTGACATTAGTATTAAAAAATTCGCCTACGGTTATTACAGACGGAAATGATTTTATAATTAACCCTGCAGGAAAGGAAAATCTTGCGACAGCAGGAAGCGGTGATGTGCTTTCCGGAATCACAGCAGGACTGTATTCGGTTACCGGAAAAGCAAAAGAGAGTTCTGTTGCCGCTGCATATATTCACGGTAAATGCGGAGACATACTGTATGAAAAATCAGGCAGCTCATCTACTTTAGCCGGAGATTTAATAAATGAGATCGCATTTGTAAAAAATAAAATCTTTTCAGCTTGAAAATAAAAGCAATTTATTTTCATATTTGTCTTATATCTTTTTGTCTGCTTATATTTATTCAGTCATCAATTCCCGGAGATGAACTGCCGAAAGTTGAATTTCAGCTGAATGATAAGTTTATACATGCGGCAATATACTTTGTCCTGTATATTTTATTTTTTTATTCCTTAAAATATCAAACTAAAAGTATTAAATTACAGCGTTTTTCTTTTGAATTTGCATTACTGTTTACCGTGCTGTACGGAATATCAGATGAGTTTCATCAGTATTTTGTGCCGAACAGAAGCAGTGAATTTAACGATGTCCTTGCGGATATTGCAGGAGCGCTTATCGGAATGGCGGCGGTAAAATATTTTTTAGTTAACAGGATTACAGCTTCGGTTATTTTGATATCTTTTGTTATCAGCGGCTGCTCATCTTCTAAAAAGGTCAGTGAAAATTATATGAGCAGTAATAAAGTATATATAACGGAAGCTGATGCCTGGATAGATAAAATGCCGGGGATAGGAAGAAGTGACATTAAGTTTGGATTTCTGGTAAGCGTAAATATAGAATCAGATAAAGTACCGGAAGATTTCAGCATAAAAAACTTTACGATATATTTTAATAATGATACTGTAAAAACGGATAAAGTTTTGACAGAAACATTTAAAATTACGGATGATGCAGTGAAGTTAAATGTAATTCATGATCTGACAAAAATTTATCCTGACAGCAAAAAAAGCGAACCTGTGACTTCACAGTTTAGATTTGATGTGTATTATAAGAGTAAAAAAATCAGCAGCGTAAAAACCGAAAATTTAAAAATATTAACTGTCCAATAAAAATAATAAATGATACAATTACATGAGATCTATGAAGTTATACCTTTAGTGCTGATAGCTTTTGCAGCCTGCGCAATCCTCGTAATTGAAGCTTTTTCGAAAAAAGGATCATCCGCAGTATACGGATTCAGTATTATCACTGTGACCGGAGCGATTGCAGCATCTTTTCTGTCCCTTAATAAAGAGCTTATAATCTTTAATCAGTTCTTAAGAATATCAAACGCATCGGTAATGTTCAGCGTGATAATACTTGCGGGTATACTGATCACAATAATTGCATCAAAAAATTATATTGAGAAAGAGAATATTAATTTCGGGGAATATTATTCGCTGATATTGTTTTCCGTGCTGGGTATGATGCTTATGGTGTTTGCGAATGATTTGCTTATAATATTCATCGGACTGGAACTGATGTCAGTATGTTTTTATGTGCTGGCGGGTTTTCTGAGATTAAGACAAAAGTCCAACGAAAGCGCTTTGAAATATTTTCTGCTCGGCGCTTTTATAACGGGTTTTATTTTGTACGGCATAGCGCTTATATACGGTATCAGCGGAACTACAAATCTTGCAGAGTTATATAATCAGAAAAAACTTTTTACCAATTACGTATTCATAATCGGATTCGCTTTGTTTCTGATCGGCTTTTTGTTCAAGATCGGAGTGTTTCCTTTTCATATGTGGATACCCGATGTATATGACGGCGCGCCGACTACATTATCCGGTATGTTTTCCACAGCAGGAAAGATCGCAGCTGTCGGCACGATACTTCCTATTATCCTGGCATTAAATATTACAAATTTCAAACTGATATTTTCAGTAGCTGCAGTTGCAACGATGATGTACGGAAATGTAATCGCTCTTGCGCAGAGTAATATGAAACGGCTTCTTGCATATTCATCTATAGCCAGTGCCGGATATATTTTCGTCGGCGTCGCAGCAATGAATGAGTTCGCCCTGAAAGGAATCGCGTATTATCTTATAGCATATACTTTCATGCAGCTCGGCGCTTTTATTATAGTATCAATACTTGAGAAAAAAGATGACGGCTCAAGAGATTATAAGAATGTTGATATCGATTTTTATAAAGGACTGGGAAAAAGAAATCCACTGATGGCAACATTCATGACTATTTTTCTATTCTCACTTGCAGGCATTCCTCCTTTTGCGGGATTCTGGGGAAAGTATTATTTATTCTATGCAGCGATTCAGGCAAACCTGATCTGGCTTTCCGTGATTGGTATATTGCTCAGTCTGATAGGAGTTTACTACTATCTGAAAATAACTGTGTATATGTGGTTCCATGAATCAACTGATCTTGTAACTGCAGGATACGAAAAAGAACCTGTTAGCCGTTCGGGAATTTTTGCTACTTCTCTTGCAGTAGTAGGAACGGTAGTTTTAGGTCTGGATCCGAATATGTTTTTCAGAATATTTAAAATGATTGCAGAGTAAAGTGTAAAATGAATATACTCTATTCCAAATGGCGCCCGGACTTTATGACTGATGAGAAAAGACTTGAAAATCTTATTTCAATTTTCAGTTATCTTTTGATTCAGACAAACGGAGACATTGATGAAGCGCTGGAATGGATGGAGCAGCTGAATGAAAATTATAAACTCTTTGATAAGGACATGTCATTCGGTGATTTTGTAAATGAGCTGAAAATGCAGGGATTCATTGCAGAAAAGGTAGGCATGAAAATTATTACCGCGAAAGGTTCACAAAGGATACGGACTGAATCTATGAAGAAAATATTCACAGGGCTGAAACCCGGTTCCACGGGATTTCATGAATCAAGTAAATCAGGAAAAGGAGTTGAAAGACTTAACGAGCTGAAGAAATTTGAATTTGGAGATCAGGTAACTAATATTGATCTCACGTCTACTATAAAAAATGCATTCATAAATTCCGGCATAAATAATTTCCGGCTTAGCGAAGATGATATTGATGTTTATGAAACCGAGCATATGACAAGCTGCGCAACTGTTTTAATGATCGACATCTCACACAGTATGGTACTTTATGGTGAAGACAGGATCACACCGGCAAAGGAAGTCGCGCTCGGACTTTCCGAACTTATTCTTTCAAAGTATCCTAAGGACAAACTCAACATTGTAGTCTTCGGCGATGACGCAAAAGAAATATCGGTAAGAGATCTTACGTTTTTATCAGTCGGACCTTTTCATACAAATACACAAGCAGGACTCAGACTTTCAAGACAAATACTTAAGAAGAAGGGTAATGTGAACAAGCAAATTATAATGATAACAGACGGAAAACCTTCCGCGCTCTTTACTGATGACGGGAGGATATATAAAAATTCTTTCGGTCTTGATCCTAAGATCGTTAATAAGACGCTTGATGAAGCTGTAGCATGCCGAAGGGACAAAATAAAAATTACAACATTTATGATCGCTCAGGATCATTATCTTATCAACTTCATTCAGGATTTTACAAAAGCCAATAACGGCAAAGCATATTATTCCGATCTGGATAATTTAGGACAGCATATTTTCGTAGATTACCTCCGCAACAGAAAAAGATTTGACTGAACGCTTTGAGGAATCATTATACACTTCTTACAGCAATAGCCGTATTCTTTTTTACAGGAATAAATTATGTTTACAGCGACAGTCTTTATTTTTTTACATCAGACAGAATTTTCGTACCGACAGAAGCTAGCGTAACGGAAGCAAGAATCGGCGTTACTAAATATACTGACAGTAAATTTCTTGAGCTAAATATCGGCGCGACAGTTGATGTGATAGGACTTAATAAGAACAAAACGGATTATTCTTTCGGAGTGGATTTTTTTACATATTCAAATTTAAGGAGCGAAGACAATTTCAAATTTCCGGTTGACGCGATTGATTATTTATTCGGCGTGAATTTTAATATGAGGAAGAGTATTAAGAACGGTTATGAAATATCAAGCCGGTTCAGAATTTCACATATTTCTTCACATCTGCAGGACGGTCATATATATGAAAGGACGGATACTATCTTTACTCCGTTTGTATTCAGTAAAGAATTTCTCGATCTTTCTGTTGTAAATACATTTAAACCATCTTACAATTCTGAATTGAAAAGTATGCTTTCTCTGAATTATATATTCCATGCTATTCCTGAAGAGACAGCGAAATTCTCCGGTCAGATAGGACTGGAAGGAAGTTATTATTTTACGCAGCTGCTTGGCGTCTATTTATCCAATGACATAAACATTGCATCGGTAAAAGGTAAAACGAATTTAAATGAAAATCTGGAAAGCGGAATTATATTCGGAAAGATGAACACGAAAAAGATCAGACTTTATTTCAGATATTATGACGGACAGGATTACAGGGGACAGTATTACGGAAATTATTTTAATTATAAGGGAATAGGACTTAAATTCAGTTTTTAAAAATTCATTATGATAAAATTATTGTTTTTAAATTTTTTGTTAGGGCTGACATTATATGTTTCCGATGGACTTGCAGCCGGGGCTTCCGACAGTTTACTTGTTAAAGAGAATGAGATAAAAGGATTTACAAATGCAGTCTCAATGACAATTGACGCAAAGGAAAATCTTTATGTACTTGACGCAGACAGAAATGAAATGCTTAAATTCAATACGGATTTTATTCTTGTAAAAAGAAACGGAAAGCAGGGCTGGGATAAAGGACAGTTTGATTCGCCTACATATATAGACGGATCTTCCGGGCTTGATTTATTTGTATCTGACGGAAAGAATAAAAGGATACAGAGATTTGATCTTGAGCTGAATTACATATCCAGCCTGAATACGGCGCAGGAAGATTTTCCGACTCAGTTTCAGTTTAATACTCCTTTTTCCACTTTAGTAATAAATACGAATCAGCTGTTTGTAGTGGACAGCGATAATCACAGGATCATTGCCTATGACGGGAGCAATCTTCCTGTTCAGGTTTTCGGAGATTATAAATCAGGCAAAGGAGAGCTGAGAAGACCTGTAAAAATATTAAAGGATGACAGAAATTTTATTTATGTGTTAGATAAGGAATCGAGTTCTATACTTGCGTTTGATAACCTTGGAAATTATATAAACCAGTATCAGATATTCGGACTGGAAACATTTACGATCAGAGACAATATGTTATATTTATATGACGGAAGTGGAATCACAGTATATGATCTTAATACCCGAAGCATTGTAAATAAATTATACCTTCCGAAAAGCAAAAAGAAATATGAGTTTACTGATATAAGAGTTTTAAGCAATGAAAGGTATTTACTATTAGGGAAAAAAAGTTTAAGTTTGTGGAGGCATAAACTAAACTAAGGAGGATATTTGCTATGCGAGGCCTAAACAAAGTAACACTCATCGGAAACGTTCAGCCGAACGACCCGGAACTCAAGTACATTCCAAACGGAACTGCAGTATGTAGATTCAAATTAGTCACTTCCGAGACTTACAAAGACAAGGACGGTAATCAGATTGAAAACGCTGAATGGCACAGAATCGTCGTGTGGGGAAAACTCGCGGAGACCTGTAACACTTATCTGAAAAAAGGCAGCAGGATTTATCTGGAAGGAAGAATCAAAACCCCGGACACTTATGAAAAAGACGGTAAGACAGTTTATCCGAATCCGGAAATAGTAATGGAATCAATGCTGATGCTTGACGGAAGACCGGCCGGCGAATCAAACGCGAAAACTGAAGTCAGTGAATCCGCAGGTGTAGTTTCGGACAAATCCTCTGACAGCGGTGACAATCCATTTTAATTCAGTAAAGCATTAGCTTCATACAGAATACGCTTCCGCCTGATTTAATAAACTCAGCGGTTTCAGTTTCTATCAGACTGAAGCCGCTGTTTTTTATGTCTTCTTTGAATTTAACACTTCCTTTCTGAACAATTACATTCTTACCGTCCGGACAATGGCAGTTGCATACAAAGTTTTTCAGATTTTCCTGAGCATCTGCTTTTATAATATCAGGAAAATAAGATTTTATACATTCAAGTGACTGAGCTTCAAATGCGTCTTCGGCTATTACTGCAGAATCTTTATTTAAAACGGAAAAACAGGTATCGAGGTGATACAGAAAGGGATTTATAAGTTTAAGTTTAACTACATTAAAGTTAGTAAGGTTAACTATATAATCGTAAGTTTTTTCATCAGTTCTGAAACCGTAACCGCCGAAGAGAATATTTCTTTCAAAATCAATTACGCAGTCGCCCATTGATTCAAAGTATTTTACATCATCAGGCAGTTCGTGAATTTTATAGCCGAGATTTTCATAAAATTTCCGGAAGTGTTTCACTTCACTCTGACGCTGTTCATTTTTCATTTTACTTAGTATAACGTTTTTATTGCCGCTTGCATCTGTAAAGGGAAGGGACTGATTTGCCGTAAAGACCATATCAACAAGACCTTCTGCAGGTGGGATTAGAGAGACTTCAAATCCGAGAGATTCATAAATTTCTTTAAGATCGTACCATTGTTTCATCGATTCGGCTTTATTTACTTTACCTATATTGTCTTTCATAAATTCATTTCCGTAATAAGTTACATCGAAGTATTCAGGTTTACACATTAAGATTTTCTGAGGAAGCATTTGAACTGATTTTAAGTTATTGATTTATAATATTAATACAAACTTAAATTAAATAAGATATTAATTAAATGTACATATTTGAGAAGAGCATACTGATAAACTGCTCTGTGAAAGATGCATTTGAATTTCATTCAGACACGAACAACCTTTCTAAAATCTCTCCCGGTAATATTAAAGTAAGTATATTAAAATTAGAACTGCCCTTAAGGAAAGGCAGCGGCATTGATTTAAAAATAAAACAGTTTGGAATATTTACTTCCGTATGGAAACTGCGGATAAAAAATTTCGAACCGTTCAGATTAATTACTGATGAACTTATAAGCGGACCTTTTAAATACTGGGAGCATGATCACATTTTTTCAGAAAAGGATGAAAAGACACTGATGACGGATAAAGTGCGTTATGAACTACCGTTAGGAGCTTTTAGTAATATGGCGCATTCGGTGTTTGTAAAAAGGATGATAGAGAGTCAGTTTGATAGCAGACAGATAAAGACACGTGAAATACTTGAGAAGAATAATATTTAAAAAGTCAGTTAATTTTTAAATTAATATCGTTAAATTTTAATACAAAACAAAAAATGTATAATACAATATTAATCGAAAAGAAAGAGTCAGTACTTTATATAACACTTAACAGACCTGAAGTATTTAATGCATTTAACGAGGAAATGCTAAATGAACTGAATGATGCATTTGAAAAAGCGGCTGATGATAAAGATATCAGATGTATAGTTTTGACAGGTGCGGGAAAAGCTTTTTGTTCGGGTCAGGATTTGAAAGACTTCAATGAAAAAAAATCAACATTCAAAGAAGTGCTTGATAATAAATATAATCCGCTGATAAAAAAAATTACTGAAATAAATGTTCCTGTAATATGCTCTGTAAACGGAGTTGCGGCCGGAGCGGGAATGTCTCTTGCGCTTGCCTGTGATTACAGGATCGGTGCAGAGAATTCTTCCATGACTGAAGTATTTATTAACGTCGGACTTGTGCCGGACAGCGGGTCAGGATTTTTCCTACCGAGGATAACGGGATATGCGAAAGCATTTGAACTTTGCGTTACTGGTGAAAAGATCACAGCGGCAGAAGCTTTAAAACTCGGACTGATGAATAAAGTAGTTTCAAATATTGCATTACTTAAAAAATACACTGAGATAACTGCAAAGCAGTTTGCATCAAGACCGACTTTTGCAATCGGACTTATAAAGCAACTGCTAAGAAAATCTTTTGAATCTGATCTGCAGTCAATACTGGAAACGGAGAGTGAGTTTCAGCAGAGAGCCGGTGACACATATGATTTTAAAGAAGGGATAAATTCTTTTCTTGAGAAAAGAAAAGCTGACTTTAAGGGAAATTAGATACAGGAACTTAAAAATGATAGCACAGTTGAACAGAAATACCATGAAAAATAATTTAATAAAAATTACGAATACATACCGAAGCGGATTTATTTCTTTGATATTAATTTCATTATTAATAATTCTTTCCGGAGTTTACAGCTGTGGATCAAATATGTATTCTGTTCAAGATGATGTTACACTTGGAGAAGAAATAGATCAGCAGATCAAAAGCGATCAAAAGCAATTCCCGGTTTTACAGGGACATAAGGAAGTTAAGGATTATATAAGCGGACTTGGAAATTATGTTCTTAATAACTCGCCGTATATAAAATACAAAAACGTATTCCCGTATAAGTTTGATGTAATACACGATGACAGCACTGTGAATGCTTTCTGTATTCCCGGCGGATATATTTATATATATACAGGTCTGATAAAATTTCTTGATAATGAGGCAGCATTAATCGGAGTAATAGGACATGAAATTGCGCATGCTGAGAGAAGGCATATGACTCAGCGCCTTACATCATACTACGGAGTCAGCTTAATACTCGGACTTGTACTCGGAAACAATCCGAATATTCTCGGACAAATAGCCGCAAATTTATTTGTAGGACTGGGATTTCTTGCAAACAGCAGGGCTGATGAAGAGGATGCAGATAATTATGCGATAAATTATTTAAAGAATACAAAATATTATCCCGGAGGAATACTTAACTTTTTTTCAAAGATTAAAGAGGAACAGAGAGTAAAAGGACAGACACCGGGAGATCTGGAAAGACTTCTGGCAACGCACCCGCTTCCTGCAGACAGAATTGAAAATGTAAACAACAGACTAAAAAAATTAAACCCCAGACCTGATTCAACAAAAGGATTATTCAAAAATGAATATCAGTTATTTAAACAAAAATTACCTAAATAAAAAATAATCAACTTAAATTGAATATGAAAACATCATCAATAATAGCTATTTTATTTTTTCTCTTTTCCATTAACGGATTTTCGCAGGATAAAATAAAACTGAATAATGAGAATTATAAATTTAAATTCTCTCTTCCCGAAGGATGGACTGAAAGAAAGGTAGAAGAGACAAATAAGAAGGACGCAGTGTCATATACTTTTGACAGGGATGACGGAAAGATAGCTATAATGCTTCTTGCGTTTAAAGTGAATGAAGTAAAAAATTTAAATGATTTCGTTTATACACTTGAAAAGGATCTTACATTAAACGTACCGAAAAAAGACAGTGATTACACGGATTTTGATTCAGGAAATTATGACGGTAAAAGCGCAATATATAAGGATTCTGAATTTACTGAAATTTTATATTACTACAGAACAAAAATTAACGAGGGAAACAATTATACTTATCTGTTAAGATTTATAGTGCCGTCCGGCAGGTATCATTCGGAAATAGAAGCGGAGATCAGAAAGCTTGCGGAAAATTTTTCACCGGAAGTGTAAGTGAGGTTTATTTCAGAAAAGGATTGTATTTTTTTTCATCCTTAATATTTGTGTCTTCCATATGCCCGGGAAATAATCTGTAATCATCACTGCAGGTTTTGAAAAGTTTATTCAGTACTGAATTTTTAAGAGTATTTAAATCACCGCCCTGCAGGTCTGTTCTGCCAACTGAATTTTTAAAAATCAGATCACCGCAAAAAACATTTTTATTGTTTTTATCAATAATACAGACGCTGCCCGGAGAGTGGCCCGGAGTATTTAAGAAAATTAAATCCGTACCGTTTAATTTAAGAACGGTATTTTCATCAATAAAAATATCAGTGGGCGGAGGTTCAGGAAAATCAAGACCGAAAAATCTTGCCTGGGCTTTGGATTCTTTTATCATAAACTCATCATCCTTATGCATATAAATCGGAACGTTGAAATAATTCTTCGCAAAATTGTTTCCGAGAATATGATCAATATGTCCGTGAGTGTTAATGATATATTTAACAATTAGATTATTTGATTCAATAAAATCCGTGATGAGTTTTTGTTCAGCATCAGTAAATGCAGCCGGATCAATGATCGCCGCTTCCTTGCTTATGTCGTCATAATAGATATAGCAGTTCATACTGAAAGGATTCAACTCAAAATGCTTTATGTTCATCATATTGTTAATTGATTTTACTTTTTTTAAAATTTAATTTGCATAAACTTGACTCAGGAAACGGGTAAAATTAAGATAATTGTAACTAACCGTAAAGCTAATTTTGAATACGATATTATTTCAAGATATGAAGCCGGTTTGGTGCTCACGGGTACGGAAGTGAAATCACTGAGAGCAGGCAAGGCGAATTTACAGGAAGCATACGGCAGGATAAAAAATGACGAGGTGTGGTTAGTAAATTCACATATCAACGAATACAATTTCGGAAATATAAATAATCACGAACCAACCAGAAGCAGGAAGCTTTTATTAAATAAAAAAGAGATAAGGAAAATAAGACAGTTACTTCAGGAAAAAGGACTCACTCTGATTCCGCTGAAATTGTATTTCAAAGACTCGCTTGTCAAAGCCGAAATCGGCATAGCAAGAGGTAAAAAACTTTATGATAAGAGAGAGTCAATTAAAAAAAGAGAGACAGAAAGAAAGTTGAGCAGAATATAAATGTTTCCGTCAGTTAAAGAACAGATCGATGTAATTAAAAAAGGAACCGTAGAGATCATTCCGGAAGAAGAACTGGTAAAAAAGTTTGAGCGGTCAATAAATGAAAAAACGCCGCTGAATATAAAACTCGGCTGCGACCCTTCGAGACCTGACTTGCATATTGGACATTCGGTAGTATTAAACAAACTAAGACAATTTCAGGATCTCGGACATAATGCAATACTGATAGTAGGGGATTACACAGCGATGATAGGCGACCCCTCCGGTAAGAAAAAAACCAGACCGCAGTTAAGCTTTGAAGAGACGAGAGAAAACGGAAAGTCATATTTTGATCAGGCGGGAAAAATTCTTGATATAAAAAAAACAAAAATAAGTTACAATTCGGAATGGCTGAGCAAACTTGATCTTAAAGATCTAATTAATATTTTAAGCAAATTCACAGTGCAGAGAATTCTCGAAAGAGACGACTTCACAAACAGATTAAAGGAACAGACGGAAATATCATTCCATGAAATGCTTTATCCCGTAATGCAGGGTTATGATTCTTATGCGATCAGCGCAGACGTAGAGCTCGGCGGAACGGATCAGAAATTTAATAATCTGGTAGGAAGAGATATTCAGAAAAGATTCGGCAAAGAGCAGCAGGTAGTGATTACAATGCCTCTGCTGGAAGGCACAGACGGCTATGAGAAAATGAGCAAGTCGCTTGATAATGCAATCGGAATTACTGAAGAGCCGAAAAATATTTTCGGAAAAACGATGAGCATTCCTGACGCGCTCATATATAAATATTTTGAGTTATGTACAAATCTGAGCGTCAGTGAATTAAAGGGAATTAAAGAAACTCTTGAGGATAAAAATAATAATCCGCGTGATCTGAAAAGAAGATTAGGTATGGAGCTTGTGAAGCTTTACTATGATGAAGAGACTGCAGAAAAGACTATAGAAGAATTTGATACTATATTTATAAAAAAAGAAATACCGGATGAGATTCCTGAGATGAGATTTGAAAAAACCAGAATGAAATTAGTTGAAATATTGACAAAGGGAAATCTTGCGGATTCAAATTCCAACGCAAGAAGACTCATTGAGCAGGGCGCGGTAAAGATCGACGGAAAGAAAATAACAGATGTAAATCTGGAAATTGATATTATCAACGGTATGATATTTAAAGTTGGAAAAAAGAATTTTTTAAAATTAATTACAGATCATTAACAGGAGAGAAAATTGTTTAAACCCACTAAATTATTTATTACAAAAGGCGTCGGAAGGCATAAAGATTACCTTCAGTCTTTTGAGCTTGCGCTTAGACAGGCAGGAATCGAAAAATGTAATATTGTAACTGTATCAAGTATATTTCCCGGAGGATGTAAAAGATTAACCAAGGAACAGGGAATTGCTCTCCTGGAACCCGGTGAAATTACTTTTTGCGTAATGGCGAGAAATTTCACAAATGAACCGAACAGACTAATTGCATCTTCTATAGGAGTTGCTTTGCCATCCGATGAAAGTCACTACGGGTATATTTCGGAACATCATCCGTACGGAGAACCTGAGAAAATTGCCGGCGAATATGCTGAAGATCTTGCTGCAACAATGCTTGCGACTACTCTCGGGATTGAGTTTGACTCCGAGACAGCCTGGAACGAAAGAGAAAACGTATATAAGCAAAGCGGTAAGATTATAAAGACTTTTAATGTAACTCAGTCAGCGGAAGGTGATAAGAACGGATTATGGACAACGGTAATTGCATGTGTCGTATTTTTAAAATAATAATTAAATAATACTGATGTCAAAAAAATTAATTTTAGGTCTGGTATCCGGATTAGCAGCAGGTGTTGCTTTGACACTGATATTAAAACACCGCGGTGAGATCAAATATTCAGATGACGGAATATATGATCCGGATCAGGAATTAGACAGCGCAAATAAATTTCTTTCGACTGCAAAGAAAAAAGCAGAGGATCTCGTTTCATCTGCTAAGGAAAGGTCAGGAGTTCTTCTGGATGAAGCGAATGAAATTCTGAAAAATGCAAAGGAAAGGGTTAAGTCTTTTGACGAGGATAAAATATCCGTTAAGATAGAAAAATTAAATTCGATCAAAGATAAAATCGATCAAAAGATCGAAGAAAAAATTGAGAAACTGAATGACAAATTATCCGGAGATAATAAACCGGAATAATTTTTCGAGATTTTATTTCAGAAGCATTAACTTTTTAGAAACGGAAATCCTGCTGTTACTTAATCTGTATATATAAACTCCCGAAGGAAGATCTGCAGCATTAAACTTTACGGAATAATTTCCTTCGTTTAACCTGGAATTCAAAAGCTCAGTCACAAGTCTTCCGTTAATATCGAAAATCTGAAGAGTGTAAATACCTGAATTATTTTTAGAATCAGATACGCTGAACTTAATCACGGCATCGGGATTAAAAGGATTCGGATAAGCGTTAAACAGTTCAAAACCATCTGAAATTTCCACGTTGAAATTCTCAGTTACTGAAGTAATTAATCTTAACGGAAGATAGTCAACAAAACCAAGAGCAGCGCTGTCCGGAGAGTGAAAAATATGAGCTTCAGCAGTATCAGCGTTGTCAGTACCCCAGTAATTATTTTCAGCTTTAATAGAATCCGGAGTGTTGTTAAACAAATCAAATATCTTACCGGAGTTTCCGTTATTATAAATTTCATTCATCCCTATGTCAGCAGTATCTGCATTTGACAAATTACCAAGATTAGGTTTGGCAGTCGCCTGAATTGTAATTCCCCAGAGATTACCTCTTATTTTATTTCTTGTAACGACAGTGTTTTGAGTTGAGCTTCCGTTAAAATTAATTCCGCTGCCGCCGAGCATCGGATTACCCTGAATGTTATTGCTGTCAATAATATTATTATTTATATATAAATTTATATTGCCGCCCTGAACTGCAATGCCGTAGCGGTTTTTAGTAATGATATTATTTTCAATAACTGCATCAGGAATAGAACCTACCGGAAGAAAAGATATGCCTCCGCAGTTATTGAAGAGACCAGTGATAACATTTCCTCTAATGACCATTTGCTCTGTACCAGTTGCACCGAAGTTTATCTGAGGGACATTGGCATTTTCCGTATTGTTTTCATAAATGTGATTATTCAGAATCTTAGGCGATGAAGGAATATTTGCTCCGGAGGTAATTGCAGATCTGCGGTTCCTGAAAATTTTACAGTTTGAGATCACGGAGTTTGACCGGAAAAGTGAAATCGCACCGCTTGCAAATGCGCTGTTCAGTGTATTATATCTTATGATACAACTGTCAATTAATATATTGCAGTCGAGCATCCTGATAGAGTTACCGTACTCAAAAATTAATTTTTTCAAAACAGAACCGTCGCTCTGATCTTCAAATTTCAGTCCGAGAAATTTTGTTACAGTATCCTGCGCAGTGATAGTGACGGAGTCCGGCGGATTTATGATAAGAACGCCGAAGATATCGATAAAGACAGAAGCTGCGAATTTTAAAACTGAATTACTTAGTATCTTTACCGTATCTCCCATTGATATATTAATCGTATCATTTACAAGATAAGCGCCTCCGGAAAAAGTAACATCCCCGGATGAATTATTGACAAGACTGTCCAAAGTCCAGGTGACACCGCTTCCGGGAGTAGAGTAGTTTGAATAGCTTACAGAAGCAGTAAATAATAAAATTAATACAATGATTTTCATCTGAGGAGAATAAGTTTTAAGTTTCGATAAAATTAATAAATTTCTTATTAGTATATTAATGATTAATTTTTCTTAAAAAATTTAATGCCGGTACAATTTTCTTCCATCCCTTCATTCGGGAATTTATTTTTAAACTACATTTATGACTTCGACAAACTCTCAAAGTTTTACAGATTTGATTACAGAAGCGACGAAGCATTCAGAGAGTGTATTGAATTAAAAAAGGAATCATATTTAAATAATAAGAATTTTTTTAGAAAAGAACTTACGGAAATATTAAAGGAACAGAACAGGGAGTATGAATGCGGTGATGAAACTTTTGAAAACATAGAGATACTGAATGATAAAGATTCATTTACAGTAGTAACAGGTCAGCAGCTTGGTTTTCTGACCGGACCTTATTATACAGTTCTTAAAGCGTTAAATACCGTCCAGCTCTGTGAAAAGCTCAGAGAAAAATTCCCGGAATATAAATTTGTTCCTGTATTCTGGCTGGAAGCTGATGATCATGATTTTATTGAGATTAATAATGTAAATGTAATCAGTAAGGAGAATGAACTTAAGAACATTTCATATTTCGAAGGAGGGCTGGAAAAGGAAAAATATCTGATGCCTGCCGGAAAAATAAAATTTGACGGATTTATAAATAAATTTACTGAAGATGTTGAAAGCTCAATGAATTCAACGGATTTCAGCGCAGATCTTTTTGGCGGAATCAGAAAAATCTATCATGAAGGCGCTGATATAAAAACAGCTTTCGCAAAATGCATGAATTTTCTTATCGGAGATAAGGGTATTGTATTTATTGACGCGTCGGATGTCAGAATTAAAAAAATGCTTCAGCCGGTATTTGAAAAAGAGTTAAGTACTTTTCCGAGCGTATGTGAAAAAGTGATAGAAACTTCCGTTGAGCTTGAAGAAAATTATGATGTGCAGGTAAAGCCAAAAGCGATTAATCTCTTTTACATTCATGAAGGAAACAGATATTTGTTAGAACCCAGGGAAGGTGATGTATTCGCTTTAAAAAATTCGAGGACAAAATTTACTAAAATTGACCTGTTTGAAATTTTAAAAAATAATCCTGAGAGATTCAGCTGGAATGTTGTGACGAGACCAATTTGTCAGGATTATTTACTTCCGACTGTAGCATATGCGGGAGGACCGTCAGAGATCTCATACTTCGGACAGTTCGGCGAAGTTTATAAATTTTTTAATATTCCAATGCCGGTCATATATCCGAGGACGTCAGTTACAATACTTGAAAAAAAAGTAATTGTATTTCTTGAAAAGTACGGATTGAAATTCGAGGATCTTTTAAATGAGAATGAACTAAAGCAGAAACTCATTGCGAATACTCAGGAACTGAATTCCGAAGAGATATTTTCCGAGCTTAAAGACGAGCTCAGGGCGCTTTTTTATACTTATGAAAAGACACTTGAAAAAATCGACATTAATCAGACCAAGTCTTTTTCAAAAAGGAATGAACAGTTTCTTGAATCACTTAATATTGCGAAAGACAGATTCGCTGAAGCTCAGTCGAAAGGCAGTGAAGTAATATCAAACCAACTCCGAAAAATACTTGTAAATGTCTATCCTGAAAATACACTTCAGGAAAGAGTTTTAAACATAACATACTTTGTAAACAAATACGGTCCGGGTATAGTGGAGCATATTTACCGGCAGACTGACATATCGGATTTTTCACATCAGCTTCTTGATGTAAATATCAATCAGAAATAATACCGGTTAATTTGCATGACATTAAAAAAATACTGGTAATCAGACTTTCTTCTCTCGGTGATATTATACTATCATTTCCGCTTTTAAAAATTCTCAGAAAGAAATTTCCTGAAGCGAAAATTCATTTTCTGACAGGAAAAAATTATTCCGAAGCGCTGAGAATTAACAGCGATATAGACAGGATAATCGAAGCAAAGGATGAGAAGGAAATAACGAGGAAAGAAATTCAGAATGAGAAATATGATATTATAGTGGATATTCACAAAAATTTGAAGAGTATTTATTATTCAAAAAAAAATGCACCTGATTTCAGAAGGATTTTAAAGAATAATTTTAAGAAATTCCTGCTGGTAAAGTTTAAGATAAATTTATTTAAAGAAATAATTCCCGTATATAAAAAATATCTTCTTACGATTGCGGACTTTCTGAATGAAGACGATTATAAATTCAGCGTAAGCGATCTGAAAGTACCTTCTTTAGAAGGATTTGATTTTAAGTATTCAGTGATTGCGCCTTCCTCAAGGCATTTCACTAAGACATTTCCTGCGGAAAAGTTTATAGAATATATTAATGCTAAAAGCATGGAGACTTTTATACTTACAGGCAGCAGTGAAAAGAGAGATATGGATGTTTGCAATAAAATAAATTCAGAATGTAAAAATACAATTAATTACTGCGGTAAACTATCAATATCTGAACTTGCAGCAGTTTTAAAAGGCAGTGAGTATGTTATAAGCAATGACAGCGCCGTATTGCATTTAAGCGAAGCGCTCGGTAAAAATACAACGGGTATATTCGGATCTACGGTAAAAGAGTTCGGATTTTTTCCGCAGCTTGAAACTTCACAGGCGATTGAAATAAAAGATCTGAAATGCAGACCGTGTTCGCATATAGGGCTTCCGGCCTGTCCTGAGAAACATTTCAGATGTATGATGGATATTGATGTTAGAAAAATTAAATAAGAAATTTAAAAATGATAAATATATGAAAATCATTTTAAAGAATAATGAAGAGAAAAGGATACTCAGCGGACATCAGTGGATATTCAGTAATGAGATTGAAAGGACTGAAGACTATTCTGAAAACGGTCAGATAGCGGAGCTGTTTACATCATTCGGAAAATTTATTGGCAAAGGATTTTATAATAAAAATTCCCTTATAGCTTACAGACATCTGACTGAAAAATATGATGAAAAAATAGACGGTAACTTTATTTTCAAAAGACTAAGCGCGGCAAATTCTCTCAGAAGAAAAAAACTGAATGCGGGTGAAGTTTACAGACTTGCAAACAGCGAGAGTGATTTTTTACCGGGACTAATAATAGATAAGTTTGAAAATAAATATTCCATACAGATATTTTCCGCCGGTATGGAGCTTTTGAAAATGGAAATAACAGAAGTGTTAAAGAATAATTTTAAAGCGGACTTCATAATTGAAAAGAATGACAATGAGATCAGGACGCTTGAAGGACTTGAAAGAAAAGAAGAGGTATTGTTTGACAAAACCGGGACTTCGCAGAAAGAATTTTTAACCGAGTTAGACGGAATTAAGATTTACATTGATCTTGTTAACGGGCAAAAGACAGGATATTATCTGGATCAGCAGGAGAACAGGATACTTCTTAGAAAATACATTAAGCCTGGAGATAATGTGCTGGATCTGTTTTGTAATGAAGGGGGATTTGCTCTTAATGCAGCTTTTGCAGGTGCGGAAAAAGTAACTGCAACGGATTCATCTGAACACAGCATTAAAATGTGCAAGAGGAATTCCGGAATAAACGGTTTTACAAACACGGATTTTATAAAAGCTGACGTGTTTGAATTTCTGAATGATGGTTTTCAGAAGACAGAAAGATTTGATTTTATAATATTGGATCCTCCTTCATTTACAAAGTCCAGGAAAAATGTATATGCTGCTATAAAGGGATATACTGAACTAAACTACAAAGCAATGAAATTATTAAAACCAAATTCCTTTCTGTTTACATTTTCATGTTCACATCATATCAGTGAGAAGGCATTTGAAGAGATGCTGATTCAGAGTGCGGAGAAAGCCGGCAGAAGCATTCAGATTATTGAATTCAGAAATTCATCATTTGACCATCCGGTATTACCTCAGATGTCAGAGACAAAATATCTTAAGGGATATTTGTTAAGGGTTAATGTCTGAGATTATATTAATCCAAAAGTAATATAGATACTAAGCAAAGATGCTGAAAATACGGATGAGTATATTTCCGTTGTCTAAAAAGAATAATTTCTTATTTGAACTTAGTCTTAATAAGCATTATCTTGACCGATAAAAAAATTACAAATTAAATTTAATAAAGAAACAGATGAGTGCAGAAGACAAAAAATTTGTAGCAATTAATTACATTGATTGCAAAGATCATTACAAGGAAAGATTTGAAGAACTTTTCGGATCGCGCGCAAAGGCAATTGACAGGATGCCCGGTTTTCATAATATGGAAGTGCTAAGACCAATGGACGGAAGTAACAGATACTTAATAGTCAGTCACTGGGATTCGGAAGAAGCATTTAAAGGATGGACAAAGTCACCTGAATTTCTTGAAGGACATAAAAGGGGATTTGAAGATCTTAAAATTGCGAAAGAAAAAGGTGAAGAAATGCCGATGACCTCAGATTTCAAGACATACGAAGTGATAGCAAAATAATACAAAAGCAAATGCGACGTAATTAAATTTTATTAATCACAAGAATTCAAAAATAATTAATATGATAAAAATCATATTTGTTTTATAAATTCATAGGTAATTTGAAAACAGGAAATCAGAAAATCATAAAGCACTAAATATTTTAAAACTAAAAAAAATAAAATTGAAAAAACTAATTATGAATCCATTAGTATCTTCAGTAGTTGCAGTGTTACTGATGATATCAGTTTACAGCTGTTCAGAAGACAGCACAACAAATCCAACGCCAGTAGGACCTGCTGCAAAGACAATCAACGGAACTGTGACATTTGTTGATACAAATTTTGTTTTGACAGGCGGAACATATCTAATATCGGCTTATCCGTCAACCGGTTGGCCTCCTATGGCAGGACCAGCGGCATTTGATACAATTAAAATTACCAGAACTAATAATGTGCCGAATTTGTCTTACGGTTATACTTTAAAAGATTTGAATCCCGGGAATTATGTTGTTTCAGTTGGCTTTAGAAAGACAACCGGCGGTCAAAGTCCGATAATGTCAGTATACGGTTGTGATACAGCAAGATTTTTAAACGGCGCGGGATCGTCTTGTTTTCTAAACCCTCCTAAAAATGCAACTATAGGTGCAGAGAATCAGGGAACAGAAGGAATAAATATGCTTTCATGGTCAGATACTACAAAGAAAGTATTTTAAGAAATGTTATTTGAAAAAGTAAATATTATAAAAACTTTAAAATTAAAAATCTCAATTATTATGAACAGTATATTGAAATTCAATATACTGTTCATCTTATTATTTTATATTGCTGCTAAAAATGTAAACGCATCCGAAAATATCTCATCACTTTCAGGAAAAGTTATAGATAAGGAAATGAATTCCGTAATAATGCAGGTAAATGTAAGTCTTACAAATATTAAAACAGGTGAAAGATATATGTCCAGCTCGGATATCTCAGGAGTTTACAAATTTTTAAAACTGTCAAAAGGCAGTTATATTCTTAAAGCTACACATATAGGATATTCTGAATATGAAGAAGAAATAGAAATAAAATATTCAGACGCGCTGGAAAAGAATATATATTTGAAGTCTGCGGATATTGAAATTGAAAAAATTAATGTTACATCTTTAAAAACAGAAGTTACGCTTCAGCAGACCCCATCTTCAATTTCCTCAATTGGTTCAGATGAAATATTTAATAAAAATATTCTGACATTTGATAATATACTGGAAGAAATTCAGGGCGTAACAATTAACAGAAGCAGCGGGATAAATGTAAATTCGCTTTCTATCCGCGGTTCATCTGATGTAGCCGGCGGCGGAATCGGAAACAGAGTATTGCTACTTCTTGACGGGAGACCTTCACTGACGGGAGATTCCAAAGGTGCATTATGGTCACTCATCCCGGTTTCTATTATTGAAAGGACTGAAGTTGTAAAAGGAGCGTTTTCATCTTTATACGGTTCAAGTGCCATAGGTGGTGTTGTGAATGTGATCACTAAGAAACCAACTTACAAAGCTTTTACATCTTTGAACATGAATTACGGATTTTATGAAAAGCTTCCGGACAGTCTAAGCTTCAGCGAAAATCTTCAGTCATTCTCAGGCGCTGATCTTATTCACAGTAACACAATCAAGAAATTTTCTTATCTTGCAAATATAAATTATAAAAAGAACCAGGGATATTCGCAGCAGTCGGGATATGATTTTTACAGCATCACAGGAAAATTCACATATGATGTGCTTAGTAACAGAGATCTTGAAGCTACAATTCAATACACTAATTCTGACAGCGATTTTCCGAGATACTGGAGAAAAGATGCAGGACAGATTGCAGAGCCGTATAAAGTTGCTGAGCATTATATAGGCGATTACATTAAAAAGAAATCACAGAGTTATGATCTTTTTTACAGAGCAATTCCAAACAGCAATTCAAAATATACTACAAGATTCTATTATTATTATCTGAACAGCAATTCATTTTACAACCCAAACAATCCGGTTTCTCAGCTCTTTGCTGACACGGGAAAAGGACTTAATACTTATATTGATTCGTATAACATCGGGAATATTTCACAGGTTGATTTTCAGTTAGGCAGATCAAATTATCTGATCTCCGGAATTGATGTCCAGATGAATATTGTCAAGTCTGATCCTGAAGAGATATTATACGGTAATCAGCAGATGAATAATTTCGGAGTTTTTCTGCAGGACCAGATAAAATTAGTAAAAGATAAAAGTGGAAATGAAATACTTACTTCGACTGCCGGATTAAGAGCAGATTATATAAAAGTAATTTCCGGTATTAATTCTTTTCAGCTGAGTCCGAAAATATCTTTTGTGTACAGTCCTGTTACTGACAACTCTATTTTTTCAAATACATCATACAGGTTTCTTGCCGGAAGGGCGTTCAGAGCGCCTTCTATAGCTGAAATTTATTTCAAGAAGGAATTATTCGGGGGATTTGATTTTATTTATAACCCGGATTTAAAGCCGGAAGAAATGATCTCTGTCGAGGCAGGTTTAAGAAAACAGTATGAAAACAGATTTACTCTCGATCTGTCGGTTTTTTATAATTACTATGAAAATCTTATACAGTATATTAATGTGGGTAATTCTATTTACGGACCATTTCAGGTACAGAATATAGCTAAGTCGCAAATTTCCGGTTTTGAATTTTATATTGATTACAATTCGGGAGTTAAACTTTTCGGAAATGCTCTGGATTATTATTTCAATGTCGGATATACTTATCTCAAAGCATTAGATCTTTCATCCGACAGGAAAAACGATTTCCTGCCATACAAGCCGCAGCATAATTTCAACTTCACGACTAATTTTAATTATTTTGATTTTAATCTGAATGTAAACGGCAGATATCTCAGTAAGATAGATGAAGTTTTGTTTTACAATTTTGAAGAGCCTGAAGCATACTTTCTTCTGAATTTAAAACTCAGTAAAAAAATCACTTCTAAACTTTCTTTCTTCGTATCTGTTGATAATCTGCTAAACGAATCTTATCAGGAGCTGGAAAGGATTCAGTCGCCCAACAGAAATTATAATTCAGGTTTATACTTTGAATTTTGATTTGATCGCAAACATTGAATTCCGGTGAGCATTCAATAGTTAAAAGACATCAGTAAATATTTTTAACTTATATAATATAGTTTTTTTGAAGGAGCATACTTTATTGCTTAACTTAATTTTAAACTTACATTTTGAAGTAAATTATATTATAAATACTAAACAAAATATTGATTCAAATTTTACTTCCAAGATCTTACTGACATAAATATTTACTTTAAGTAAACTAACTATTTAGTATAAAAATATATTGGAAATTTAAATTTATTTTTGTTAGTTTGCTTAAGTCAATAATTTAATTTCTAATATTTTCAAAAAAAGATCAATAAATCATATTGTTTTCTTTCCGCTTCATCCCCCAATCCCATTGCAATTAAATACCAGTTTTAAAAATCAATTATATGGTCAGAACATCAGATTCATTGTTAAAAATTGTTTAAAAATTTTTTTAAAAAACTAAACAAATATCAAATGAAAAAAATATTTACTGTAATACTTTTTGGATTTATGCTTTTCAGCTCAGCATCCAATGCACAGATAAATACTTATCCTTATGTAGAGACCGGTGATAACCCGGTCGGCTGGAATGCTGTGCAGGGAATTCCTATCTGGAGTCTTGGTACATCCACGGTTAGTCCGACCGGAAATATAAATGATGCAGCGCTTATCTGTAATTTCTTTGCATATGCTCCCGGACCAGACGGATTAATAATTTCACCTGTTTTTGATTTTACAAATTTGTCTCATCCAGTATTTCATTTTTATGTTGCATATGCTTCTTACAATAATAATAATGATTCGCTGCAGGTGCTTGTTTCAACTGATTTTGGAAATACATTTGTTGATCTGCCTACTCCTTACAGAAAATCACATAATCAGACTCCATCGTACGCAACAGTTCCTTCACAGATCACATCATACAGTCCTACTTCAGTAAGTCACTGGAGACATGAAACAATTGATCTTGGTGCTTTTGCCGGTCAGAACAATTTATTGTTTGCATTCAGGGGAGTATGCGCATACGGTAATAATCTTTTTATAGATAACTTCGTTGCGGAAAATGCTGATACTTATGCTCAGCAGAATATTACTTCACCCGGAACATATACATTTAATGATCTTACTCTTAATTTCAGCACAGTTGGTCTTCCGCCTGTTTCAGGTGAAATTGAAAATGATAATCCGGGCGGCGGGGTAGTAAAAGTTGTTGAACATTTAAATCAGGACCCGGTACCGTCTCTGGCAAACCCGGTAATAAATACTAACAATACTGCAACCACGCATGACGGTTCGATCTTTACTCCAAATATAATTGCTCCGGATAAATGGTATTCTGTTTCATACACAGGAAATGACTGGAGAGGTAATGCCGTATATGATATTAAAATAGATCTGTCTTTCTTTATATCCGTACTTGATATTACAAAACTATATATAGTGAAAAGAGCTGATTATACTGACTCATGGGAATGTCTAAATACAACAGTTACGGGAAGCAGTATTCAGGCGTCAGGTCTGACATCGTTTTCAGATTTTGGAGTAGCGGGAGATTCTTCCGTAAACCCATTGCCTGTAGAGCTTTCATCTTTTACATCTGTTGTAAACGGTAATGATGTAACTCTTTCATGGAGTACATCATCTGAAGTAAACAATTCCGGGTTTGAAGTTGAAAGAAAATCCGGAGAATCCTCTGAATGGATAACTCTTGAATTTATAAACGGTTACGGATCTTCAAACACATCACATAATTATTTGTACACGGATAAAAATTTAACTACCGGAATATTTTCTTACAGACTAAAGCAAATTGATTTTAACGGAAATTATGAATTTTTTAATTTATCTAATGATGTAAATATTGGAGTGCCGTTGAAATTCAGTTTGTCCCAGAATTATCCAAATCCTTTTAATCCAACGACTGCAATTAATTTTAACATTCCTGAAGACGGTAAGGTCAGTATAAAGTTATATGACATTTCGGGAAAGGAAGTTGCGGTACTGCTGAATGAGTTTAAAACAGCCGGTTATCATAATGTTAAGTTCAATGCATCCGGAATATCGAGCGGAGTATATTTCTACAGACTGCAATCGGGAGAATTTGTATCTACTAAAAAAATGATCCTTTCAAAGTAAAATTTATCAATAAAGAAAAAGCCCTTGTTGAATTCTGCAGGGGCTTTTTTTTTGCATGTATTCAGGTAAAGGAAATGAGAAAATAAAAATTTCTTAAAAAATGAAAATGAATGATTGATATTTAAAATTGAAATAATTAACTTATAAAAATTATAATAGCCGATTTTATAAATATATTATCTGATTTCAGATAGATACTCCTGCTTTTATAAATTCAGAATTAGATTGAGATTCGTTAGATTGAAAAAAAGTTAAAATTTAATTATAAACATAATTAATAATTAAACTAAAGTCACTTATCTGGAAAGGGGGTAAGAGTGACTGGAAAAGCATTACAGAATAAATTAGTAATGTAATAATTCAAAAAACTTTTTTTTAAAATTAAACATCTAACCAAAATGAAAAAAACATTATTTTCTTTTTTTCTGCTTCTTCTTACATTTTCACTTTCCTTAAGTTCATTCTCACAGAATTACAAGCTTCAAAAAATCGGTAATGAAGATCTTAATTCAACATTTCCGCGTGTAGAAGATGCAAGCGGAAAAAATCCGGTTGAGTTTGACGGTCCGAATCCACCCGGCACATCCGCCTCTACAATAACAGCACTGGATGGAGCCGCAACTTCTCAAAACGGAAGAGCCCCACAGTCTTCTACAAGATATCAAAGGTGTTATTATTTCATTTCAGGCCAGGAAATGAAGCTTTCGGGATTTCCAAACGGCTCAAACATATCAACGCTTGGATTCAGTTACTCTGCAGCTACAGCAGGATCTACTGCAGATACATTTAAAGTTTATTTTGAAAATGGCCCAAGTTTATTTGTTGACAAAGGTACAAACTGGAACACAGCAATTTCCACGATGACATTAGTCAGTCAGGGACCAATGACAATTCCTTCCGCTCCGGGAACAGTAGATTATACATTAACAAATCCGGGAGCATTTACTTATACAGGAGGCGGATTATGGGTAGCTTTTGAATATCAGAATATCGCAGGCGCATTAGGGACTGCTAATACTGCTTTATGTAATACATCATTGCCGGCACCGGTTCTAAGAAATATGGGAACAGGAAGTAATACTGCTCTTGCAGCTACTATGACACAAAGTTCAAATTTCAGACCTGTGACAAGACTTGGAACACCTTTTGATGATTATGTGATATTAAGACAAGTGTATGCTTACGGTGAAAAAATTATCGGTTGTATTGATACAAATTTTTATGCAACATATTTTACTCACTTAAGATCCGGTATTGATACAATAGATTTTAAATATGTTATTAAAAATGTAGCAAGTAATTTTGTAAAGGATTCTATAGAAGTATTTGTGGTTCTTAATGATATAAATCCAACAACAAATTACATTCTTACTCTGCCATTTCTTAAAACAGATTCTCTTAAAAGTGATTCAGTTATTGTAACAGCTACCACAAGAGCTCCGGAAGGAGTAACAGGAAACAACAAAGTAAGAGCACAGACAACAACGACATTGAATACAATCAATCAGGCAGTAACAGCATCTGCCAATACCGGCGGTGCCGGATTTACCGGCGGGGCAGGTTTCCAGATAGCAATAGCTCATAATGCGGGAGATTGTCCGGTTTATCTTCATAGATTAAATTATTTATTCGGCACAACGGGTCAGCAATATGAGATCAGAGTTTATGCAGGTGACAGCGGAAATGTTCCCGGTACACAATTATATTATTCAGGTGTTTTAGTTAATTCATCAGGCGCAAATTCTCATACATTACCTACGCCATTACTACTCCAGCCTGGTAAATTTTTCGTTGCATTCAGACAAATTTCTACAACAAATTTTTCATTGCAGTATCAGGCAGAGCTTCCCATCAGACCGTTGACATATTATACAGGAAATCCGGGATCCTGGGCTGCCTCAACCGGAGGTTTCAAGTATAATGTACAGTTAGTAACTACTGTGAATCTTGATATGACTTTATTTATGCAGGGATTTTTTAACGGTACAACAATGGTAGGAGATACAGTAGATGTAAATTTAAGATTACAAACACCTCCTTATAATATCGTTGATAATGCAACTGCATATGTAAATTCAGCCGGTAACGCAATTTTCAAATTTGACAATGCATCAGCAAATACCTGTTACTATTATGAAGTAATACACAGAAATCATATCAGGACTTTCAGTCATGCAACCTGCGAACAGCTGAATTTTAATACGACATCTTATGATTTCACAACAGGCAGTTCAAAGGCATTAGGAAATAATCTTGTGTTTATTCCGGGTGATAATACAGGCCCGGGCGGCTGGTCTACATACACATCTGATGTCAATCAGGATGATGTAGTAGATCTTACGGATTGTTCGGATATAGATAACGACGCGTTTAATTTTGTCGGAGGTTATGTAGATACTGACGTAAACGGAGATGAGGTTGTTGATCTTACGGACCTTGCATTTTGTGACAATAACGCTGCAAATTTTGTTTCTGCAATAACTCCGTAAGAATTCCTAAATTAAAATGGAATTTGATGTTACAGAAAAGTAATTAAGATTTATAAAAGTAAAAGCGGGGTTAATAAATTAGCCCCGCTTTTTATGTTTTTTATAAATTATTATATCTGGACTCAAGTTTATTTAATTCATCGGATAGTTCTGCAGGTAGCTTATCACCGAATATTTTAAAATATTCTCTTAACTCTTTTACTTCAGCAAGCCCTTCTTCTTTGGAGATCACGAAAAGTTTTTGAAGATCTTCATCCGAAATATTAAGACCGTTTGTATCCAATGCTCCTTTAGATGGAATTCTGCCGTAAGGTTTTTCTTCAAACTTATCCGATCCGTCAAGTCTTTCAAAGATCCATTTCAGCACTCTGATATTGTCACCGTATCCCGGCCATATAAATTTACCGTTTTCATCTTTTCTGAACCAGTTGACATAGAAAATTTTCGGAAGATTAGCAGCATCGCTTTTCTTTCCCATTTTAAGCCAGTGCGCGAAATAATCACCCATATGATATCCGCAGAAAGGCAGCATTGCGAACGGATCATGTCTGAGCTGACCGAGTCCTCCGGCAGCTGCAGCTGTCATTTCGGATGATACTGATGCTCCGAGAAAAGTGCCGTACTCCCAGTCAAAAGCTTCATTAACAAGCGGCACAACTGACGCTCTTCTTCCGCCAAACAGAATAGCAGAGATCGGAACGCCTTTAGGATTTTCCCAGTCTTTATCAATTACAGGACACTGAGAAGCTGGAGCTGTAAATCTGGAATTCGGATGTGAAGAAGGTTCTTTTGAATCGGGCGTCCAGTCATTACCGTGCCAGTCTGTGAGATGTTGAGGTTTTTCATTTGTCATTCCTTCCCACCATACATCGCCGTCGTCAGTAAGGGCAACATTAGTAAACAAAGAATTCTTCTCCATAGATTTCATAGCATTTCCGTTTGTGTCATATGAAGTTCCCGGAGCGACGCCGAAGAATCCATATTCCGGATTGATTGCATAAAGTTTTCCGTCATCTCCGAATTTCATCCATGCAATGTCATCACCTACTGTTTCCACTTTCCAACCCGGAATGGTAGGGGTGAGCATAGCCAGATTAGTTTTTCCGCAGGCGCTCGGGAAAGCGGCAGCTATATATTTTTTCACGCCTTCAGGAGAAGTTATTCCGACGATCAGCATATGCTCTGCCATCCAACCTTCATCTCTTGCCATTGCTGAGGCAATTCTCAGCGCGAAACATTTTTTACCAAGTAATGCATTTCCGCCGTAACCGCTACCGTAGGACCAGATGCTTCTTTCTTCAGGGAACTGAACTATATATTTTTCTTTATTGCACGGCCAGTTTACATCTTTCTCTCCTTCTGCAAGAGGATGTCCAACTGAATGCAGACAAGGAACGAAATCTCCGTCACCAAGCACATCAAGAACTTTTGATCCAATGCGGGTCATAATTTTCATATTCATGACAACATATGGTGAGTCAGTGATCTCAACTCCAATATGGGCAATCTTTGAACCGAGCGGACCCATACTGAACGGGATTACATACATTGTTCTTCCCTTCATGCAGCCGTCAAAAATACCTTTCAGAAGCTTTTTCATTTCATCCGGATCTTTCCAGTTATTTGTAGGACCGGCATCTTCTTTTTTCTTTGAACAAATAAAAGTTCTGTCTTCCACTCTGGCAACGTCAGTAGGATCAGAAATTGCGTAATAACTATTTGGTCTTTTGGATTCATTAAGTTTTTTTACAGATCCTTTTTCAATAAGCATATTTGCAATGGACTGAAATTCTTCTTCAGATCCGTCGCACCAGTGTATTTTATCGGGTTTGCAAAGAGCGGCACATTCGTCAACCCATTTTTGTAATTTGTTACTGATAGTCATTTTATCTCCTTATTATATTTATATTTTTAAATTTTAATTTGGTTTTTATCAGGATTATTGCTCATTAAAATTGCAATATATTTTGTCGAGGGAACATTCATTAAAATAATTTTCAGCATATTCATTATAGGTACAGATAAAACCATTCCTATAACTCCCCAGACATATCCCCAGAATATGAGAGAAAAAAAGAGCATAAAAGGACTAAGATCGAGTCTTGCTCCGAGTATTTTCGGCTCTAAAAAATTACCTTTCAGATTTTGTATCAATATCAAAACTGCAAGAATAATCACAGGGAATAGAATACTTTCAAACTGTATTATCATAAACAAAGTTAAAAAAACAGATGCAAACATAGATCCAATATTAGGTATAAAGTCTGTTATAAAGAAAAGAAAAGCCCAGATCACATAAAACTCCACACCGCAAATCCAGAGTATAAATCCAATCAGTAGTGACTGTAAAAGACTCAGGACTGTCTTTCCGGAAATATAATTTCTCAGACCTTCGATAATATGTTCCAAAGTATATTTTAATGAAGCATTTTTTTCTTCTGAGAAAGCGATTGAAAATCTTTTACCTATGCTGTCGGATTCAGTCAGTAAAAAAATTATATAAAAAATAATCAGAATAAAATTTCCCAGAAGTGAAGTAATATTTGTTAGAATCCCTGTGATTGCGCTTGTAAGATTACCTCCCAACAGCAAATTCTTTATATTAAAAAATTGCTCTATAGTTGATAATTCATCAGGGCTCAGATTTAACGCCGGTAATAATGAGTGATAGAAATGAAGGAATTTTGCTTCGTATTTCGGAAATTCCTGAGAGAATGAATTGATACTTGTAATTATAAAAATACTGACTGAATTAACGAGTATCAACAGAATCAGAATTATAATAATTAAGGATAAAGCAGCCGGTACCTTTTTTTTTATAAGAAAATTATAAAGCGGTAAAAAAGCAAAAGTAATTAAAATTGCAACAAACAGCGGGAGGAGAATTGACTGCATTTCTTTTAAAATAAAAACAAATAATACAATCAGAATAGTAACGGCTGAGAAGTTCAGTATTCCAAGCGGATTATCTTTTGGTTTTTCTGAAATTTCTTTATTATCCAAATCAGTTATATGAAATTATTTTTTTATAAATTACCGGATCTTTAACACCGGCAGACTGAAAACCTCTTAATCTTAAAGCACAGCTGTCACATTCTCCGCAAGCAATTGCATTATTTTTGTAACAAGACCAAGTCAGGTGCAGAGGTGAACCGATTTTTACAGATTTTAATACAATTTCTTTTTTAGACATATTAATTATCGGAGTTACAATTTTAATACCGGATCCGGCTTTAGAGCCTTTCCGGATCATGTCATTGAAAGATTTAAAAAAATCTTTCCTGCAGTCAGGATATCCGCTGGAATCCTCTTCCACAGCACCGATGAAAATCTTTCCTGCATTAATTATTTCAGCCCAACTTACGGCGATAGAAAGAATATTGGCATTTCTGAAAGGAACATAACTTGTCGGTATATTTTTACTTTTGAGATCTGCCTTTGCTATCTTAAGTTTATAGTCAGTGAGAGAAGATCCACCTATCTTTCCAAGGTAACTGATATCAGCAATCAGTTTATTTGTAACCTTATAATAAACCGATATTTCATTAAATGCCTTAAGCTCTCTCATTTCTGTTTTTTGCCCGTAATTGACATGTAAAAAATTAAGATTATATTTTTTTTCTGCAATAGCAGCAGTAAGCGCACTGTCCATTCCGCCACTTACAAGTACAATTGCTTCAGGTTTTTTTAAACTCATTTAAAGAAATTACCAAATTGACAAAGAATATTGAAGTCAGAGAAAAATTATTATTTCTGAATTTTAAATCTGCAGACAGGATACCAATAAAAAAATTTTATATATAATTAAATAAAATGTCCGGCTAACAATTTATTTTCAAAATTACAACTTAAGCCGGTAAGAATACTCTGCTTACAGATCAGGAAACAAATTCAATAAAACAAACAAAAATTACTTTCTGAGAAAATTGACTTCATATGCATATTTTTCGAGTTCTTCTCTGAAATCAGGATGAGCAATATTAATAAGACTTCTAACTCTTTCACGAATTGATTTACCATAAAGCTCAGCAATTCCGAATTCAGTTATAATATAATGAACATCAGCCCTTGTAGTTGTTACACCTGCACCTTGTTTAAGAAACGGAGCAATTCTAGAAAGTTTACCGCCTTTTGCGGTTGATGTAAAAGCTAATATCGGTTTTCCGTTCTCACTTCTTGAAGCTCCTCTTATAAAATCGAGCTGTCCGCCGAATCCGGAGTAATTTTTGGGTCCGATAGAATCAGCGCAAACCTGACCGGTGAGATCTACTTCGAGAGCAGAATTAATGGAAACCATTCGGTCATTTCTTGCTATTATAAACGGATCGTTTACAAAGATTGTTGGTCTGAATTCGAACACCGGATTATCATCCATATAATCAAAAACTTTTTTAGATCCTAAAATAAAAGAAGATACAACTTTTCCCGGCAGAAGAGTTTTTCTTTCGCCGTTAATAACACCTGAGTCGATAAGGTCAATTAAATTGTCGGAAAACATTTCAGTATGAACACCCAGATCTTTTTTATCAGTAAGATACTGAAGGACCATATCAGGAATAATTCCGATTCCCATTTGCAGAGTGGAACCGTTTTCGATCAGTGCAGCAATATTCTGTCCGATTTTTTCATAAGCTGCGAGTTCGTCGCCTGCGATATTTTTCTGATTAACGAATTCAGGCACAGGATCATTTATTTCGACAGCAAAATCAATTTTATCAATATGTATAAAATTATCGCCTAGAACTCTTGGCATATTAGGATTGATCTGCGCAATAATCAATTTGGAATGTTCTGCTGCAGTTTTTGAGCATTCATTGCTTATACCATAAGAGCAGAAACCGTGATCATCTGGCGGAGAGAGGTGAAGCAGACAAACATCTATGGGAAGTTTTCCGTTTTCAATCAGAAGCGGAATTTCAGAAAGAAAAACAGGAATAAAATCAGCACGTCCTTCATTTACAGCTTTTCTGACATTTGCACCTGTAAAGAGAGAGATCAAGTGGAAATGTCCTTCCATTTCCGGTTTAACATAAGGTGCATCCAAGAAAGTCATTAGCTGTAATATTTTTACATCAGTTAATTCTTTATATCTTTTGCAAAGATTTTCTATAAGTACATGAGGGAAAGAGCAGTTTGCCTGCACATAAACATTGTCACCAGATCTGATTGATTTTACTGCTTCTTCCGCAGATACAAACTTTGTTTTAGATTTAGTAGTTTTTGGCATTTTAATTAATAATTTTAGGTTCGAATTAATTTACTTTCATTAATAATAATTTAAAAGACAATATCAGGTAATATGACAAAAATCATCTTTGCAGTAATTTTATTATCCGGAAAAAAATAAGACAAGAAAAAATTATAAACGAAATCATAAAAAAAATCTCATTCAAATCAGAATCCGCTGAGGCAGGTAATTTTTAGAAATGTAAGTATTCTGATAATTACTTAAACATATACTAAGATTTATGTTTGATAATTAATAATTATGTGAATCGAATATAATTCCATTTAATGAATCTGATAATTTACATAAAACAACACCTCGTTAGTTGTTAATATTCGCGGAATACAATTCCGCGCTACAAGTTTCTACTCGCGGAATGCAATTCCGCGCTACAAGTTTCTACTCGCGGAATACAATTCCGCATTACCTGATTATATTCACGGAATACAATTCCGCGCTACAAGTTTCT
>DDUU01000032.1 GCA_002344965.1 Candidatus Tepidiaquacellales bacterium UBA2330 | reverse complement strand
TGTCCAGGTTGCTCCGCCGTTGGAAGTTTTATATATATTTGTTGCAGAAGGTGAAGTTGTACATAATGCATCATTTGCGCTCCAAGCGAAAATGTTATAGATATCACCTGTGATCACTCCCGGAGCTGCATTTCCGTTACCCCAGGTAGAACCGCCGTTTGTTGTAACTCTGACTGTCGCACCGACGCCTGCTGCCCAGCAGATCTGATCGGATACTGCGGATACTGAATATAATACGCTTGTAGTGCCTGATGTCTGTTGTGACCACTGATAATTACAGATCGGCGGACCTGTAGAAGTAGTTACTGAAACTAAATCAAGTGATACAGAAGCTCCGTCATTTAAATTATCAAGAACTCTTTCTCTGAAGGCAATATAAAAATTAGATCCTGCAGGGATTAAGCTGCCGATAGGATATTTATATTGTGTCCAGTTTGTGTCAGGTGAGTTTCTCGGAAATGTTATCGTAGCAACGTTAGTTGTGAATCCTCCTACTGTAGGTGTAGTGGTGGAAATTTTTATATCTATTGTATCAGAGTATATATTACTTGGCCAGAATCTCAGCCAAAAACTCAGAGAATCATTAACTGTAGAATTTGTAAGCTGAGGAGTTACTAACCACTGGTTATTGCTTACAGCACCGCCTGTAGTCCAAGTTGCGAAAGCAACTCCGACTCCGCCACCCGGAGGTGAAGTTATGGTACCGCCGTTCCATCCAGGAATAGGCGTTGTACCGACTGTTTGTCTGTTCCAGCCCGGTCCGCCGTCAGGATTTATCTTTGTCCATCCTGCAGGTGGAAATGTAGCGCCTTCAAATGATTCGTTTAATGTACTTAACGGATTGTCAAGAGCTGCACCGTATGTATACATAGGGTTATTAAAATTCGAACTTCTTGCAGAAAGATCCTTATCTATAGGACCGGTTGATGTAAAACCATAAACAGCCGCTATGATCACAACCAACAATGAATAAATGTAAATCTTTGATTTCATCTTTGAATGATTAAGTGTTTATAAATATAAAAATTGGGTTAATTTAGACAATGAAATTTATTTATAATGATTCTTATTGTCAATTTACTTATAAAGCCAAAAAAAAAACCCGCAACTTATTCAGTCACGGGTTTTTATAAATCAACTTAAAAGTTTATTTCAGTAAGAACATTTTCTTTGTATCTACAAAATTACCTGATTCAAGTCTGTAGAAATAAACTCCGCTTGACAGATTTGCAGCATTGAAATTAACTTCATATGTGCCTGCGCTTTTCACTTCATTTACAAGTGAAGCTACTTCTTTTCCAAGCATATTGAAGATCTTTAATGTTACAAGTCCGTTTGAAGGAATTGTATAAGAAATTTTTGTAGAAGGATTGAACGGGTTCGGATAGTTCTGACTTAAGCTGAACTCATTCGGGATTGATGTGATATTATTATTAACTCCTGTAATAACATCATAATCAATCTTAAGTGTCCATGATCTGAGACTTCCCGTATCACCTGCTGCATTATCAGATATTCTTAATATATAATTTCCGTTTGGATTTGTACCGTTGTTCGCAAACACACCTAAAGGTGACTTCGGATTAAAATTACCCGTAGCCTGCGCCTGACCGCCTACGCAGGTTGTTGGAATGTTCTGAATATTTACCAGACCGGCTGAATCACTGAGAATTGTACCGATAAAGTTATCGCAGCTGTTACCGAATCCTGTTCCTGTCCAACCTACTCTGCTGATAGTTGTATCCGTAATTGCGTCTTTTGACAGCCAGAATCTTAAATCACCAATCCATGTGTGCTGCACATTACCGATTGTTAAAGTTACTTTCTTGATTTCGACTGCTCCTGCAATTCCGCTTATGTTAATAGTATCAAGCGTCGGATTAGCATTTCCAGCGTTGTCAAAAATTACTTTTGTCTGATTTCTTGTCACTGTTACAGATCCGCCTGTCGGCTGACCGCCGGTTGATCCGTATATTATAAAAGGAACTCCCTGTGCATTAGCGCCGTCAACTGCAGGAGCCCATGCAAAGGTTGTACCTAATCTTTGATATGCATTTCCTGTTACCGGCTGTCCTGGAATTGTTCTCGGCGGATTCCATGGACCTGAAGCTAATGTTCCGCCTGCTGCGTAATCAATCCAGTATGTTCCGGCTGGTAATGAAGCACCGTTCATGTTAATTTGATTTCTCATTACTGGTCTTTGATTGTTGGTAAGCGTAGTAGCTGTAACTCTGTAAATATTGCTGAAATATGAAGATACTAATCTGTTTGTTGTGGAGTCACCTGCAACTACTGAACCTGTTCCCGGAGTTGCTCCGTTCCAGATTTGCAGAGTTACATTGTTAATCGTAGATGTGGTTGTGGATCCAGTCTGGTAGTGAAATACTATTATGGAATCAATTGTCCATGTTTGACCTGCAGGGACTGTAAAATCATCAGCCATTCTGTTACCAAGCGGACCTTGATTTCCATATCCGAATAAAGTACCAGGATCTGTAATAGCGCTTGCATTTGCACCTCCAAATCCGCCGCCGGGATTGGAAATAAGTTCATCCTGAGAATATAATACTGCTAAATTATCTTCCGCAGGAGTAATACCTACTGAAGATTTGAATTCAGCAAAAGAATTTGTTGCTTTTTCTATAGTAGCAACATCTCTGCTGGGATCGTCCTGTGTTGAGTATCCGTAAATAAGGAATGCTGACAACATAACAGGTAAAAGATAAATCAATAACTTTGATTTCATTTTTTTCTCCTTTTGTTTAAATTAATTAATGTTAAAAAAATTAAAATTTTTAAATAAAATCCTGAAAAGCAGATTAAAGATTTTTATTTTAAAATTTACAGTTAGATTACATTTCGGTTAAGTTATTTATAATAATTTCTATTGTCAATTAATAAATTGTGGTTATTAAGAATTACAATATACTTCAGCAGCAGATTTATTGTCCGTCCTGATTTTTCCGGAATTTTATACAAATATTCTAAAACGAGTCATTTGTAAATTGAATATAAAACTCTAAAAATCTATTTTGAACATAATAAAAAAAATTGAATAAAATTAATATTTTCATCAGAGCGTTTGTAATTTCATTGTCACTGACTGTTGTTTTTGTTTCATGTGAGAAAAAGGAAGAAGCAAAGTATACTCCGCCTGAAGAAGAAATTACCATTGACAAGGAAAAAGAATTAAAAGAAAGGGAGGAGTTTGAAAGACTTAAAAGACTTCAGGAAGGTATTACCGATTCATCAATCGCAGGTAATGATTCTCTTTTAAGCTTAACTGATTCGGCAAAAGTCATAAATGATTCATTGAAAAAAGTTAAAGCTGCGGAAGAAAAAAAGAAAATGGTTCAGAAAGAAAAGGAACTGAACAAGCGTCTGGATAATCCTGTAATTGCTATAAACGATTATATCGAATATTTAAAAAGAGGTACGGGCGAAGGCGGTAACTTTGAGCAGAATATGAAAAAGGCAAACGGTCTGTGGCAAAACGGAAATCTTAAAAGATTTACGTCAAACTACAAAAACACTAAGAAAATAACAACTCTTGAAGAACCTAAAGTAATTTCGCAAAAGGGAAATGAAGCTGTCGTCGAAGTTAAGATCAAAAAAGCTGATATGATAAATAACAAAGAAGAGGAATCAGTAATGACTGTAAGATATAATCTGATAGCTGATAACAACGGTAAATGGAAAATTAAAAATAATACTGTAATTAAAAATAAATAAAAATTAATGAGCATTTTAGTAAACAAAAAAACAAAAGTAGTTGTACAGGGGATAACAGGTTCAGAAGGAACGTTTCATACTAATCAGATGATCGATTACGGTACAAATGTAGTAGCCGGAGTAACTCCCGGTAAAGGAGGAAATGTATTCACATCTGATAAAAAAACTTCAGTTCCTATTTTCAATTCTGTTAAAGAGGCGGTTATAAAAACTAAAGCCGATGCATCGGTAATTTTTGTTCCGGCGCCGTTTGCTGCAGATGCTATCATCGAAGCAGCAGATGCGGGAATAAATGTTATAGTCTGCATTACCGAAGGAATTCCTACGAACGATATGATCAAAGCTTATGATTATGTTAAAAACAAAAATACTGAAAGTCACTCTGTCAGATTTATTGGACCGAACTGTCCCGGTATCATTACACCTGATGAATGCAAGATCGGCATAATGCCCGGATTTATTCATAAAAAAGGTAAAGTCGGATTGATATCAAGAAGCGGAACTCTCACTTACGAAGCTGTATGGCAGCTTACTAATCTCGGTATCGGTCAGTCCACCTGTATCGGTATCGGCGGCGATCCTGTGATCGGCACTAGGTTTCTGGACGCTGTCAAACTGTTTAACGAAGACAAGGATACTGAAGCAATTCTGATGATCGGAGAGATCGGCGGAAATGCTGAGGAGGAAGCTGCATATTACATAAAGACAAACGTAAAAAAGCCGGTGATAGGATTTATTGCAGGAAGAACCGCTCCGCCCGGCAGAAGGATGGGACATGCCGGCGCGATTATTTTGGGAGGTAAAGGTACTGCCGAGGAAAAAATCAAAGTAATGAAAAACTGCGGTATTACAATCGCAGATTCGCCTGCTGATATAGGTATCACTGTTAAAAAAGCTATTGAAAAGTTTAAATTGAAAAAACAGGCGGTCTCAGGATCCTCTGTTAAGAAAAAAGCAGTTTCTAGAAAACAGGTTTTAAAAAATAATTCACACAAAAAAACTTCGCTAAAAAAGAAAGTATCTTAAAAATAAATTCTTTAAATTGACAAAGATCCGGATAAATAACGCTAAGTTTTATTCATATCACGGAGTGCTGGATTATGAAAAGGAATTTGGAAATGAATTTGAAGTAGATATTGAAATGGAGTGCGATCTGACCGGACTTTCTTTAAGTGATGATCTTCATAAAACAGTAAATTATCTTGACGTTTATAATTCTGTCAGAACTGTATTCAATGAAAATAAATATCATCTGATAGAAACTGTAAATTATTTAATTTGTAAAATGATCCTTGATAAATTTCCGCTGGTAAATTCCGTAGAAGTGAGAATCAGAAAACCTAATGCTCCTCTCGGTATTATTGATTCGGTTGAGATCATTCATAAATCCGTAAGATCTGTTTAATTAAATTTCAAATGATAAAAAATAAAAAAATCGCTTACCTTGGGTTAGGCTCGAATATCGGCGAAAGGATTGTTTACATTGAAAAAGTGATTTCAGAACTTGAAAATTCAGACAATATTAATATCCTGAAAAAATCCGGAATTTATGAAACAGAACCATGGGGTAATATTAAACAGGATGATTATCTGAATGCTGTTTTAGAAATCGAAACTGAACTCGGACCTATGGAGCTTCTTGTAGAATTAAAGTCGCTTGAAAAAAAAATCGGTAGAACAGGCAACAGTAAATGGTCTGAAAGGGAAATTGATATCGACATACTTTTTTATGAAGACTTCATTATTAAAAATGAGAACCTGAACATTCCTCATTCTTTTATTGAAGAAAGAAAATTTGTACTGGTGCCTCTTGCGGAAATTGCTCCTGATTTTATACATCCGGTTTTAAAAAAATCCGCTGCTGAAATGCTCTCCTCTTCAGAAGATAAACTCGGAGTAAAGCTTTACGGAAATGTAAAAACCGAAGCATTATAAATATGTCCTCAAAAAAAAAGATCAGGTATATTGCAATTGAAGGTGTAATCGGAGCAGGTAAAACTTCTCTTGCCAAAAAACTTTCAGAAAGATTAAACGCTAAACTTATCCTTGAGGATTTTGAAGATAATCCTTTCCTTGAAAAATTTTATAAAGATCCCGTTAGCTATGCGTTTCATACACAGATGTATTTTCTTATGAGCAGGTATAAACAGCTTCAGGAAGTAAAACAGATTGACATGTTCCATGAATATTTTGTTGCTGATTACATCTTTGAAAAAGACAAAATCTTTGCTTATTTGAATCTTCAGGATGATGAGCTGAAACTTTATGAAAAAATTGTAACGCTAATAGAAAAAAATGTCGTTGTGCCTGATCTAATAATTTATCTGCAGTCCACTCATGAGAGACTTATGAAAAACATTAAGCATCGCGACAGGGATATTGAGAAGGAAATAAAGGAGGATTACATTAAGGATCTTAATGAAGGTTATAATTATTTCTTCTTCAGATATAAAGCAACTAAAGTGCTTATTGTGAATTCAGCGGAAATTGATTTTGTGCATAATGAACAGGATTTTGAAAATCTCATCGCGGAAATTTTAAAACCTGATCATTCTTCAATTGAATTTTATAATCCTGTTTCAATAAAAACTGCAGGTAAAAAATGATCCGGACGATTGTAATTGTTTTAATAATTTTTATTTTTCTTTCTCTTGTAAGGACTTTTTACAGAATGTTAAGACCGAAAGCCGGAAATGTAATTCCGGATAGAGATAAGCCGGGCAGGAAAAAAGACGGCGGTAACATTATTGACGCTAAGTATGAAGAAATAAATTAAATCAGTAATGCTAAAATTTCTTCTCAGACCTTCAGACGATATTGATCCGGAGATGTATTCTCCCGGCAAAGTTAAAAACATTTTGATCGTCAGACAGCATAATCAGCTCGGAGATATGCTTTGCTCCGTTCCGCTTTTTGCTGCGGTCAGGAAAAAATATCCTGAAGCTCATATCACTCTGGTTGCTTCCCCAATAAATTATGAAATTCTTTTCAGCGATATAAATCCGTATATAGACAAAGTTATCACTTACAGAAAAGCTCCTCTGAAAAACCTTATAGATTTTTACAAAGAGCTCAGGGATCACAATTATCAGATCGGCATTGTACCTTCCACAGTTTCACTTTCAAGAACATCTCATCTTATTAATTTTTTTTCCGGCGCTAAGGTCAGAGTCGGAGTAAAAAGCATTGACGGTAAAAAAAACGAGATGGAATATCTTCTTAATGTAAAATCCGATTTCGAATGGGACAAAAACAAACTTCATCAGTCTGAAAGAAATCTTGATGTCGGAAGACAGATCGGCTGCTTTATTTCTGAAAAAGAAAAAAATGAAGTATTGATACATTTAAGCGAAGATGAGAAGAAATTTGCAAATGAATATATGGAATCAAATTTCCCTGACAAAAATAAACTCATTTTTGGTTTTCATCCCGGCGCAGGAAAAATTCCGAACCGGTGGGATAAGGAAAAATTTATAGAGCTCATAAAACTTTTGAATACTAAATTCAACTGCTATTTTATGATCACTTCCGGCAGCATAGACGGTGAAATCAGCGAATATGTTAAATCCGGACTTAATAAATCAGGCATTACATGCGCAATTCTGGATAACACTCCGATCAGAAAAATCGGCGCTGTAATCAGGAAACTTTCGCTGTATATTACTAACGATACAGGAACATTACACGTTGCCGGAGGCGTGGATGCAAATGTGATTTCACTTTTCGGCCCGACTCACGGTTATGAATGGGCTCCTTCCGGAAAAAATAAATTTTTTATTCAGTCACCTACTAAAGATATAAATGATATCACAGTAGAAAGCGTATTCAATAAAGCTGATGAATTTTTAAAATCGGAATACTTTGTGAAAGAAACCGAAGGTACATGTTAATTTACACTGAATAAAATAATCTCCAAAATAATAATTTTAACTTGAACGAAATTATTGCCGCAATAGATATCGGAACAAATTCATTTCATCTGGTTATTGCAAAGATTGACAGCAAAAACAGATTTAAGATTCTTACGAAGTCCAAAGAAGTTGTCCGTCTCGGTGACAGTTCAAATGATATGAAATACATTTCAGCAGAGTCTGTGGAAAGAGGAATAGACGTTTTAAAAAGATTCAAACTTATCTGTGAGTCATATCATGCGGAAATTATTGCAGTGGCTACCAGCGCTACTCGTGAAGCGTTAAATCAGAATGAATTTAAGTCAAGAGTATTTGAAGAAACAGGAATTGAAATTAATGTCGTATCTGGTTTTGAAGAGGCAAGGCTTATATATCTTGGGATCTTACAATCCCTTGAAATATATGACAGAAAAATTTTAATGGTTGACATAGGAGGAGGAAGCACAGAATTTCTCGTCGGTCATTCCGGAGAAGTAAAATACGCTAACAGTGTTAAGATAGGAGCAGTAAGACTTACAAAAAAGTTTTCATTGGATAAAAAAGCCGACAAAAATAAACTAAAGGAAGCGCGTATCTTTACAAGAAATATTCTCAATCAGGTAGTAAGAGCTCTTGAAAATGAAAATTATGAATTGGTTGTCGGTTCATCCGGTACAATACTAAGTTTGTCGGGAATTATTAAATGTGAAAATCCAAATGAAGAATTAGCCGAAGCAAATCTCAACGGCTTTATCATAAAAAAGAAAGCTCTCCAAAACGCATCTGAAAAAATTTACGCTGCGGAAACCGTTTCAGACAGATCAAAAATCAGCGGTCTGGATCCAAAGAGATACGATATTATTACAGCCGGAAGTATTATTCTCGAACAGATATTTTCAGAACTGAATATTGAAAAGATGACTGTATCGAGTTATGCTTTAAGGGAAGGTATTATCATGAATTATATTCAGCAAAACAGAAGCGGCAATGATTTTATGAATTTCAAGAATGTCAGATTTAACAGCATAATTCATTTATGTGAAATGACAAACTTTGACAGAGAGCATTCTTTTAAGGTTATGGAAAACGCCGTTGTAATATTTGATTCGATTTCAAAATCAAACGACCTTAACTCAGATGACAGGGAATTTCTTGAAGCAGCTTGTCTCATGCATGATATTGGATATCATATCTCTCCGGCAAGTCATCATAAACATTCATACTATCTGATCAGAAATGCAGATCTCATGGGATTTAATGACAAGGAAATTGAAATTATTGCAAACACCGCAAGATATCACAGGAAATCGTTTCCTAAAATTAAACATGAAGCATTTGCAAAACTTGATCCCGATAGTCAGAACAAAGTTAAAAAGCTTTCAGGGATATTAAGGATTGCCGATGCGCTTGACAGAAGCCATAAAGGTATTATTAAAAATTTCGGCGTCCTACTTGAAAATAAAACAGTAAACATCAATATTACTTCATGTACTGCAGACCCTTCACTTGAGCTGTGGGGAGCTGAGCAGAGAAAACAATTGTTTGAAGAAAGCTTCGGATTAAAAGTTAAATTTAATCTCAAAGAAAATTCTTAGCTCTTACCTTTTTTCTTACCGCCTGATCTTATTTTTTTGTAATTAATCTTTCTCTTATCATTAAATGCCGAGATACCCTCTGTCACTTCCTCTGAAAGATTATGTATTGAAAGCCAGTCTCTGGCATTGCCGATTGTAGTATGCCAGGAAAGATCTCTCCAAAAATTTAACTGCTGCTTTGTATATCGGAGACATTCGGGAAGTTTATTGAATAATTTTTCTGCAAGTATATCAACTGCTTTATCAAGTTCACTGTACGGAACAACCTGATTTACTAAACCCCAGTCAAGTGCTTTAGCTACAGGTATGTCTTCACAGAGAAACAGAATTTCACGGGCTCTTCTTTCCCCTACTATCAGCGGAAGGAACTGTGTAGCTCCTGCTGCAGCTACGCTGCCTCTTGCAGCTCCTACCTGTTTGATTATTATATGGTCGGCGGCGATTGCAAGATCACAGCTCATGTTAAGTTCATTTCCTCCGCCAACTACCATTCCGTTGAGTCTTGCAATTGTCGGCTTTCCGGCATTTCTCATTACTTCATGAAGCTGTATGAATTCATACATCCATTTGTAATAATCATTCGGATTATTAAGAAAATATTTTTGCTGTTCGTCAAGATCAGCGCCGGTTGAGAAAGCCCTTTTGCCGGTTCCGGTCAATACAATTACTGCAATATTATCATCCCATGAAGAATCCTTGAACGCTAATGTAAGCTCATTAATTGTCTGAAGATCCAGGCAGTTTAACTTTTTTTCCCTGTTGATGGTGATTGTGGATTTATATCCGGTTTTAGTATATAGGATATTTCTGAATTTATGCTTTTTAGGTAAATAAGACTGATAATTTTCCGCCAATTTATTTTTTTTAATTTTAAAAATATGTGCAATATAAAAATATTTACAGAGTGTATTTATCCAAAAAACTTTTCATTGAAAAAAATAATATAATCAGGATTGATAATGTACTGTTGTTTTGTTTTGATCATACGATAAATATAATTATGTGAATCAGATGACATAAAAAATTTATCCAAAAATTTCTCCCTTAGCTAATAATTACTTGACTTAATACAGACTTTTATATAATTTCATAAAAAGATTTTTGCAGTAATAATTTTAACCTGGAGGTAAAAGTGAAAGATTATGACGATTTGGATTTTTTTGGAGATGAAGAAACGGATAGTGAAAAAAATAAGAATAAAAAAAGCGAAGAGCTTGAAAAAATATTAAAACTCGAGGAAGAAGCCAAATATAATTTCGATGCTGAAAATCTGGAAGAAATAATTAATTTTTATTTTGATAATTATGAATTTGAAAAAGCGCTCAGCTATGTTAATGTGTTATTAGATATATATCCTTATTCTACAGACGCCTGGCATAAAAAAGCCTTAATACTTGACAGTCTCGGAAAATTTTCTGAAGCCATCGAATACTTTGAAAAAGCCATTCTGCTTGATCCCACTGATAAAGAAATTTACATTAATAAAGGTATCACATTAGATAATCTGGAAAAATATGACCAGGCATTAAGCTGTTTTCTCAAAGCTGTTGAAATGGATCCGTATAATCCTGATGCATTATTCAATATGGGACTTACCTATGAAAAGCTTGAAAAGTTTACTGAAGCCGCAGAGTGTTTTGAAAGCGTGCTGAAAATCAACAGCGAGCATAAAGACGCTTATTATGAACTCGGTTATTGTTTCGACTTTCTTGATATGCTCACTGAATCCATTAATGCTTATGACGAACATCTTAAGTATTCCCCGCTGAATTATACTGCGTGGTATAACAGAGGCATTGTATTAAACAGAACCGGAAAATTTCTGAAAGCAATCGAGAGTTATGAAATGTGTCTCGCTCTCAGAAGCAACTTCCCTTCCGCCTGGTATAATTGCGGAAACGCATATGCCTCTGTAGGCAGATTGCATAAAGCAATTGAGTGCTATCTGAAATCCCTTGAACTAAAAAAGGACGATCCTTTTACTTTGCACAATCTCGGAAATGCTTATGAAGAGCTTGGTAATTTCGAAATGGCGATCAGTTATTTTTCCGAAGCTATCAAAGCGGATCATTATAATTACGAATCTTATTACGGCAGAGGAAACTGCTATTTTAATTTCGGCAGCTATGATAAAGCCATTGAAGATTTTAATTCTGCCATAATTCTTTGTAAAGATTATTCAGAGATCTGGTATCTGAAGGCAGATGCGGAGCACGCTCTCGGCAAAATCGATGATGCTGTAAAAAGTTATTCGATGGTTGTTAAGCTTGATGACAAAAATTATGACGCCTGGTATGATTACGGATGTGCATTGTTTGATGCAAAAAATCTGACCCTGTCCATGAAAGCATTTGATAAAGCGATAAAATTAAACCCGCAATGGCACGAACCTTATTATGAGAAAGCTAAAATTTATTTTATGAAAGAAAATACTGAGTCAGGAATTGAAATGGTGGAAAAAGCTTTTGAACTTAATCCTTCCGACAGATTTGAATATGATCTTGAAAATGACTGGAAAAAACTTCTTCAGTTTCTTGTAAACAGATGATCTGATTTTACTTTTGCAAAGAGAGCAGCTTTCTTAATTGCATACTTTGTACTCTCCTCATTTGCCTTTCCGTAACCTGCAATATCAAAAGCTGTTCCGTGATCAGGCGAGGTCCTGATTATATTTAACCCGGCTGTAAAATTTACTCCTTTACCGAATGACATCATCTTAAACGGGATAAGACCCTGATCATGATATAATGCAGCTGTGATATTAAACTTCTTATATATTCCGCCGGCAAAATAAGCGTCAGATGCATATGGACCGCGGAGTTTAAATCCTGTATCATTCATCTGTTCTATCAACGGCATTAAAATTTCATCTTCCTCTTTTCCCAGCAGACCGCCGTCTCCTGCATGCGGATTTAACGAAAGAATCCCGATCGTTGGAGATTTAATCCCGAAATCCCTTACGAGAGAATTATTAATTGTTATTACGCTGCTGAACAGATCTCCCGACTTAAATTTTTTATAAAGCTCTTTAGATATATTTTTTACCGGTATATGCCCTGTCATTAGCGCAACTGAAAATGTTTCAGATGACAGTATCATAACTGTATTATCTGAGCCGGTAATTTTTCTCAGAAATTCTGTATGTCCCGGAAAATTGTAACCGCCGAGATTAAGCGCTTCCTTTGATAAAGGTAGAGTAACCATTGCATCAAATTTTCCTTCTATGCATAACTTTGCGGAAGCCAGCACTGAATCACCGGATATCTTTCCTGACTTCATATTTATTTTTCCGGGAGTAATTTTAAACAAGAACGGCAATTCGAAATCTATAATTTTATCCGAAGGAATGTTTTTAATTCCGTAAAGCTCCGAATAAAAATCAAAAATTTTTTTGTGTCCGGAAATATAAAGATCATACCCGGATAAGAATTTTTTATCACTGAATATTTTAAGGATTATTTCAGGACCGATCCCGTTCGGATCACCTGTCGTGAGGATAATTTTGGGTTTACTTTTTTTCATATAACTTTTCATCACTGACTTCCGTTATTTCCGCATCAGCCCAAAGACCTTCCAGATTGTAAAACTTCCTGGAGTCTTCAAGAAAAATATGCACTACCACATTTACAAAATCCATCAATACCCATTTAAGATTTGAATAACCTTCTTTATGCCAGGGACTTTCATCTAACTTTCCTGTTTCCTCTTTAATATAATCTGCAATCGCCTTTACCTGCGTATCGGATGTTGCTGTGCCAATTACAAAAAAATCAGTAACATTGGTTAATTTTCTCAGGTCTAAAATTAAAATATTCAAACCCTTTTTCTGAAGTATCATGTCTGCAAGCTTTGCTGCTAATTTTTTTGAATCCATAATTTATTTTCGTTGATCTGTAAAAGGTTTGAGTTCTTTAAAATCTTTTCCAATGACAACTGTAATGTCAAGATATAAGCTGTTATTGATCTGCTGTATTATATTTCTGTTATTTAGACCGAGTATTGACGCTACTCTTTTTGCTTTTGCATTATCTCCGATCCTGTCAATTAGAAGAGTTCTTTCCTCATCTTCGGTATTGAAATTCCCCGACTCCACAACGTCCACTCCGTTTTTTCTCAGATATTCAGTAAATACAGCTGCTATTCCTTTTTCGCCTGTTCCGTTCTGAACCTCAAGCTGTATTGAAAGATTTGGCTGATTTGTCAGAGTCTTTGCGGTATCAGATATGACATCAGTTTTTTTATCAGATTTCAGGGAATTGTTTAAAAAAGAAAATCCAAGATAAATTACAAAGACAAGAAATAAAATAATTATCCCGTTAAGTATGTAATTAAATATGTTTTTGCTCACTCTTCAAAAAAAAACCGAAAGTAAAATTACTTTCGGATTTAAAAAATTTTATAAAAAATTTTCTGTCTGAAATCTTTCTTCAATATCCGTAATATCCCCGGTTATTGATAAAAGGATTATAATACTGATTGTTGAAATTATTAAAGTAATCACTCTGATCATATTGTCTGAACTCAACATTGATAAATGAATTTTCCGATATCCTGTAATTTAGCGATGCTCTGGATAATGAGATCCCGGAGAGATCATTCTGAAGTGAATTGGATGCGCCTTTTCCGTAAATGGAAGATGCATACGGCGAATACTGGAATTTAACATCTGCGCTGATATTTAGTTTATCGGATATCCTGTAATTCATTGAATTTATATAAGAAGTTACTGATACGTTTCCGGTTCCGGTGGTTATCATCGAAACATTGAAAGAATGATTCATTGAAAAATTATTTGGATTTATAAATCCGAACAGCAGATTATTAGAATTGGTTTTGTATTTAGGATTTTTGTCATCATATCCTTTATACTGAGCTGAAGAAATGCTGCTGAATATAAAGATTATTAAAATAGCGGCTGTGATTTTTTTCATAATAATTTTTTTTAAAATTCTTATTTCTAGCTTGAAATGTCAATGACATTTATAATGCAATATCATTGTATTTTAATTCCCTGACCATTGCATAAACTGCAATACCGTATGCGACGGAAACATTCAGCGACTGTTTCATTCCCAGCATCGGTATCTCAAATGATAGATCCGCAAGATCAATAATCTCCTTTGAAACTCCGTTTATTTCATTACCAAGAACCAAACATACGGGAAACTGATCTGCTTTTACATTCCATATCAGATTCTTTTGATCCGTTATTTCAAGAACTGCTATCTTTATATTATTCTTCTTAAGCTTCATAATGATTTCCATAGGATCTTTATAATATTCCCACGGAACTGTCCCGGTCGCTCCAAGAGCTACTTTCTCAATTTCATTTCTCGGAGGGTATGGAGTATATCCGGTAAGAAATAGCTTTTCAATAAAGGCTGCATCCGAGGTTCTGAAAATTGCGCCGACATTAAAAATGCTTCGGATATTGTCACATAATACAAATATAGGATTCCTTGAATAGTTGTTTATCTCATCAGGTTTTTTTCTGTCAGCTTCAATTTCAGAGTGAGTGAGTTTTCGCATTTAAAATGAGTAATTCTATAAATAACTTATCAAGATTTTAAAGATTTGTTTAATAAACAATTCATATCAATTGACGGAAACTGATTTAATTTTAAAAGCCATAAATGAATTTTTTTCTGAGACCGGAATTCTGTCAGGTCATTTTGATAATTATGAATACCGGCATTCTCAGGAGTCAATGTCTGAGTTTATATTTGAAACGCTTCAGAATAAAAATCATATTTTCATTGAAGCACCTACCGGAATAGGCAAAAGCTTCGCCTATCTTGTCCCTTCCATATATTTTGCAAAAAAAAATAATAAAAAAGTAATTGTCTCCACATATACAATAAATCTTCAGGAACAGCTTCTTAATAAGGATATCCCGTTTCTTCAGAAAGTTCTGCCGGTAAAATTTAAAGCCGGGATCCTGAAAGGAAGAAATAATTATCTTTGCCCCAAAAGACTTGCAAAAGCAATGGAATCTTCCAACACACTGTTTGAAACGGAAGAACAGCTGAATCTGGAAATGCTTTACAGATGGTCAAGGGAAACTAAAGACGGAACCCGGTCTGACCTGAACTTTGCAGTTAATGAAAATGTATGGAATTCGGTGTGTTCAGAAAGGGGAATCTGTACTTTAAAAACATGCGGAAGTGAAAATACAAAATGCTTTTATCAGAGAGCAAAGAAAGAGCTGGCGGATTCCGATGTGATAATTGTAAACCATCATCTTTTTTTTACACTGTTTGACGGGATCTCAGAAGAAAGAGAAGGATATCTTTATAACAATGACTTTTTAATTTTTGACGAAGCCCATACAATAGAACAGGTGGCAACAGATCATATTTCTCCATCTGTCTCAAGAGAAAAGATTAAATATCATTTGATCCGGTTATACAATCAGAATAAAAAGAAAGGTTTTCTTCTTACGCTGCCTTCTCTTCACATTCAGATGAAAATTCAAAATTTAATTGATCTGAATCAGCAGTTTTTTTACACACTTCGTAAACAGATGTTTGATGATAAATATAACCGTCAGAAAAAATTAACAGCAAGGGTATATGAAAAGAATATTACTGAAAACATATTAAAGCCGGAACTTGACAGTATGCTTGATGATCTGCGTGCGCTTCGCCCGGTTTGTAAAGATGATGCGCAGGAAAATGAACTTAATGAATATATTACAAGATTTTCCGAATTCAATTATGTGATCGATGACTTTATTAATCAGAAACGAAATGAAACTGGTGAAGACTTTGTATACTGGACGGAATTGTCTTCGGTGAAACCTGACGCAAATGTTTCTATATGCTCTTCTCCGGTGGATGTATCTGAATTTTTCAGGGAAAATATATTCCGGGAAAATAATATTACGATACTTACCAGCGCAACGCTGACTATAAACAGTAATTTTGAATATTTCAGAAAACGACTTGGTGCTGAAAAGTTGAAAGAGGTTAAGCTCGAATCCCCTTTTGATTTTTACAGACAGGTGAAAATTCTTATACCCAAAAATATTCCCGAACCGGGAAAGGAGAATACCGGATTATATTCTGATATTCTGAAAAAATGGATAAGCCATTTTACATTAATGACGAAAGGTAAAGCGCTGATACTTTTTACAAACGGAACTCTGTTAAGAAAAATCGGAAATGAACTTGAAGATGAATTCAGAACGCATGATATTAACCTTCTCATTCAGATTCCGGGAGTTTCCCGTAATTTACTTCTCGAAAAATTTAAATCAGATATAAATTCCGTATTGTTTGGACTTGATAGTTTCTGGATGGGTGTTGATGTTCCGGGTGAGGCGCTGAGTAATTTAATTATTACCAGACTTCCGTTTCAGGTTCCAGATCATCCCGTTGTTCAGGCGAAAATGGAATATATAGAAAAAAACGGAGGTAACAGTTTTTATGAATATTCTCTACCGGAAGCAATCTTAAAATTCAGACAGGGAATCGGCAGGCTAATAAGACACAGGGATGATCAGGGAATAATTGCAATATTAGACAGCAGGATTATCACAAAACCATACGGAAAATATTTTATAAATTCTTTAGATGAGTGCGAGATCGAGATAGTTGAGGATTTTTTTGATCATGATGTTATTGAAAAATTTTAAACTTTAAATTTATCAGGTTTTGAAAAGTTATATTCATTTGAATTTAAAAATAAATCTGAACAAGCTTAAGAATTTTAATAATTGAATTTTTACAGAAAGTAACTCATTTCCGAATTACTTTAAATTATACATTTTAATACTGATTTGTAATAATTATTTTAAATTATTAGAAACCAAAGCACCTTAGAAATAATAAATGGACAATCAGAAACTTGATTCACTTTCCGGCATGAACCGTAAAAACGGTTCTTCTTCCGAAGAAAAAATTTACTCTAAAAATCTGTTCGAAGATGCAAGATCCTGTACAGTGAAAATTCTGTGCAGATGCGAAAGAACGGATTCCTATCTTGAAAAGCTCATTGACGCAGAGCTAAAGAATGACCTGCTCAATGACTTTGATAAAGCTCTGCTAAACGAAATCTCTCACGGAGTCATTAGATGGATGAGAAGACTTGACTGGTTCCTCAATGGATTTTACAGGGGGAATTATGAGAAATGTCTGCCTGAAGTAAGAAATGCATTGAGAGTAGCTCTATATCAGATACTTTTCCTCAATAAAATTCCATACTCTGCAGCAGTAAATGAAGCAGTTGAATTTGTAAAAAGAATTCATGGCGAGAAACATGCAGGAGTTGTAAACGGACTGCTCAGAACCATAATAAGAACTCTCGATAATCTGGTATGGCCGACAAGAGAAATAGATGAAGTAAATTATCTCGGCATCGTGCAGTCTCATCCGAACTGGATGGTCAGAAGATGGATAAACAGATTTGGATTTGATGAAGCCGTAAAACTCTGTGAAGAGAATAACAGACGACCGGTTATGACATTAAGAGTAAATAATTTGAAGATCTCGACGGATGATTTTGAAAATTTTCTGAAAGAAAAAAATCTTTTTTATAAAAAAGGGAAATATCTTAATAATTTTTTTTCTGCCAAATCCATGTCAAAACTATTTACCGAAGATATGTTTAAGCTGGGTTATTTTTCCGTTCAGGATGAAAGCGCAGGACTTGTATCTGAACTTATGAATCCGAAAAAGGATGAGATTATAATTGATCTTTGCGCTGCACCCGGCGGCAAAGCTTCGCACATTTCGGAGCTGATGGGAAATGAGGGGAAAATTATAGCCGTCGAAAAATATTTATCCAGAACGGAAGTAATGAAATCAAATATGAAAAGACTGGGAGTGAAAAATGTAACATTTATTCATGATGATATTTGTAATCCTGAATCTGCAGAATTAAAAGAATCTCTGATCGGTAAAGCTGATAAAATATTGGTGGATGCTCCCTGCTCAGGGCTTGGAGTGCTTTCGAAAAAACCGGATATTAAATGGAAACGTGAATCGGAAGATATAATGAAACTTCAGACACTGCAGCTTGAAATACTTGAAAACGCAGTCAGGTATCTGAAAGATCACGGAGTAATTATTTACAGCACTTGTACTACTGAAACTGAAGAAAATGCAGATGTAGTTGATTTGTTTTTAAAGAAAAATCCTTCTTTTAAAATAGAAGATGCTTCAGAGTTTGTTGATAAAACTGTTGTTAATCAAAACGGATGCATTGAATTGTTTCCGCATATCAATAAAATAGACGGCGCTTTTTCCGTAAGACTAAAAAGAATTTCATGATCACTGCAATTTTTCATAAGCATTGATTATATCTTTTACAAGCTTATGTCTGACCACATCGGATTTTTCGAAATATACAAAAGAAATATCATCGATATTTTTAAGAATTTCTTCGACCTGAATTAATCCCGATTGCTCCTTTTTCGGAAGATCTATCTGAGTTACGTCACCTGTAATAATTGCTTTTGAATTTGGACCGAGCCTTGTCAGAAACATTTTCATTTGCATTGTAGTGGAATTCTGCGCTTCATCCAGTATTACAAAAGAATTGTTTAACGTCCTTCCTCTCATAAACGCAAGAGGAATTACTTCTATGACATTCTTTTCAATATATCCTTCAAGCTTTTCAAAAGGAAGCATGTCTTCCAGAGCATCATAAAGCGGTCTTAAATACGGATCTACTTTTTCTGAAAGATCTCCCGGAAGAAAGCCCAGACTTTCGCCGGCCTCTACTGCAGGTCTTGTCAAAACAATCTTGGTAATTTCCTTGTTCTTCAGCGCAGAAACTGCAAATGCAACAGCAAGATATGTTTTACCTGTTCCTGCAGGACCAATTGCAAAAACGATATCATTATCCTGAACTTTATTAAAATATTCAAGCTGATTCGATGATCTCGGTTTTATAAAATCGCTTTTCCTTGAGAGAATTACATTGTTAAGTTCACTTGGAGTAAACCCCAGTTTTTCTTTGACTTTGTCCTGTCTGTACTCATTGGAATTTATAAGTTCAAGCACAAGATTCACATCTTTAAGAGAAATTTTACCTTGTCTCTTCTGCAGAAAAATTAACTCATTAAAGATCTTTTCAATTAAACTGATTTCATTTTCTTCTCCTTTAAGAAACAATGAATCTCCTCTTACAACAATTGTAGAATCAAATCTATCTTTAATAATGTTAAGATTCTCTTCGTTAACTCCTGAAAAATTCAGAAGATCAATACCGGTAAGAGAAATGTTTTTATCGATAATATTCAAAAGTTATAAAATTAAAAACCCTCATACTTTTAAAAGTATGAGGGTTATATTTCTAAAAATATTTAATCCAACGAAACAGAATTAAATGAAATTATTTCTTTTCATCTTCTTTTTTCATATCACCAGAGTCAACTGATTTAGTTTTCATTTTTCTCTTGGTTTTATATGAATTTGTTCTTTTCAGTGCATCGGTTTTTTGTGCATCTGTAAGTGTTGGAATTTTCAGCACTTGTCCCGGATAGATAAGATTCGGGTTTGGAATTGTTTTTGCAACTCTTGGCGGAGCGCTTACAACACCACTCTTGTTTGCGTCCCAGATAGCAGGCCACAATCTTGAGTTACCGTAGATATTTTTCATACCTGCGATTTTGTATAAGCAATCACCTTTAACAACTGTGTATGTACCTGTTTCCATTTTGCCTTTGCAGTCTGCAATTTTCTTTTTCATTGCATTGTATCTGTCCCAGAATTCAGGTAAGCATTTGTATCTTCCGCTAACACCTGCATCTGTTAAGTAAGGCCAAAGATTAGCTTCTATATCTGCTGCATCATCCGGTCCTTTACATGCATTAACTCTTTTTTCTGCATCTGCAAATTTGGTTTTGTATTCGTCATAACCGGTTTTTGATCCGACTAATGCCCAGAGAATATTATTTGCATTATCCTCTACGAATTTAACATCGCCTAATCTCTTTTTGAGACCGTCGATCTCTGTGTTTAAAGCGTCTAGCTGACTGGTTAGATCTGATTTCCTAGCAGTGTACTCGTCCATTTGTGCTTGCCACATTTCTTCATCCATTTCTTCTTCCATCATTTCACCATCATCATCATCATCATCATCCTGAGCAAAAGTTGGACTGGAAATAACTGCTAAGGAGAAAACCATCATAAATACTAATAATTTATGAAATTTCATTTTTAAATATCTCCTTTTTGTTTAAAATTTTGTTTAATTAAAAAAATTGTTTTTTAAAATTTTCAAGGTCTTACGGGCAGTTTCTTTTTACTGCGTCAGAAATTCCTTGCCACTCTTTTGCTTTTGCTTCTGTATCAGCAATTTGTTTCTGCAAGTCTGATTTTTCATCAAGCTTTGCATTGACCTGAGATTGTAAAGCGTCTACCTCAGCTTTCAGGTCGTTCAATTGTTGAATTTGTTCTTCATCTACACCGCCACCGCAACCGACTAGGAATGTTGATCCTGCCATCATTGCAACTGTAAGTAAAACGAAAAACAAGTTTCTCATTTTTGCCATTTTTAAAACCTCCTGATTTTTATTTGGCTTTGTTATTAAATAGGGTTAATTGAATACGAACAAAAATATGCTATTCGATTTTAGAAGTCAAGTCTAATTCTAAAAAAATAGACACTAAAATTATTATTTTAGTGTCTAATTAGAATTTTAGAAGCGTATGTCTTAAAAACTATACAGTTGAGATTACGTAAATAATCTTTTGAAATTAATAAATATTCTTATCAAAGAAATCTCCTATCTTGAATCTGGCGTTTATGAATGCGCTGATGATTCCGAAATTATTGGACGGAGTTTGTCCAAATCTGACGGACGGACCGAATCCGAATGCTTTATTTGCAAATCCAATCCATGGACTGTCAAAATACAATTCTGTTAATAATTGAAAATCTCTCTTGCCCGGGAATGTTGCGTTTATTCTAAAATCAAAAACGAATTCATCAATCTTCATTTCCCTACCTGAGAATCCGAGATGATATTCACCGAATTGTTTTGCAAAATAAAATTTAGCTCTTGTTGAATTATAAAAAATTAAATTTGGTGTTCTGAGCTCAAATCCAAAATACTCCCCTCTCACCACATTGTTTTTCATCGGTTTGCCGGTGACTTCATTCCTTACAATAACAGGATTATCTGTTATATCCTGAAGAGTATCAATAGTTGTAAAATAAGAAAGCCTGAATATTGGAAGCTCCATCGCAAATTCCATTCCCAAATGAGGCGCATACAGGTTATTCCAGTTTCCAAGCCAGGTATTTCTTGTATCTTCAGTTTTATTGGTATTTGCAGAATATTTTAAAACGAATTCTTTTATTCTTGACGTTACTGATACTTCAAATAAAGCCAGATGCAGTCCCCCTTTTACAAAATCTGTTTCCATGGGTCCTGAATAAGAAGTTCCAAATGCAGCTGTTAGTCCGACACCGGAGCCGTAAGCAAAAGGAATACCCAAAGGATCTCCTCCGAATACCTGGAAATAGGGATTAACATAATAATCCAGAGAACTCAGGTTTCTGTATTGATTTACAAAAGACGTCCTGAAACTCCAGTTTGCTGCAATACGTTTTGGTATATAGATCAAGGGTTCAAAAATACTTGATTCTTCCGGTTTTTGAAATTCATCTGATGTACCCGATAAATCCTCTTTGCAAAGTATCCAGCCAGTCATAATAATGTTTAGCGTCGAAGTTAGATTTTCCTGTTTTCTTCCGAAATCAACAACTCCTTCTCTGTAAATAACTCTTATATCATCTGTCGTATAACAATTATCACGCAATATCTGAAGATTATTTTCAGCAATGTAATCTCTTAAAAGTTTACCTTTTTCTGATTCGCATAAATTACATCCGGCCTGTATTAAGAAATCTGACTGTGCAGAAGCTTTATCTGTAATAAAAATCGTTATTAAAATTAAAAAAATTAGTACCGGTATTTTCATATTAAGTTATTATAAGTTCCATGGATCAAATTATTTAACCTTTTAATTGTCTTATTTAAATTTATAATTTATTACTTATTTATTTTATCTTAAATTACTTTTCCTGTTTTGATTAATTTCATTTTTGCCGCTGTTCAGTATAAGTCTTTGAAATCTCTTATCCAGTTTATCAAAGTCAAACTCAAGATCAAGTATTTTTAAAATTCTTGGAATTTTTCTCAGATCCACCTCCATATCAATAGTTTCCGGCAAAGGAAAATTTTCATAGTTTTCCAATACTGTAATTTGATCATCCACTTCATCTTCATCATAATCAGTATTTAAAGAATTACCCGGAAGATATGGGGAGTTTTTATCGTAAGGTTCAAAATATCTTAAATATATCTCATGTCTTTTCCAGTATTTCGCAGGGATCTCTTCTTTTAATTTATTTCTGGGATTACTGAACAGATCTTTTAAATAACTTTCCAGTTCTGCATTATCTAATAGCGACAATCCTGTCAGCTTAAAATATCTGTTTCGTGCAGCATTGTCCAATACTATTTTTGCTGATATTCTGTAAGGAATTTTATAAACACTATCTCCGGCATTTATGTATATTGTATCTCTTCTTACATTTTCAATACTTGCATCATCATCAAACAATAAAAACTTTACAGTGTCAAGTGAAATTTCCCGAATATTATTAATGTTAATCGTATCTGATAAATTTAAAGAAACCGGATTTTTTAAAAAGGTATAATTCAGAGATGTCAGCACTACAAAAAGCATCAGGCATAACAACGCATACTTCATAAAATGACTTTTCAATATATATTTTTATTTAGTCTTTTTTTTCTTTTTTTTCTTCAGGAAAATTTTGTATTCTTCTGTATGAGAGGGAATTTTTTTGTCAAAAAGTTTTATGCCGATTGGCATTATAACTTCTTCGCCTTTTAATATTCTGTCCAGTATACTTTTGCTCACTTCATTTGCAAAAGATTTCGTGTCTTTTAATTTAATTTGAAAAATTGCCTTATTCGTAGCAGTATATTTAGCCGTATCGATTCTTTGAATATCTATAAAAGAAACAGATTCGGGTAACGGCATAACTTCTATTTCTCCTGCATTAACATCATCTTCAATTGTAATTTCATATAGTTTTCTGCCTTTGTATTTTTTTACATTCTCTGTAACAATATCAAGTCCCACGAGATCCTGAACCGGAAGAGGCGTATATGTGAATGACTTATTTTCATCAACCTTCAGAAAAAATCCGTCTAATACTTTTGGTATACCGTCTCTTATATATTCTGAGTAAAACTGAATGCTGTCATAGTCTAAAATTTTTATTTCAAATGTATCTAATGCTTCATAATCTGTTATAAAAGTACCCTTGTCATTTTTAAAACCAAATGCTTTTCCATCATAAGGTAAGTTGTTAACAACTTTTGCTGATGAAAACTTTATCAATTGAGATAAAGAAGTTGCCGGATATAATATCGGCTCTTCCTTTTCCTGAGAAAATAAATTCACGCAGTTAAGGAAAAACAATATTAAAAAAAATATTTTCGAAATTCTAAAGTTAAACATTAATTAATAAATCTAAAAAAAATTTTACTTATTTCTTTCTCCGGGAATTACTACTCTTTCCTTGTCATCTTCTTTAGTAATCGGTATTCTTTGTTGTCTGTCAGGCGTTTTCAGATTTTTAAGTTTTTCATTATCGGCTGCCAGTTGAGAATTCTCTTTTAGCAATTTTTCATACTCATTTTTATTGACTATTTCCTGATCTTTTAAATTTATCTCAACATACTCTTTACCTTCTTCTGGTTTAGGCAGAACCTCTTCAATTTCCGGATTTACAATTATAGCAGTATTAGGAACTATTTTTTCGTCAGAATTAATTTCCATAACTTTATTTATTGTTAAGTCCGTCCCTTTATAAAAAAGAATTGCTATTGCTATTATATAAAGTGATTGGAAAATCAGGAATTTTGCATCGCGTTTATTTCTTCTTTCCATAATTTTAAATTAATTTAATTTTGGAGAAATTATTTGTTTACAATTTTTTTGATTGTTTCAAGATTCTTGCTGAATTCAGGATCTTTCATTTTATCGACAGTCTCATTCCAGTTTTTCAAAAGGTCATTGATTTCCTTTATATCAGCACCGGATGGTAAATTCACAAATTCAATTTTTGAAGAATTTAAAGATCCTTCATTTATATTATCCTTAGCATATTTCAAATACTGAATCTCCATATCGTCAAATGCCGATTCAATTAATTTTGCAATGGCTAAAATAAAAAGTGATTTTATTTCAAAAGGAATTGCAAAGTGTAAGAATAACACTTCATTTCCCAGACCGACAGTGAATAAAATTATAGCAGCTCCGATCAGAGGAAGAGCTGTTCCTATTCCATCTACTATTCCGCTCCATTTATCAATGATTTTACTGATTTCATTTCTTGTCAGATTGTTTTCATTAAATCTTTTGTCTAATGTACTTTTAACCCACATTAATAACATTATAAAAATTATGAATATCAGAACCGGGTAATACCACAGATCGTTAAATTTAGCTAATGCAATACTAAAGATTTCCGCTTTTCCGGGATCAGATCCGGGATTAAATAAAAACCCAAAAACTATGGAAATTAAGAGTAATATTAATGAAGGTATTACTGATGAGAAATTAAACTTAGGTGATTTTATATTGGTATCCTCCGATCTTTCTGTATTTTTTTTTTAATTTTGAAATTAAAATAATTAAATTAACTTCCAAAATCAAAACTAATAATTTAGTTTGTTATATTTAAAATTACCCAATCTCATTAGCTCTCCCATATTAAATCTCATTATCTCCAGTTCTGTGTTCGTCCTGTCTATCAATGTAATTTTGTTGTGAAATGTAATGTAATTTTCAGTTAACTCAAGCGCATTATTCAGAGAAATTCTGTCCTTATTTCCTTCTGAAATTTTATCAAGTATCAGTTTCATTCCGTCATATCCGAAAAAATAATTTTTGATTCCGCTCTCTGAAAGCTTATCGGGCGTTTCGGCATCTTCACGAAGATTAAAGTCAGAATCAAAATATAAATTTTTTATATAAATTTTATTCTCTTCAAGTATCTCTTTATTATTCCAGTCGCTTGTACCGAGCACCGGAAGATTAATGTGCTCTGAAAAATACTGAGAGATCATTTTAGGAATTTCCATATATGTTGAGATCGGAATATAAATCGCTTCCGTATATCCGGGTATCACTGTCCTGCTTTTATCAAATGAAGCTGTAGGTTTAAGTTTAAGCGAATCCATTATTCTGTCTGCATCTCTTCCGAATAATTTATAAATACTTACTACCAGCATTTCATTCTTCAGAGAATCCGGGTATGAAAATTTTATATCATAACTTTTAATAATATCAAAATTCTCTTTTGTAATATTTCCAAAATCTATAAATTTATCCGTTGAAAATATTTTGTCTTCAAGCTCTTCAAGCTCCTGCGTGAGGTCATTATCATCTTTTGAATAATAAACAGTTGCCGTTATAGATCCTCCGTTTTTAAGCACCTCGTCTGAAAAACTCTCGGCAAAATTCTTTCCGTATGAGTCTTCGGAAAATACAGCAAACCTTTTCATTTTAAGTTCATCATTTGCAAATTTCGCCATAGTCCTTCCTCTTATATCATAAGTAGGATTAAGCTGAAACAAAAATGGATTCTTTTGAGCAAGAAAATTCTGTGTGGAAGTAGGTGTAACAACCGGTATTTTATGAAAATCCGCTGCACCTGCATTTGGAGAAAGCTCAGAACTGAATACAGGACCAAATATTGCAATTACTTTTTTATCGCTGCCGAATTTATTAATTATCTCAAGCGCAATTGCAGGATCCCTTTGAGTATCTTCCGTTAACAATTCTACTTTTGCACCGGGATTATTTCTGTTGTGTTCCTTTACAGCATCACTTATTCCCTGAAGCATCTCAGTGCCGAGTTTTTTTTCTTCTTTGTTTTCAGTATTGTTCATCAAAGGCAATGCAACTCCTATTCTGATCTGAGCGCAGACTTTGGAAGAGAATACCAGTAAAAAAATCAGAAGAATTGTTTTATTAATACTCATTATATTTTATTCCCATTCTATAGTTGCAGGCGGTTTTGAGCTGATATCATAAACTACTCTGTTTACGCCTTTAACTGAATTAATAATTTTATTTGAAACTGCTGATAAAAATTCCTTATCAAAAGCATAAAAGTCCGCAGTCATTCCGTCCGAAGAAGTAACTGCTCTCAGCCCGATCACATTTTCATAACTTCTTTCATCTCCCATAACGCCGACTGTCTGAACCGGCAGCAGCACTGAAAACGCCTGCCATATCTTATCATATAAACAGTGACTTTTTAATTCGCTGATAAAAATTTCATCCGCTTCTTTTAATATATCAAGTTTCTCTCTTGTAACATCACTTAGTATCCTTATTGCAAGTCCCGGTCCGGGGAAAGGATGCCTGTTTATAAAATTTTCTCTCAGTCCAAGTTTCTTTCCTATCTCTCTGACTTCATCCTTGAATAATTCTCTGAACGGCTCAATGAGTTTCAGTTTCATTTTATCAGGAAGGCCGCCAACATTATGATGAGTTTTTATTTTTGAAGAAGGTCCTTTGGAAGTTACGGATTCAATTACATCAGGATAGAGCGTACCCTGCACCAGAAATTTAACACCTTTGATTTTCTTTGCTTCCTTTTCGAATACTTCTATAAATGTATTTCCGATTATTTTTCTTTTTTTCTCCGGGTCAAATACGCCTCTGAGTCTTTTCAGAAAAAGTTCTGACGCATTTACAAAAATCAGATTGAGTTTAAAATATCTTTCAAAAAGTTCTATTACTTTTCTGCTTTCATTTTTTCTCATCAGACCGTTATCAATATGAATGCATGTCAGATTTTCCCCGACAGCTTTACTTACAAGCAGAGCAGCTACGGAAGAATCTACTCCTCCGCTGAGAGCGCAAATCACATGGCTCTTTCCGGCTTTTTTTATTATCTCTTCTGTTTTCGATTCTATAAAAGATTCCGGCTCGAATAAATTCTTCACGCCGCAGACACCGAATAAAAAATTATTAAGTATTTTTTTTCCGGATTCAGTATGATTGACTTCCGGATGAAACTGCAATCCGTAAATTCCCGCTTTAGAATTTTCAAAACTGCAGATGACGCCGTTAATGCTTTTTGATGTTGCGCTGAATTTCTGAGGCATTTTGTCAATTGAATCCCCGTGACTCATCCAGACATTCAGCTGACTGTTAACGCCTTTATATAATTCCGAATCACCGAATGTATATATCTTTGTATTTCCGTATTGTCTTTGCAGAGATGAATGCAGACTGCCTTTGAATAAACTGCAAAGTAGCTGCATACCGTAACAAATTCCCAAAACAGGAATTTTTTTCTTCATTAAAAGATCCAAATCAGTTTTAGAAAACTTCGGAGATCCTTTTTCAGTAACGCTTGCCGGACCTCCGGAAAAAATCACGCCTTTGAGACTGTGCGCCTTTTCTTTTTCCTTAAGAAATTTATTTAAATTTAATTTGAACGGATGAATCTCGGAATAGACTTTAAATTCTCTGGTCCTCCTCGCTATCAGCTGAGTATACTGCGAACCGAAATCAAGTATGAGGATCAGATCAGTTTTTTTCAATCTTAATATTTTTTAAAAATTTTTTACCGCCGGATATAAGCAGAAAAGCTCCGTAAGCAGGCGAATGTTTTTTTTCAACTAACTTAACCTTCTTAAGTTTCATAATTTCTTTTTTTAAATTTCGGGACAGTATATTTTCATTTTCCACTAGACTTCCGATCAATGATATTTGAATGACGTTTTTCGGTTCTGCAATTTTCAAATATGAATTTATATGATACATTAAATCAGAAACCGCTTCACTTATTATATTCATACAAACTCCGGACTTCTTTGCTGCAAGTTCCAATACAAGAGGAGTAACTTTCTGAATCTCGAAATTATTCTTAAAAATCCTGTCATTAAGATTTAATCTGGTAATACCGAATTTCAATCTCAGTAATTCAGCTAATTCGCTTTCCTTTTTTGTAATTTTAAATGAGTCATATTCTTTTACGGCAATATTCAGAGCTTTCCTTCCGATCCAGTAACCGCTGCCTTCATCACCAATGATTCTTCCCCATCCGCCTACTCTGTGAATTTTGTTATCATAATATCCGTATAGCACCGAACCCGTTCCGCTGATAAGAATTATTCCGTTTCTTCCTTCAAACGCCCCGTAAAGCGCGGTCAAAGCATCTGTAGTAATCAGAGTATTTTTAATCCCTGTCTTTTTCCTGAAAAGGTTTTGAAGTTTTTTTCGGTCACTGTCCTCTCTCGCGCCGGCAAGTCCGATACACAATCCTTTACAGTTGTTAATATCAAATCCGGTTTTTTTTAAAGCTGTAAATATATAATCTGTAATATGATCACAGTAACTGACAGGACCGGAAACTGAATAATGAATTCCTTTGAATTTAAATTTTTTAATTATCCTGCCGGATTCACTGACAATGATCATTTCAAACTTTGTGCCGCCGGAATCCGCGCCAATATAAAAATTTGTACCGAAAAAATTCATTGAGGCAAGTTATTAATTACAGAATCAAATTAAAATTACAAAGTAATAAATCCTTTATTTACCGGCATTAAATTCTCATATGATTTTTTTTGTTACTTTTTTTGATCTCTCAAAAAAAGTACGTCAAGGTAAGCTTTACTCTATTTTAAACGCTTAATGTTTTGTATGGATGTGATTATTTTAAAATCCATTATTCCGTTTATTATTATTATATTTGTTCACATAAAAAAATTGAATTGAAAAAAGAAGTACTCGATAAAGGATTTATTGAAGTTCTGGATAAACTCGGCACGGACCTCACGGTTGTTAATTCCGCCAGGGTTTCATTCGGAAAAAGGAAAGAGAAATTTGATGACAATGACCGAAAGCTTGTTAAATTTCTTGCAAAGAACAAGCACTGGTCGCCGTTCAGACATCTGATGGTGCAGTTTCATGTTAAAGCTCCCGAGTTTGTAATGAGACAATGGTATAAGCACGTGGTCGGAATTGAAACATCTTCAAGCTCTTCCGCAAAAGATCATGCGTGGAATGAGATCAGCGGAAGATATGTACCCGTAAGCGATTTCTATGTACCGTCAAACTGGAGAAGACAATCCCAAGATAACAAGCAGGCGTCGGAAGGAAGCATTGATGATCAGAAAATTGCATCTGATATATTTGAAACAGCAATGTCGGATATTCTCGGATCTTATGAAAAACTTCTTGAAGCCGGTGTTGCAAAAGAGCAGGCGAGAATGATACTTCCTCTGAATCAATATACTGAAGTTTACTGGACAGCGTCTTTTCAGGCGATAATGAATTTTATTGAACTCAGGGATGAAGCTACAGCTCAGTGGGAGATCCGTGAATATGCAATTGCAATGAAGGAACTGATGCACGAAATTTTTCCGGAGATTACAGGGATATGGTTTGAAGTTAATTCACATTGAAGAGACCAACAATGTAAGATCAGTAATTATTATGAAAAAATACTTTTCAAAACCTGACCTGCCATATTTGGATTTTCTTTAAATCTTCTGATTGAATATTCGTACCATCTTTTGCCGAAAGGCACATAGATTCTCATTCTGTGTCCTTTGGCAACAGCTTCTTCCCGAAGATTTTCTTTAACTCCCAGCAGCATTTGAAATTCGTATTCGTCTTTTCTCAGGTTTAATTCTTTAACAAGCTTAACAGATTCTTTAATTAGAATTTCATCGTGCGTTGCAATACCGCAGTATGATTTTTTTTCAAGCGCTATTCTTAAAATTTTCATAAAATTATTTCTTATCTCATCTGCGTCTTTATATGCAATTTTTTCAGGTTCGATATAAATTCCTTTACAGATTCTGAAGTTGGCATTAATTTCAGTTAGTCTTTTAATGTCGTCCTCACTTCTTCTGAGATATGCCTGAATTACAATTCCTACATTATCAAATTTCTTTTTTACAGTTTCAAATATTCTAATCGTTGACTCAGTCACGGAGGAATCTTCCATATCAATTCTCACAAATCTGTTTACGCTTTTTGCTTTTTCAAGAATTCCGGTTATTTGTTCCAGACAGAACTCCTGATCGATATTTAGACCGAGCATTGTAAGTTTTATGGACAGATTACAGTCAAGATTATCTTTACTTATCGCTTCCAGAGTATTTATGTTTTCATCTTTCGACTGTACGGCTTCACTCTTTTCAGTAATTGATTCTCCAAGCACATCCACAGTAGCCATAAGACCTTTACTGTTAAGTATTTTTACGCTGTTTACTGCATCTGAAACGCTGTCACCTGCGATGTATTTATCAGCGAATATTTTAACAAATCTTTTAGGCATTGCCTGAATTACAGGAACCAGTACATCATTTAAAATTCCCATTTTCTTAATTTTAATTTGCTAAGAATAAAATTTTTAAAGCTCATTTATATCTTTTCTACCGCTAAAACCGTCACTGACCGAATGCCAGAAGTTTAAGCCGTCTTCTCCTAAATAGTAACATAGATAAACTTCTTCACCGTTACTTCTGATATGAGGAAAATCTATCAGACCTGTATCAATATTTTTTATTAGGATTCCCATTTCTGTAATTTTCTTAACTTTTTCAATAAGTATTAAAAGATCGTCCGGGTATTTACCTGATCCGTTTGTTCCGATCTTGCTGAAATAGTTATGTGCATAAATATTATAACCGGTCTTATCGAGATTTTTTTTCAGCCGGATAATTTCTTTCAGGATAATTTTCACTTCAGGAAGGATTGAAGAAGCTTCAATAAGAGTGAAATGTTTTGTATGCAGCATCAGAAATCTATAATAGTTGATTTAACACAAAAATATTTCTTAAGGATTTGATTTATAAGGTAAAAAAAAAGCATTTCGGAATTTTTCGAAATGCTTTTTTGTGTTTGGAAGAAAATTAAAATTTAAAACATCCTTGAATCCCCTCCTTTCCCTGAGAGGGGATTTCACAAGCAAAGACCCAACCCTCATTAAATCTTACTTGCTTTCAAGGACGTTATTTTAAGAGCATCATTTTTTTGTTTTCAGTAAAATTATCTGTTCTCAAAGTATATACATAAGTTCCGCTCGGAAGATTACCTGCGTTGAATTCCAATTCATTAAAACCCTGTCTCAGTAATTCATTTTCGGCAAGCACAGCAACTGTTTCACCTTTCATATTATATATTTTAAGAGAAACGTTATTGCTTTCAGGTAATTCAAATCTTATTGATGTAACGGGATTGAACGGATTTGGGAAATTCTGTCCAAGATAAAATTTCTTTTTATCTACGCTTCCCTGGTCTTCATTTTTTATGCCTGATGTCCTGTCAACTTCAATAATAATTTCATAATCAGCTTTTTCAGTAAGTTCCTGATTATCAAAACCTATTTCAGCCGGGATAAACGGAAGTTCATTATTATCTACATCATTAGGATAAGCCATTATTCTTATGTCGTCCGTACTCAAAATAATTTTTCTGCTGATTTTAAAAGATCCGTCTGAATTTATACTTATAACTTCAAGAACATTGTAAGTCCTTGACGACGGGTCTAAAGTCATAATTTTTACATTTCCTTCAGTAACCGGAGAGTGGTCATCTGAATAAAGAACTTTGCCGAAAATAAAATCGGGTGAAGTTCCGGCAGATAACTGCCTGTTTAAAAGTATTAGTGATAAACCTGTTATCAGGACCAATACCGCTGATGTAGCTTTTAAATTAAAGGTTGTCATTTTTTTCTCCTTAGGAAAAATGTTTGTTGGAAGTATAACTTTATTATATTAAAATTTTAATTACTTATCCTTTTTTTTTAGCTTTTACTTTATCCGTATTAAAATCTTTTAACTCAAGAGAATCATTCCAGTAAAAATCAAACAAGTCTAACATTTTCAATGCAAAATCCTCATTACGAATTATTATATCCGAGTTATTGTGCCGCGGAATATTCTTATCCTGAATATTTACGAATACAATTTTTCTGTCAAAGATAGTCATGTTTGGCAGCTGTCTTTCAGAAATCCTCACCTTCTCACCTGCTTTTTCAAATTTTCTGCATATTCTAAGCAGATCATCTAAAGCTGCATTCTTTCTTGAGTTGTCTTTAATGATCTTAAAGTTTAGACTTGCTTCGTATATTGATTTAATAACACCACCTCTTTTATAAAATTCAACGGCTGTAGTATCCAGTTCTTCGGACACATAACCTTCAAGTCTGATCATAAATAATACTTCTGATTCCGCATTGCTGAAAAGCTCAATAAATTTTTCCTGTCTGTGTTTGTTAAAACCTCTGATAAGTTCAATGTTGACTTTCCTGTTTTCATCTGATTCTTCAGATCTGTATAAATTCTTAAAATCTCCGAATGTTTCTTTAAGATTTTCTATTTTCGATTCATTCTGTATTTTTATCTCTCTTTCAATTTTATCGCTTATCACTTCCGGATCGATCATCTCATATTTGAGAATTGTATTTGTTTCGATTTCATTGCAGAATCCTCTGAAAGCAAATGATTTCAGGATTTCATAAACTGCAGTTCTTCTTACGCCGGCTTTTTCAGCAATTTCAGAAGCGCTTAAAGCGGAACCTTTAAGCAGTACTAAAAATACCTGCGATTCAGTTTCTTTGAAACCAATCTTCTGAAGCCTGCTAATTAATTCCTGAGATTGCAATATTGTTGTTTTTTTATTTAATGCAATATTGCATTATTTTTCTTTATAAGTCAAGAACTTTTTTTATGACCTTCGATTTTACGCATTTAATCAAATTAAATGTA
>DDUU01000058.1 GCA_002344965.1 Candidatus Tepidiaquacellales bacterium UBA2330 | reverse complement strand
TTCGTAACTCATAATTCGTAACTCGTAACTCGTAACTCGTAACTCGTAACTGCTCTTTCCTTGCCACTCGAAATTCTTAATTTTTAATTATTAATTTTTAATTTTTAATAAGCTCTTCCTGCGCTCTCTCCAGTGTCTCCAGCACTTCAATCGCATTATTGCCGTCAGCTCTAGGAGTTTTTGATTCTTTTATGCATTCTATAAAATGCAGCTGTTCCAGCTCGAGAGGGGATTCGTTTCCAAACTCTACGCTCTCAAACTCCGAATCTCTTTTCACCGGCTGACCGTTTACCATATCAATTCCTTTTCTGTAAAGTTTTAGTTTATCTTTCGCAAGTGTGTCTTCAAACATCATCATAGACTTATCACCGATTACTACGAGTCTCTGTTCTTTGAAAGGATGCAGCCAGCTAACGAATATATGCGCGTGAATATTATTTTTGAATTTAAGATTTGTAAGAGTTGTATCCTGAATCTCGTTTGTAAGAAATACAGCCCCGGTTGCGGTTACTTCTTCCGGAATATCATTTACAAGATACTGAATCACGGAAATGTCATGCGGCGCAAAACTCCATAGTATATTCTCTTCAGTTCTGATAGTGCCAAGATTCAGACGGTTGCTGTAGATATACTGCAGCTTTCCGAGTTTTCCTTCGTCTATGAATTCTTTTATCTTAAGTATAGCAGGATGAAACAGCAGTAGGTGTCCTACCATTAATACCCTGCTGTTTTCAATCGCGAGTTCGTTAAGTATATGCGCATCTTCGGAATTAAGCGTGATAGGCTTTTCCACTAATACATTCTTTCCCGCAAGCAGCATTTTTTTTGCTATTTCAAAATGCGTTTCGGCGGGAGTTGAAATGATAACCGCATTTACTTCCGTATCATTTATAAGGTCAGCAAGGTCTTTTGTAAAAATTATTTTATCCGAAACTGCTTTTATTTTTTCACGGCTTTCTTCGGAATTGTCGCTGCAGTATTTAAGATCTTCCCCGAAGAGTTTATATGCGGTTTTGACATGATTCATTCCCCATTTACCGCAGCCGATTACAGCTATTTTAACATTGCTCATTTTATACTTTGTGATAGATTTAATTTAAGCTTTGAATAATTTCCTGCCTTTGAATTTTTTAAAAGCGTTTCTAGTATCGACTATAAGCTTCGCATTATCAAAAATAAATTTATAATCATAATACGAATGATCAGTGGAGAGAAGGACAAGATCATATTTCTCAATATTCTTTTTTGTTAGCGCAACGGATTTTTTATTAAAATCATATTTCCTCAGTTTAGGTATCATAGTTACATAATCATCGCTGTAATCCACTACCGCGCCTTCGTCCTGCAGAAGTTCAATAAGTTTAAGCGAAGGTGATTCTCTCAGATCGTCAATGTCTTTTTTATATGAAAGTCCGAGGAGTAAGATTTTAGATCCGTTGATGCACTTTTTATTTTCATTCAGAGCATGATATACTTTTGACACGACATATTCCGGCATAGCAGTATTGATCTCGCCTGCCAGCTCGATGAACTTTGTCGAGATCTCATACTCTCTTGCTTTCCATGTCAGATAAAAAGGATCGATCGGAATGCAGTGTCCGCCGAGTCCCGGACCCGGATAAAAAGGAGTATAACCGAATGGTTTTGTAGATGCGGCTTCAATTACTTCCCATACATCAATTCCCATTTTGTCAAACACAACTTTTAATTCGTTCACAAGGGCAATGTTAATAGATCTGAAAATATTTTCAAGAAGTTTTGTTGACTCAGCGGCTTTTGTGGAAGAGACCGGCACTACTTTTACAATTACTTTTTCATAAATAAGTTTTCCGATTTCAATACAATCCTTTGTAACTCCGCCCAGAACTTTCGGAATTGTCGAAGTGGAATATTTTTCATTATTCGGATCTTCTCTTTCAGGAGAAAAGCAGAGATAAAAATCTTTTCCGGCTTTAAATCCATTGCTTTCAAACATCTTTAAAAGTATTTCATCAGTAGTGCCCGGATAGGTTGTGCTTTCAAGAGATATAAGCTGACCTTTTCTGAGATATTTAAAAATCGTTTCCGCAGTGCTGACGACATAGCTCATATCCGGCTCCCTGTTTACATTAAGAGGTGTAGGCACGCAGATTATCACAGCGTCCGCTTCAGGAAGTTTGGAAAAATCAGTTGTAGCGGTAAGTTTCCCGCTGTCAACAGCCGATCTGATCTTTTCGGACGGTATATGCTTTATATAAGATGATTTTTCTTTTAAAATTTTTTTTATTTTAAACTGATCAAGATCAAATCCGATCACGCCGATACCTTTGTTTGCAAATTCGAGCGCAAGCGGAAGCCCGACATAACCGAGTCCGATAATGCCGACGGTAAAATCATTGCTGATAACTTTATTTTTTAAGTTCAATGTTTCCTTTCAGATATAGTTTTGAAATTTGATTTAAATTTAAAACGAAATGTAAAATAATTTTAAACACAGAGTTATTTAATCAGACAGAGGATGTTGGCTTTTCGGCTTTCAGCTTATCTTCAGGTCTTGTATAGTAATAATAGTAATTGTAGTAATAACCGTAAGCGCTTTTGAAACTGAAATTATTGAATACAACACCCAGAAAATTATGCGGGTCAAGACTGGTCAGCTTTTCTGAAGTTCTGTAAAATGCATCGGAAGGTGTGCTTCCTGCTTTGAGAACGAGTATAGTGCCGTCGGCAATTCTGAACAGTATTTCTGCGTCAGTAACTGAAATATACGGCGGTGAATCTATTACTATAAAGTCGTATTTTAATTTCATCTTTTCAAGAAAATCTTTCATCTGCTTTGAAGCAAGCAGCTCGGAAGGATTTGGGGGAATAGTGCCGCTGGTAATTACATCAAGATTTTCAAGTTTCGTTTGTCTTGTGATTTCTTCAAGCGTAGCGTTGGAAAAAAGATAATCACTCAGTCCCGGGAATCTGTCAATTTCAAAAACATTATGTACGCGGGGCTTTCTGAGATCACAGTCCAGCAATAGAACTTTCTTTTCCATCTGTGCCAGACTGCCGGCAAGATTAATAGAAATAGTCGTTTTACCTTCTGATGGAACAGAACTTGTCAGTAAAATGGTCTTCAAAGGAGTCTCTTCAAGTTTTGAATATTGTATCCTCGTTCTTAAAGCTTTAAAAGCTTCAGAAGGAGGTGACTTTGGCTTATTCGCTACTATAAACTCACTCTGGTATGATTTGTTTTTGAGTTCATCAATAGCAGGAATCCATGACAATACACTGATACCGCGGTTTTCAATTTCGTCAGGACTTTTTATTGTATGATCAAAATAATTTCTGGCAAATGCGAATGCAATGCTTAGACCGATTCCGAAAAGCGTACCCATAAAAATTATGAGCATTCTGTTCGGTTTGGAAGGTTTGGAAGCTATTACTCCCGGCGCAATAACGAGAACAGTTCCGAGTTTTATTCTCTCATTGATCTTCGCTTCCTGATATTTTTCTTCAAGTATAAGGTAAAGTTTCTCTGTAGCTTTTCTGTTACGTTCCAGCTTGGCATATTCAATGCTCTGAGTCGGAAGTTTAGAAAACTGAACTTCGTATTTGCCGAGCATTTTTGAAAGCGTATTTACTTTTGTATTTAAAGACTGTACTCCGACGCCGGCTTCAAGAAGTCTCTGTGCAACATTTCTTCTTTCCTCCGGAGTGCTTGCGAAAAGACTGCTTCTCATTACTTCAATTTTTTCCTCAAGTGTTTCCCTTAACGGAGCGATTTTTCTGTTATATTCAGCAAGAGTTTTTTCCCTAAGTTTTTCATCATTTGGAATGGATGCTTCTACATCTCTTTGTGATTCAAGCTCAGCGATTTTTGACTGAATTTCAGTAAGGTAAAGTTCATCCACTTTACCCTGAAGAAAATTTACCAGAGTCGGATCCATTCTTTCAATTTCCGATTTGAGTGAATTATATTCTTCCTGTTTGGAATTCAGTTCGATCCTTGCAGCATTTTGCTGTGCTTCAAGAACAGAGATATTTTCCACAACATTTTTTACCTGAGCATCAAGTAAAATAAGTCCGCCGTTTTTCTGATAATCTTCCAGTTCTCCTTCGGCTACGGCAAGGTCTTTGAATTTATTTTCCTTTTCTTCTCTCAGATATCCTGTGAGACTTGTAAGCTCTTCTCTGGAAAGATCAAGACTGAATGACTGATATACTTTCGAATAGAGGTTAGCGATAAGCATCGCCTCATATTTAGCCGGACTTTCGACAATTATATCAACTACATCAAGACCTCTTTTCTGATCTATTTTTACAATCTGGGAAAGTATATCCGCAAGACTAGAAACTGAAATCAAAGCAGTTACATCTTCATTTTCACCGTGATTTAGAATGTAATAAAATTTCTTTTTGTCTTCATCGATTTTAAAAGTGTCAATCAGATTTTCCGCGACCATTTCTCTGATCTTATAACTTTTAAGAACCTCTATTTCATTTGAAATATACCTGTCGGTTATAAAATCCTGAAATTCCGGAATAAGACTTGAGCTTAAGACGCTTCCCTGGGGACGGTTAATTTTAATGGTAGCGGAAGATTTATAAATGTCTTTTGCATACATCACATAAACAATAGTAAGTAAAATGCACAGCAATGTAATAATTGTCATTGGAATCAGATTCATCCTTAAGATATTCAGATAGATCTTAAAGTTATCTTTTGATTCTCTTAATTCGGGGGAATTTACAGCGGTATGGTTACTTTTGCCGTTTAAACTTGGTTTGTTCAATTTTTGTGATGCAATTAAGTAAAATATTCAACTCTAATAATCAGTAATAATAATCCGAATCAAAGTAAAAGTCATCTGTGCTAATAAATTCATAAATATCTCAGGCGACTTAAATTTAAAACACATTTAAATTACCGGTTATTATATGAATTGCTTTATTAATAAGGTTACAAAGATATACTGAATAAAGCACTATTTCAACGCCATAAAATATACTGTCAGACTAAAATACAATATTCAAAAGAAAATTTTATTTGAAACGCCGATAAAATAATGTCTGATAATTCAATTTTATTTTATGCAATTTAAAATTAAAAATTTATATTTACTGCCAGGATTTTATGTTTCAGAAAATGGCTGGATTTTTGTTTAGAGTTTGATTTAAGAGAAATGGGCTAAGTCACTGTTCGGACTTTAATTTAAACACTATTTTTCCTATGTTAATAACTTATATTTTTTCACAATTAAAATAAATTTGAAAAGAAAATCCGTTTTAATTCTATTGCTTTTTCTTATTTCATCAGGAAGTATACTTTCGCAGACTGACAGAACGAAAGTAGGAAACGATGCTTTTTCATCACAGCAGGGCGGCTATTATAATTACGGCGATAAAGACAAAGTTAATATCGAAGTTAATGTCTGGGGATATGTCAGATATCCCGGAAAATATCTTATTCCTCAGGGTTCTACCATAACCGATCTTATTTCTTACAGCGGCGGTCCGGTAACAGAATCCAGGCTTGAAGATATAAGACTTTACAGACCAAAAAATGACAGTCTAAAAATTAATCAGGATGTGTTAATTAAACTTGATTATAATGATCTTGTGTGGGAAGAAAGAGTAAATATCAGAAGCAAAATAAACACCATACTTCTTCCCGGAGATATATTGATTATAACCGGAGAGCCGAGATACTTCAGCAGGGACAATGTCAATCTCATCCTCGCAATTTCTTCAGTACTTATTTCATTAGGCATTTTAGTGATATCAATTACCAAGTAATTAAAATTCAGCATTGTTAATTATGACAGAGTCACATAACAGAAACTGGTATGTAATGCAAACAAAACCGCGAAGTGAAATCAAGGTTTTTCATAATATTAAATACCGGGGAATAGATGCATTCCTTCCATTGGTGGAAAAAGTTAGGATATGGTCAGACAGGAAGAAAAAAATCAGTGAGCCTTTATTTTCAGGATATGTATTTGTAAAAGCAAGTGAAGCTGAGAGACTCAGCGCTATCAGGGATAATTCAGGCGCGCTGAGATATATTTTTTTTGAAAACAGACCGGCTGTCGTAACTGAGAATGAAATTAATTTTATAAAAAAAGCTATGCTTGAACCTGAAAAAATATCCATTGAAGAAAAGCATATTAAAAGAGGCGATATAGTAACCGTTAACTACGGGATATTTAAGGGAATGAACGGATATGTTAATGAGATAAGAGGTAATTATAAATTAACCGTAAACTTAGAAGAATTTTCATATTCAATAAGCATAATTCTGAATTCAAACGAAGTCAGTCTTATTAGTTAATCTGAAACAAACCGGATAATCCGGTTTATTGTATTTTCATATAAAAGATATTGTTAAAATTTTGACAGTGGTAACTGATACAATATCAAACTGATTAAAAATAAATTAAAGTAATGGCTTAAAAATTTTGAATTTGTGAGTCAATTGGCGGAGCCTTAAAAAATTTGGATTTAAAAGTAAAGATTTATAATAAAGAACACAAAAAATTAAAATGCAGTCAACAAAATTTCTCGTAACGGGAGGAGCAGGTTTCATAGGTTCAAATATAGTTTACGATCTTTTGGAAAAGGGACACAGTGTAAGAATACTGGATAATTTTTCATCCGGCAAACGCGGGAATTTAACAGGGATTTCAAATGACATTGAGCTTATTGAAGGTGATATAAGAAGTTATCATATTGTCAGTGAAGCTTTAAAAGGAGTTGAAGTAGTCCTTCATCTGGCGGCGCTGCCTTCAGTACCAAGGTCAATCAAGGATCCCATCACATCAAATGAAGTTAACGTAAACGGAATTCTTAATATTCTGGAGGCGTCAGTTGGAGCAAATGTAAGGAGAGTTGTTTATGCATCATCATCTTCTGTTTACGGAGATAATCCTGAACTTCCAAAGCACGAAGGTATGCTTCCAAACCCGCTCTCGCCTTATGCTGTTTCAAAACTTGCCGGTGAAAAATACTGCAGTGTATTCTCAAAAATTTACGGACTTGAAACAATTGCATTAAGATATTTCAATGTGTTCGGACCAAATCAGGATCCGTCTTCACAATATTCGGCAGTAATACCTAAATTTATAACGGCTATTATGAAAAATGAAAGACCTGTTATATATGGTGACGGAGAGCAGTCAAGAGATTTTACTTTTGTTTCGAATGTTGTCGGAGCAAATATTATTGCATCGTTTGCTGAATGTGAAACCGGCATAGCTATGAATTGCGCATTCAGCGGCAGGATCACTCTTAACGAACTTGTTTCAAGTATAAATTCAAAACTGAATAAAAGCATTGAACCCATTTATGAAAAATCCAGACCGGGTGATATAAAACATTCTTATTCGGATATAACTTTGATTAAAGATAAAATAGGTTTTTCTCCGACTGTAGATTTCGAAACAGGTTTGGATAAAACAATAGAATTTTTTTTAAAAAAAAATTTTTAAAATGATTTCAAAATTTCTTCTCAAAGAATATAATTTTTGACTAAGAATTTATTGATAAAATGCTTATGTTGATTTTCAAAAGAACGAATTAAAATTTTCTAAAAATTTTTCAACTACAAATTTATTTTTAAATAACATTTTGAATTTTAAGCGTACCGCAGTTATAGTTATACTGTTCTTTGCAGTTTTAATGAAAGGAGAAGCATACTCACAGTTGGACAGTGATTACGTAAAGATAGGTCCCGAAGAGCTTCTGAAGCCCGGAGCCGGAAACTATTTTAATTTCTCTGATAAAAATAAAGTAAACATAGAAGTTATTATGCTCGGAGGACCAAGCCCAGGGAAATACCTTGTCCCTCAGGGTACAACAATTTTTGATCTAATGATTATGTCCGGCACCACTAAAACAGACTTTTCCGATGATATAAAAATACTGAGACTTAAAAGCGAAACTCCTATTCTGCAGGCAAGATCTTATAAGCAGTATGCCTTTGATGAACTTTATGAGGATGACAGTGATTTTTTGCTGAAAGCCTTTAAGAATCCTCTTCTGCAGCCCGGTGATCTGATAATTGCTCCGGAAGTAAAGTCAGACCAGAATGTTTTCTATTATATAAGGGAAACAATTTATTTCATAGGTACATTAATTTCTTTCTATTATCTTGTAGATAACCTTGTCAGAAGATCAGTTTCAAGAGATTAAATATTTCATATATATTTATTTTCAAAAATTATTCTATTATTTTAAATAAGTTTTAAATTAAACACCAGGCAATGGCAAAAAATAATTCATTTGATGAATTTGATGAATTTGAACAGTCAGGAGAAGCTGCACCATCCAAGGATGTATTAAAAGAATATATAAACGTACTCAGACAGAATCTGATACCGATACTGATTATATTGTCAGTGAGTATCATTTACACGTTAATTTATGTTAATACTGCCACTAACATTTACAGATCCACAACCAGCGTAAAACTTGACAGTCCTCAGGGAAATATTTTAACAGCTAATTTTGGTTTTGAAGGCGGCAACACTACGAATGAAAAATATATTCAGGTTCAGATAGCTGTTATGAAGAGTTATGATATCAGAGACAGAGTTTCTAAAGTATTGATTGACTCTTTTAATACAGGAAACAGACAGTACAGTCTTCTGCTGAACAGAGCAGTGCTCCCTGAAACAGTTGCGGTCTCACATGAAGTATTAAGGAGAGAACTCGGCAGTATTGTTACAATTGCTTCCGTAAAAGGTCTTGATGCAATAAGCATAACTGCAGAAGGTCCGATATTTGATGAGCTTCAGTACATAACAAAAACTTATGCTGATGTTTATTTAAAGTATAATGTAGATCTAAGCAGACAGGATATAACTAACGTAAAGAAGTTTATTGTAGATGAAAGAGAAAAAAAATTCAAAGAACTTAATGATGCCGAAAACTCCATAGAAAATTTTCAAAAGAAGACAGGATATATATCATTAAGTACTCAGACAAGCGCGCTGGTAAATAATATAGCACAGTATGAAGCATTAATTAAAGGAAATGAAATTGAAACAAGAATAAGGGAAAACAGTCTGAATTCACTCAATGAGAAATATGCGGATATGGATCCTCAGCTTACTGATTTTATTGAAGCGCAGCTTAATCAGTCTTATCTTACCGCCATTCAGTCACAGGTTGCTAATCTTGAAGTACAAAGGGATATAGAACTTGCACCGATCAGGGATGAGCAGGTAAAGGAAAAAACCAGGGAAGTGTATGACAGAAAATTAAATAACCTGAAAGAAAAATTGTCCGAGCAGATAGAGATAATGAAGACCGGCATACAGGCAAGTACTCCCGCAGAAAAGAAAAGTCTCAGCTCAGATATATTCAATCAGAAACTGCAGATTCAGGATTTGAAACTCAAGAATTCTTATTATCAGGATCTTGTGAATAAATCTCAGAATGAATTAAAAAATCTTCCTGAGCAAATGAGCGAACTTGTAAAACTTGAGAGAGACAGAAGTTCGGCTGAAAAATTATATACTACCCTTGAACAAAAATATCAGGAAGCAACTATAAATGAAAGAGCCAGAGTCGGAAACGCTTCAATATTGGATCTCGGTCTAGACAACAATGCACCCGTTGCGCCGGACAGACCTAAAATTATTTTATTCGGAATTCTTATCGGACTCGGATTGGGTCTGGCATTTGCATTTGTAAGAAACTATCTCGATAAATCAATTAAGTCGCCTGATGAGCTGGAAAGCAAAGGCGCAAGCGTACTTTCATGGATTCCTAAGATCGAAACAATCGGTAAGAACGGAACTTCTACTCCGGAATTTATTGTGGGAAACAAGTCTAACTCCGCTGCTTCAGAGGCTTTTAAAGCATTAAGAACAAGGATACAGTTTTCAAGACTTGAATCAGAACAGCTTAAAACAATTCTTGTAACAAGCTCAATACCGTTTGAAGGTAAAACAATTGTATCTTCAAATCTTGCCGGAAGTTTTGCGCAGGCAGGTAAAAAAGTATTAATAATGGACTGTGACTTAAGAAAACCAAGAATACACAATGTATTCGAAACTGATAAATTCCCCGGTCTGAGCGATTACCTCTTTACCAATGTTACACTTGAAGATATTACAAGACCGACTCCGATGGATAATCTCCATTTTATAACAAGCGGAACTATTCCTCCGAATCCTTCAGAGCTTCTCGGATCAGTGCAGATGAAACAGTTTATTAATAAGTTAAAAGAGATTTACGATATTGTAATTATTGACTCACCGCCGTTTATTACTGTAACAGACTCTGAGATTCTTTATAATATTACTGACGGAACAGTTCTCGTATGTCAGGCAAATAAGACTCCGGCAGACGCATTCTGGAAAACATATGACAGACTGAATAAAAAATATCCGCATCATCTGCTTGGATGCGTGCTGAACAATTTTAACTTCAAGAGCTCTTACGGTTATTATTATAATTATTATTATTATTACTCACAACCTGATTCCAATAAAAAAATTCTGAAGTAATCTGAATATAGTTTTAATAATAAATTTATTTTTTTAAAATTCACTCATTCCGTTATTTCCTGTATAAATAAAAATTCATCTGCTGATATTTTTATTTCTGCATCAAATGCATTGCAGCAAATTATTTTACGCTGCAACCGTCAGAAATTATTATTTAAAATTTAAATAAATTAAATGTCTAAAACTTCACAGGATGAATGGACATTAGAGATCAAACCTGTTTCCGGATGGTTTAACTTTCATCTGAAGGACGTCTGGAGATACAGGGATCTTCTCATGATGTTTGTGAGAAGAGATTTTGTCGCTGTATATAAACAAACTATACTCGGGCCGTTTTGGTTTTTCCTTCAGCCGATACTGACGACGATTACTTTTACGGTTGTTTTCGGAAATATAGCAAGGATATCAACGGATGGAATTCCGCCGCTGCTTTTTTATATGTCAGGCATTGTAAGCTGGGGATATTTTTCCGACTGCCTCACAAGAACTTCTTCTACTTTTGTTTCAAATGCAAATATATTCGGTAAAGTATATTTCCCGCGATTAGTAAGTCCTTTGTCAAATATTATTTCTCTTCTTATGAAGTTTGGAATACAGCTCTTTTTATTTACGTGTTTCCTAATCTATTATTTGATGAATGGTTCTGTAAATGTAAATCCGAATATGTATATATTGATGACTCCCTATCTGCTTATTTTAATGGCAGGTTTAGGTCTCGGATTCGGAATTATAGTTTCATCTTTGACTACCAAATACAGAGATTTCAGTTTCCTTGTAAGTTTCGGAGTGCAGCTTCTTATGTATGCAACTCCTGTAATTTATCCTTTATCCGCGCTACCTGAAAAATATAAATGGATAGTGCTGGCAAATCCGATGACAGCAATAATTGATACTTTCAGATTTGCATTTCTCGGAGCAGGGACATTCGATCCGGGAAATCTGATCTACAGTACAATTTTTATGATCGTCACATTATCAATAGGAATTTTAATTTTCAACAGGGTTGAAAAGACTTTTATGGATACAGTTTAAATATTATTCTAATTTTTTAAATGAGCGCGGTAATTAAAGTTGATAACATATCTAAACTATACAGACTTGGAATGGTCGGAAACAGAACTATTGTAGAAGACATTAACAGACTAATTGCAAGGATTCGGGGTAAAGAAAATCCTTATCTGAAAGTAGGTGAAACTAATCAGAGAAATATTAAAGGAAAATCTGATTATGTATGGGCATTAAAGGATATTAATTTTGAAGTGGAGGAAGGTCAGAGATTCGGGATCATCGGTAAAAACGGCGCAGGAAAATCAACTCTTCTCAAAATTTTATCAAGAGTTGCTGGTCCGACCAAGGGTACGGTGAAATTAAAAGGAAGAGTCGCAAGTCTGCTGGAAGTGGGAACGGGATTTCATCCCGAACTGACGGGAAGGGACAATGTATTTCTTAACGGAGCGATACTCGGAATGACTCAGGAGGAGATCAAAGGAAAGTTTGACAGTATAGTTGATTTTTCAGGAGTGGAAAGATACATTGATACACCGGTTAAAAGATATTCTTCCGGAATGTATGTCCGACTTGCATTTGCAGTAGCAGCTCATCTGGAGCCTGAAATACTTATAGTAGATGAAGTGCTCGCAGTGGGTGATGCGGAATTCCAGAAAAAATGCTTAGGTAAAATGCATGATGTTTCTGAAAAGGAAGGTAGAACAGTTTTGTTTGTAAGTCATAATCTGCAGGCTATCAGAAATCTTTGTCAGAAAACTGTAATACTGAATAACGGAGAGCTGTTTGCAAGCGGAAATACCGAGCAGGTTTTAAAAGAATACAATGAACTAAGCAGAGATATAACTATAAAAGCTGATACTGAAATTAATAACAATATAAACAGAAGAGGAAAGGGAAGAGTAAGATTTACAAGCATAGATCTGACTGATGAAAGCGGAAACAGAAGATATAAATTTGAGATTGGTGAAAAGATCAGAGTTAAGATAACGTTTGAAATATTCAAAGAGATTGAGGGACTTACTTTTATTTTTGCAATTCTATCCGGACTTTCAAGGGAATGTCTGACATTGATTCAGTATGAACTAAGCAGAAATAAAATGACTCCCGGTCAGAAAGGCGAAGTAACGGTAGAGATCCCTGATCTTAAAATTAAACCGGGAGAATACCCGCTTTATTTTGAACTTACAGATCTGAAGTATAACAATTATGCTAAGGATGTTATAGATGATCTTACAGCTCCGCTGGAAATTACGGAAGGAAAAAATAATTTATATTTTGAGGATAATAAGCCATCAGGATATTTCAGGACAGAATCAAATTTACTTCATAAAGAAATTTACGATATTAATCAATTATCAAAAGTTTAAAAATTTTTTAATTAAGAAATATGAGTAAAGTAAAAGACACCGGCTTTCTGGATAAGACGCCTGCGCTTTATTCCGGCGGAGTGTTATTGAATACACTCGGATTTCATGTATTGAGAACACTATATCTTAATGTCTGGAGACTTAAACCCAAGAAATTAAGCAATGAATATCAGAAATATGCTGATATACTGGATAAAGACGGCATACTTATTATTCCTGATTTCCTTCCGGCAGAACAGTTTGAAGAATTAAAGAAAGAATATGAGCAGTTATATTCGGATTGGGATCCGCTTAAATATGATCCGGAAAAAATGAATAAGAGGCAGAAAGATTTTCCCGAGTATTTTGAAACCATAGCTGAAAAATTTGTCACGCCAAATACTCCCGCATTTACGAAATATTTCCTTAAGAATAAACTTATTAATGAACTGACGCACGCTGTAGTTCACAGAAAAATCAGAACAATTCCTTACAGTCATTTCTGGCATTTACAGAGAAGGAACCTTGATAAAAATGTAAGTACTCTGCACACTGCCGCTTTTCCTCATGCCGATGTGCCGTATCCAACAGTTAAAGTGTTTTTGTATCTGACTGATGTAGATGAATCAAACGCTGCGTATATTTTCGCAAAAGGCTCACATAAGCTCACATGGAAAAGACTTATGTTTGAATACAAACTAAGCGTCAGATATGCAAAGACAAAAAACGATATTGTAACCGAAGAAGAGCTGAATAAACTTGGTTATAAGTCAGAATCAATCAGCGGAAAAGCAAATACGCTTTTTATTTCAAATAATATGGGTTATCACAACAGAGGAAATTTTTCAAATATGAATCCGAGAATTACAGCGCAGCTTGATTACAGAAATCTTGAATCGTGGAGAAATACTCTTAACAGGGGAGGATCAAACATTATTTCCCGTCTGTCAAAAAAAATAGTAAAGTCACTGGATAAATCAAAAAAAGAAAAATACCGTGCAAGTATCAGTAATAATAACATGTCATAATTACGCCCGTTATCTTTCGCGTGCAATCCGAAGCGCTCTGAACCAGAGTCTTGATAAAAAAGAATACGAAATTATTGTTGTGGATGACGGCAGTACTGATGAGACGCGTAAAGTAATGAAAACATACGGTAAGAATATCAAACCGGTTCTGCTCGATACAAATATCGGACTTGCAGCAGCCCGTAACGAAGGAATTAAAACAGCTCTGGGCAGATTTGTAGTAAATCTCGACGCTGATGATTATGTGGATGAAAATCTGCTTTTAATGGAAACTATCTTCATGAATTTAAACTCATCATGGGATGCCGTATCGTGCGATTACTTTCTTGTGGATGAGAATGAAAAACACATCGAAAGAATTTCAGGTAAAGAAAAACCCATTGCCTGCGGAGTTATGTTCAGAACGGATCTGCTTTTTGAAGTCGGATTGTATGATGAGAAATTTAAAATGAGAGAAGATGAAGATCTTCGTATCAGGTTTGAAAAAAATCATAAGATACATAACATTGAACTTCCTTTATACAGGTACAGAAAACATAATGATAATATGACAAATAACAGCAGAGGAATGAACAAGTATAAAAAAGTTTTAGATACCAAACACAAGACCTTCAGAAAAAGAAAATAATTACTGCATTTAAAGATTGAGAACAATCGCGCTTATTGCGGCAAGAATGGGATCAGAAAGATTACCGGGCAAAGTGCTGAAACCGCTTTCCGGAATACCTTCAATGGTTCATATCTTTAACATTTTAAATGAAGTAAAAAATATTGACGGTTATGCAGTTGTAACTTCTGTTCTAGAGGAAGATGATGAGATTGAAAAAATCTGCAGCATTCACGGCGTCAAATGTATCCGTGGATCGGTGCATGATGTACTCGACAGATTCAGACTTGCTGCCGGTTTATTAATGCCTGATATTATTGTAAGAGTAACCGGCGATGATCCGCTGATGGATCCCGAAATTATTGAGAAAGTTATATCCGAGCATTTAGCCGGAGATAATGATTATACATCCAACATAGAAGAGAGAACTTATCCGAGGGGAATGGATACGGAAGTGATAAATTTATCTGCGCTTGAAAAGTGCTGGAGAGAATCTTCGGATAAAGATGATCATGAGCATGTTACGCTATATATAAGAAGGAATCCGGATAAGTTTAAAATTAAAAGCGTAAAAAGAAACGGATCATATGCAGGTGATTTAAGACTTTGTCTTGATACTGAAGAAGATTATTTGCTGGTGAAAAAAATATATGAAAAACTATATTCGGGAAAAGTCATAAAACTTGATGCAGTCCTTAATTTACTTGAGAAAGAGCCGGAGCTAAGACAGATAAATGAACACATACAGCAAAAAAAAGTCAAAGATAAAATATTTTAAAATCAGCAGAATAATAATCAAATGATAAAGTTACCTGATTTTCAAAAAGCATACGAATATGAAAATGAATTTTATCTTTCATGTGACAAATCACGAATCGGAAAGCTGTTAGCGCATTATGAATTATATAAAATGTCATCAGATAAAGAAGGCGATATAGTAGAGTGCGGCGTTTTTAAAGGATCATCATTTGTCAGGTTTGCAATGTTCAGAAATTTATTTGAAAATAATTCTTCCAAAAGACTTATTGGTTTTGATTCATTCGGGAAATTTCCCGGGACGGAATTTGAAGATGATAAAAAACTGAGGGAGCATATAATCAATGAAGCGGGTGAAAACAGCATAGCGGCGGATCAGCTCATAGAAGTTCTGAAAAATAAATCATGCGATCAAAACATTGAGCTTATAGAAGGTGATATTACGGTTACATTACCGGAGTATGTCAGATCCAATCCCGGACTCAAGATCTCAATGTTGAATCTTGACACGGATATTTATGAACCTTCGGTTACCATACTTGATGAATTATATCCGAAGATCGTAAGCGGCGGGATACTTATACTTGATGACTACAATGTATTCCCGGGCGAGACAAAAGCCGTCAATGATTATTTCAAAGGAATTGATATTGAGATCAAAAAATTTCCTTTCAGCGCAACACCTTGTTACATTATAAAAAAGTAATTCCTTTCAGTAAGAAATATAATTTTATTCCAGATTGAATTTTCTGATATACGGATTGGGCTCTATCGGCAGAAGGCATGCAGGAATACTTTCAGAAAAAGAAGGTAATAAAATTTATGCGTGCCGCTCAGGAAAATCCGTAAGCAATATGCCCGAGAAATTTCCGTTCACGGAGATTGACCCTTCAGATAATTTAGCAGATTATGAAATAGACGGTGCGCTGATCACTAATCCGACATCATTGCACGTTGAGTCAGCTTTGAGAATAGCAGAATACGGAATACCAATGTTTATTGAAAAGCCGCTCGGCAAAGATCTGAATGACATTAAAAGACTTCAGGATATTACAGAGAAGAAAAATATACCTGTATTAATGGGTTATAATTTTCTTCACCACAGCGGAATAAAGCTTATAAAAAAACTCATAAAGGAAAATAAAATCGGTAAAGTGATTTCAGCTAAGTCACAGTTCGGCACTTATATGCCTGACTGGCATAAGAATGAAGATTATAAAAAAAGTTATGCATCAAATGCTGATATGGGAGGCGGAGTAGTGCTTACGTCAATTCATGAGCAGAATTACCTTACTGATTTTTTCGGTGAAGTGAAAGAAGTCAAAGCTATGAAAACCGGAGGGAACGTACTTGGCATAAAAGCCGAGGAAGGTGCAGAGATCCTGATGAGACATGAAGACGGAACTGTTTCAAACATTCATCTGAATTTTTATCAGAAACCATATTACAGAAACTGTCAGGTAATCGGAACAGAAGGAACAATATACTGGGACTTTCTTTTTCCTGAAGTTAAAATTTTATACAAAGACAAAACGGAAATTATTAAGACCGGCCGGGGCGCATTTGAATTACTTGATGAAAGTTATGCATTACAGATGCATCATTTCACGGAAGTCATAAAAGGAAATACAAAACCCGCAGCTGATCTGAACAGAGGAATAAAAGACCTTGAAACAGCACTCGAAATATTAAAGCAAATTAATTAAATAAAATTTTTATGAACTTGAAAACCACTGACACGGATAAAATTAATTTCAGGGAAAAATTTGAACTGAAAGGAAAAGTAATTATAATAACAGGAGGAATGGGTCTGATAGGTAGAGCTTTCGCGGAAGCCTGCTGTCAGTATGGCGGAATTGCTGTAATAGCAGACAGAGAGGGAGCAGGTTCGGAAGAACATGCAGCAGAGTTAAGCAGAAAATACGGAAAAGAAATGTCTGGAATAACGATTGATGTGGCGAAGCGGGAAGATGTTGAGAATTTAAAAAAAATAACGCTGGAAAAATACGGAAGGATAGACGGACTTATAAACTGTCATCAGAATAAGACTGCAAAGTTTTTTGCAAAGTTTGAAGAATACACCGACAAAGACTGGGATGCAGTAGTGGAGACAAATCTTAAGGGAACATTTTTAACATGTCAGATTATCGGAGGTTATATGGCTGAAAAAGGAAACGGTTCAATAATTAATATGCCTTCCACTTATTCAGTTGTAGCGCCTAATCATAACCTGTACCGCGGGACATCGCTTGGTTCGCCGGCTGCATATTCCGCTTCCAAAGGCGGTGTAATGGCATTGTCGCAGTATCTTTCCACTTACTGGGCAAAGAACGGCGTAAGAGTGAATCAGATCACGCCTCACGGTGTATGGAATAATCATGAAGAGAGATTTGAAAAAAATTTTTCAGAGATGTCGCCTTTAATGAGAATGAGTTATAATCATGAAGTAGCCGGCGCAGCAGTATTTTTACTTTCGGATGCTTCCAGCTATGTTACGGGACATAATTTGGTTGTGGACGGAGGATGGACGGCATGGTAAATACAATTTCAAATAAATGGTTTTAAATAAAAAAAGATCTAAGTTATTATAGTTTAAAAGTTTATATGAAGATCACAGATATATTTAAAAATTACGATCCCGGAAAAATACAAAGACCTTATGTAATAGCGGAGGCAGGAGTAAATCATGAAGGAGATATTGAACTTGCCAAGAGGCTGATATATGAAGCTGCTGAAGGAGGCGCTCATGCAATAAAATTTCAGACATACAAAGCGGACATGCTCGCTTCAAAAGACAGTCCGTATTACTGGGATTTAAAAGAAGAGCCGACTAAAAGCCAGCATGAGCTTTTCAGAAAATATGATAAGTTTGAAAAAAAGGAATATGAAATTCTAAAGAAAGAATGTGATAAAGCGGGAATAGAATTTATGTCAACGCCTTTTGATATTAACGCTGCTGAGTTTCTTAATGACATGATGCCGGTTTTTAAAATTTCTTCATCGGATATAACAAACATTCCCTTCATTGAATATATGTGCGGTTTCGGTAAGCCGATACTACTTTCCACTGGCGCGTCTGACATCAGCGAAATTAAATTTGCAGCGGATCTTATTTTAAAGCACGGAAATCCGTTATGCCTGCTTCACTGCATTTTGAATTATCCAACGCTTGACGAAAATGCCAATCTCGGAATGATACTGGATCAGAAAATAAAATTTCCCGAAACTATACCCGGATATTCTGATCATACATTACCCGGAAATATGGATGTGCTGAAGACTGCGGTTCTGCTCGGCGCCGTAATTCTTGAAAAACATTTTACGTTTGACAAAGCATTACCGGGTAACGATCATTATCATGCAATGGACAAAGAAGATCTTGCGGTTTTTTTCAAAGAGATGGACAGAGTATTTACAATTGCAGGTGATTTTAAAAAAAGACCGCTGGAGTCTGAAGAAGCAGCGATTAAAAACGCCCGCAGAAGTCTTGTTGCTAAAAGGGATATTCCTAAAGGAAATGTTATCAGAGCAGAAGATCTCACCTGGAAAAGACCTGCAAGCGGAATCAGTCCGAAAGATATTAATACTGTAGTAGGCAAATATGCTCTAATTGATATACCGGAAGACACTGTTTTAAAATGGGAAATGCTGAAGTAAGTTAAATCAAAAAATAAATTTAAAGTAAATTAAATAATCAGAAAGGAAATATAATGTCATCTACTAGACAGGAAGAAGTCTGGAAAACAAATTTCGGCGAAGAGTATAATGAAAGAAACACTTATGACAATAAGGCTCTTGACGAAGTGTATGTAAGCGATATAGGTATTACAAGGACAGCTATGAATGAGGATTTCATAGGTGATCTTGACAGGGAAATGAAAATTCTTGAAGTCGGCTGCAACATCGGCATTCAGCTGGTTAATCTTCAGGAGATGGGATTTAAAAATCTTTACGGATTTGAACTTCAGCCTCACGCCGTTGAGCTTGCAAGACAAAGGACAAAAGGGATTAACATTATACAGGCGACAGCATATGATATACCTTTTAAAGACGGATTTTTTGATATGGTATTTTCAAACAGAGTGCTGATTCATCTTAATCCGGATCATATCAGTAAAGCGCTTGCCGAAATTTACAGATGTACAAATGATTACATCTACGGAAGCGAATATTATGCAGATAGTCTTACGGAAATAAAAAACTATCACGGAGAAAATAACATTGCTTGGAAGAGAGATTTTGCCGGACTGTATTCTGAATTATTTCCTGATCTGAAACTCATAAAAGAAAAGAAGTATAAATACACATTCAATGACGATGTGGATTCTACATTCCTTTTCAGAAAAAAATAGATTGAAATTCGAAGGGAAAATAATTGCGTCAATAGAAGCCCGCATGACTTCAAGCAGGCTGCCGGGAAAAGTGCTGATGGAAATGGGAGGAAAACCCGTTCTGCAGATACTCATCGAAAGACTGAAGAGATCGAAATACTTAAACGAAATTGTTATTGCTGCTACTGACAATAAAGCTGATGACCCAATAGAACTTCTCGGAAAAAAAATAAATATTCCCGTCTTCAGAGGGAGCGAGGAAGATGTACTCGGACGTGTAGTTGGCGCTGCGGAATCCGTAAAAGGAGATCTGATAGTAGAAGTTACCGGCGACTGCCCGCTTATGGATCCTGAAGTTATGGATAAAGTAATTGAGGAATATCTGAATCAATATCCGGAATATGACTATGTAACAAACATAGGATATGTGGAAAATCAGGAACGTGAAATTCCGATCGGAATGGATATCAGGGTATTTACATACAATGATCTGAAACACATCAGTGAGATCACGGATGATCCCGAAGACAGGGAGCATGTATCGCTGTATTTTTTCAGAACGGGAAAAGACAAATACAAACTGCTGAACGTTGATACTCCTGACGAATGGAAAAGAGATTATAAAGTGAGACTTGCGCTGGATACAGCTGAGGATTTCCAGTTCATAGAAAAAGTTTATACAGAATTATCCGGAATAAATCCTGAATTCGGTCTGGAAGATATTCTTAATTTTCTTGATAAGAATAAAGATCTGCTGAAAATAAATTCGCAGGTAATTCAAAAAACAGTCTCAAACCTTTGAGCGGTTCAAAAATATATACAGCCGCTTTGATAGGATGCGGCGATATAGGTTATCTGTTTGACAAAGATAAGGGAAGTGAGTTAAAATCTAATGAAGCTCTAACTCATTTCCGTGCGCTGAATATTTCAGATCATTTTAAATTAGTTTCAGTTGCAGATACTAATCTCAATGCGCTGAATATAATTGATAATCAATCCGGAATTAAAAAGTATGATGATTACAGGATCATGCTTGAAGAGCAAAAGCCTGATTTAGTAACAATTGCATCGGATGATGAATCGCATTATCCTATTCTTACTGATATTTTAAAATTCAAACCAAAATTTGTTTTCTGTGAAAAGCCGCTGGCTAAAACCTTTGAGGAAATCAAAGAGGTCAGCAGAAAATATAATGAAGCTGAAATTCCGCTGCAGGTAAACTATACAAGAAGATTCCTGAATGAGTTTGAAGAGATTAAAAAGAGTATTGATGAAAATAAAATCGGCAAAATAGAATCCGTAACTTTTTATTATTCGAGAGGACTTGTTCACAACGCTTCGCATTACATAGACATTGCCTTATGGTATTTCGGTGAGCCAGACGACGTGATCAGCATTTCTGAAAAGAGGGGAATCACTGATGAAGATAAGTCAGTAAGTTTTATTTTAAAATACAGCAATGGACCTGAAATAATATTCATAGCTTTGGATATTGATAAACTTTCATTTGCAGAGATAGATATAATCGGAACGCTGGGAAGGATAAAATACAATTACAAAGGGGAAATAGAAATATATACGAATAATGAAAATCCTTTATTCAAAGGTTATAAAATCTACGAATGTATCTGCGCGGAAAAGGTAAAATTTGAAAGAGCTTTACCTGAAGCTTATGAAAATATTTTTGAAGTGATGACGGGTAATACAGGAATAAGATCCAATTCAGAAAATTCTATAAAAATATTCAAACTGATAAAAAGAATCAGAGAAAAAAGTATATGGCAAAATTAGCATTAACAGGCGGCTCGCCTGTACGCACAAAAATTTTTCCCCAGAGTAATACAATCGGTGAAGAAGAAAAAAGAGCAGTGATGAAAGTACTGGACTCCGGAAATCTTTCACAGTATGTCGGATCATGGAATCCGGATTTCTCCGGAGGACCGATGGTAAAAGAGTTTGAAAAGAAATGGGCGGAAGCGCTTGAGGTGAAATATTGTATGGCGGTAAATTCAAATACATCCGGACTTTATTCAAGCATAGGTGCTTGTGATATCGGACCGGGTGATGAAGTTATTGTTTCGCCTTACACTATGACTGCAGGTGCGATCGCGCCGCTGATATACGGAGCAGTACCGGTATTCGCAGATATTGATGAAGATACTTTTTGTCTTGATCCGAAAAGCATTGAAGCGAACATTAACGAACGCACAAAAGCAATTTTACTTGTACATATATGCGGGCATCCTTCCGAGATGGATGAGATAATGGCAATTGCTAAGAAGCATAATCTGAAAGTCATAGAAGACTGCGCGCAGTCGCCGATGTCAGTTTATAAAGGAAAATTTGTAGGAGGAATCGGTGATGTCGGAGTATTCAGTCTGAACTATCACAAGCATATTCACACAGGAGAAGGCGGTATGATAGTTACGAATGATCCTGTCATTGCCGAGAAAATTCAGCTGATAAGAAATCACGGGGAAGCAGTAGTGGAAGGCAAGAAAACAAAAGACATCTGGAATACTTTCGGATTTAATTACAGAATGCCTGAGATCGAAGCTGCAATCGGAATTGAGCAGCTTAAAAAACTTCCTGACCTAATAGAGAGAAGGATAGCGAATGCAGATTACCTTTCGGGAATAATCGGGAAGCTGCCCGGTATAACTCCGCCGGCAGTGAAAGAAGGTTGTAAGCATGTTTATTATCAGCAGACTTTTAAATTCAATAAAGAGATCACCGGTATTCACAGAAATACATTTGTCGATGCACTGAAAGCGGAACTGCCCACGATGGTGCTGAGAGAAAGTACGCCGATCATCGGCAGCGGATTTGCGCCGCCGTTGTATCTTCAGCCGATTTATCAGCAGAGACTTCATAAGTGTTCATTCAACTGTCCGAGATACGACGGGAAAGTCTCTTATGAAAGAGGTCTTTGTCCAGTAACGGAAAGAATGTTTTTTGAAGAAGTGTTCACTCATGAATTTATGAGACCGAGTTTTTCTAAAACAGATCTTGAAGATGTAGTAAACGCTTATTACAAAGTATATGAGAATTTGAATGAGCTGAAAGAATACGAGATGAAAAAAACAGTAACTGCATAAATGAAGAAAAAAGTGCTGACGGTCTTTGATGATCCCGGCGGCGGATTAGCTGTTACAGCAGCTGCAGAAGAGTTAAGGAAAAATACGGAAACAGAACTGACGGTTTACTCAGGAAAACTAAGCAAAGAAATTGCAGAAGGCGCAGGATTTAAGTATAAGGAAATAGAATCAATGATCAGCAAAGAGACAGCGGAAGAAATATTCAGAGACACAACTCCGGATCTGCTGCTGACCGGAACAGGCGGAGGAAATGCTGAACAGCAATTCCGCAACCTCGCTTACAGGGAAAACACTCCGAGCGTTGTGATACTTGATTACTGGAAGGATTATAAAAGAAGGTGGCTCTATTCAGATCATGAAACGGGCAAGATAAAAGATAATATATGCGTTATGGATGATTATACAAAACAGGAAATGACGGAAGAAGGATTTCCGGAAAATAAAATTTATGTAACAGGTCATCCGTATCTGGATAAAATTTTTAATAAAGGCAGGAAAGAATTCAATCAGAATGCCGGAGATAATTTAAACATACTATTTTTATCCCAGCCGCTTGAAATAATTGGCATAAAAAATTATGATATACATCCGCTGAAAGTTTTGTCCGAATCAATATCAGAGTATTCTGAAAATTCAGGACGTAAAGTAAGTTTGACAGTCAGACTGCATCCGTCTGAAAATATTTCAGGTGAGATATCGGAAGTTTTAAACAATCACGGAAATGAAAATTATGATATCAGACTTTCAGAAAGCGGCGACAGGATGTCAGGTCTGCTTTCAGAATCTGATATAGTATTCGGGTACAATTCAATCGCCTTATTTGAAGCGCGCGCAGAAAACATTAAGACATTCAGTCTGAATTTATTTCCTATTAAAGATTCTCTTCGCAATGCTTTTGAAACTGCAGGAATAAAGCCGACGGAAGCAAGTAAAACAGAAATTATAAATGCTTTGAATTCAGGATCAGTATTAATGCCTGAAGGAAATGTTTTTGGCGGCGGAATTAATAACTGCTTAAATGTTATCACAGATTGTTTATACTTAAGCAGGCATTAAATTAATTTATTAAAATGATCAATCCTTTTTTAATCGGAAGCAAAATTTATCTGTCGCCTTTATCAAAAGCTGATATTTCCGAAAAGTATATAAGCTGGCTTAATGATAAAGAAGTTTGCAGAGACAATTCACATGCAACATTTCCCAATACAAGGTCAAAGACAGTTGCATACATTGAAAATCTTGAAAAGAGCAAAGATGAAGCAGCGTTTGCAATAAGATGGAAAAAGAATAATTTGCATATTGGCAATGCAGCTATTCAGAAAATTGACAGGATAAACAGAAGCGCTGAACTTGCGATAATAATCGGCGATAAGAAATACTGGGGCAAAGGCATTGCGAGTGAAGTGTACAGGCTGTTGATAGAGTATGGTTTTGACACGCTGAACCTGAACAGAATTTCATCAGGTCAGACGCTTGCAAACAAAGGGATGATAAAAGTTTGTGAAAAGTCAGGTATGAAACGCGAAGGAGTGCTTCGTCAGATATTATACAAGGAAGGTAAATATCTTGACGCAGGAATTTATTCAATTTTAAAAAAAGAATTTGAAATGAAAGTTAAAGGTAAAAAATAAATGAGTGAATTAAAATTAAATGAGCAGCTTATGAAAGGAGTGCAGTATTGTATCAGATGCTGTATTCCTGAAACGCAGGAGGGAGTTAAGTTTGATGAAATGGGTATATGCCAGGCATGTCAGTCATCAGAGCAAAAGATACACATAGACTGGGTGGAAAAGGAAAAACAGCTCAGAGAAATTCTTGATACGGCAAAACAAATGGCGGGAAATAATTATGACTGCATAGTGCCGATAAGCGGAGGAAAGGACAGTACTTTTCAGCTGCACGTACTGACAAAGGTTTACAACATGAAACCTCTTGCATTGACATTCAGCCACAACTGGTTCAGCGAAACGGGCTGGTACAATCTACTTAATTCTCTGGAGAAGTTTAACGTGGATCATATTATGTTCACGCCGAACCGTGACCTTGTAAACAGACTTGCAAAAAAATCGCTTGAGGCAATCGGCGATACATGCTGGCATTGTCACACCGGAGTGCCGGCTTTTGCTTTGCAGGCAGCCGTAAGATTTAAAATTCCTTTGCTGATATTCGGTGAATCAATTGCCGAGTCTTCCGGAAGATCATCTTATAAAAATCCGCTGATGGAATTTAACGTAGATTATTTTATGAAAGTATCTGGTAAAAGAGATCCGAAAGATATGGTTTGTGATTATATTTCAGAAAAAGATATGAAGCCCTTTTTCTTTCCCACGCTTAAGGAACTGGAGGATGCGGGAGTCAGATTAATGCATCTCGGAGACTATATATTCTGGGATGACGAAAGGCAGATGGAATTTGTAAGAGACACATACGGATGGAAGGAAACGGAGATTGAAGGAACATACAAAGGATACAAAAGCGCAGAATGCATAATGCCGGGAATGCATGACTTTACAAATTTTTTAAAGAGAGGTTACGGAAGATCTACTTATCAGGCGAGCGTAGATGTCAGAAACGGACTGCTTACAAGAGAGGAAGGATTTGAGCTTGCAAATTCTTTTGATATGGAAATTCCCGAATCACTGGAATATTATCTGAAGATAACCGGCATAAGCAGGGAGGAATTTTATAAAATGATGAAAGAGAAAAGACTTGACGTGATTAAAAATATTGAACTGCCGGTGATTCAGAAGACAAGAAAGAATAAAGAGAGGATACTTCCTTTTGCACAGCAGCTGATTGAGAAGGAAGAAAAAAAGAGAGAGGGCAAATAATTTGGAAGAGCTGACATTAGAAAAGAATATTTTTCTGGAAAAAAGCATTTGCGGAATTACAAAGATGCTCAGCGAAGGCAGAATAACTCCTGAAGAGATTGCAGAGGAGTGTCTTAAGAGAATTGAAAAATATAATGATAAGTATAATGTATTCGTAATTTATGACAGGGAAAATTTACTTAAGCAGGCGGAGAAAATTTCACAGAGAATAAAAGCCGGTAATAAGATAAGAAGACTTGAAGGAATTCCCGCCGGGATTAAGGATATATTTAATACTTATGATTTCCCGACACAAATGGGAAGTCCCTTATGGAAAAATTTTACATCCGGAAATGATTCGAGAGTTATATTTTATCTTAAGCAGGAAGGAGCGGTAATTCCCGGGAAGACAGACACTGCTGAATTCGCAGTACATGCGATCGGTAACTGTCTGAACCCTCATGATATAACGAAGACACCAGGCACATCATCGAGCGGATCGGCTGTAGCAGTTTCGCTTGGAATGGTTCCGTTTTCTATCGGAACTCAGACAGCCGGTTCAATAGTACGTCCGGCGAGCTTTTGCGGAGTTTACGGCTGTAAGCCGTCATTCGGACTTATACCAAGGACAGGTATGCTGAAGACGACAGACAGTCTTGACACTATTGGTTTCTTTGCTTCAAAGTATGAAGACATTGAAACTATATTTGATATAATGAGAGTGCACGGATCAAATTATCCTTTGAGTCATAAGGCGTTAACTGATGAAGTCAGACAAAATAAAAAGGCAGGGAGCAAATGGCGTGTTAAATTTGCGAAGACGCATACATGGGATTTTGCACCAGATTATGCGAAGAAAGAAATGGAAGACTTTATTGAAAAAATATCGGCTACTGATGATATTGAAATGACGGATACGAAACTTCCGGCTGTGACAGAGCGGAGTCATGACGTTCATCAGATGATTTATGACAAGACATTGTCATATTATTTTCAGGAAGAGTTTAAAAAGCCGGAATTCATTTCACCTGTAATGCGGGAAATTTTTGACAGGGGAAATAAAATTACTGTGGAACAGTATCATAAGTCACTGAGAGATCAGGAAATAATATCCGGAGAGGTGGATAAATATTTTGAATGCACGGATATTATAATTTCTCTAAGCACTGCAGGAGAAGCTCCGGCAAGAGAGGAAAGTGAAGAACCCGATCCGTCGCTTATGTGGACTTTAAGTCATTTACCAGTAGTCAGCTGTCCGGTTTTTGTCTCTCCCTCCGGATTGCCGTACGGCGTACAGATAGCAGCAAGAAAATATAATGATCTTCTTTTATTTAGATTTACTGATCATCTCAGAAAAAACGGATTGATACCTGAAGGAGTAAATCCTGTCCCCAATATTTAATAAATTCATATTTGAATCCAGTATATTACTTAAAGAGCCGGTTATTAAGATTTAAATTCGTTAAGGATCTTAACAGGAAAAATAAATTAAGAAAACTATACAGTAAAGGAATATCTCCCGGTGAAGATCCTGAAAAAATATTGTTCTGGTCAGCAGGGGGAATGATAATTCAGACTAATCTTGAAGGAGTGATTGCAGCTTCTTTAAAACTGCGCGGTAAGAAAGTTCATACTGTATTATGTGACGGAGTATTTAAAGCATGCGCAAGAAGAGTAGATCAGCCGGAAGTGGAAATAAACGACTGGGGAAAATACTGCAAAGCGTGTATCAGACAAAACTCCGCAGTACTAGATAATTTAGGTGTGGAGTATTCATATATGAGCGGGCATATATCATCAGAAAAAACCGCAGAACTTAGAAAACTTTCTCAGGAAATAAATTTTGATAATTTCAAATCACTGTCACTTAACGGGTATAAACTGGGAAACAATCTTGAGTCAGCAATGCTGAGACATACGCGAGGAGCTTCATTTTCAGGATATGAGGAAATATTGAGAGAGTATGCATTTGCAGCGCTTGTTGTTGCTGAAACTTCCTCAAATGCTCTGGATAACATGAAACCGGACAAAGTATATATGTCACACGGGATATATGCAGACTGGGGACCGGCGCTTACGACTTCTCTCTCCAGGAAAATTCCTGTGATCTCGTATATTTGCTGTTATCTTACGGCGCATTTCTTTTTTGGAATCGTAAATAATTTCCGGGAAACATTTCTTACTCTGCATGAAAGCTCATGGAAAAAAATTGTTGAAGAGCCGCTGACGGAAAATATGAAAAGAAGATTATTAAAATTTTTATCAAACCGATATAAGGAAAACGTCACTCAGGATTTGAAAGGTTTATTAAAAGAATACAAAGGCGATACAGATTCTTTATATTCGAGATACGGACTTAAGAAAGGAAAACCTGTTTGGGGAATAATGACTCACATAAACTGGGACGCGGCATCGGATTACTTTCCAATGATATATAAAAATTTTGATGAATGGCTTGGAGAGACAGTAAAAATAATTTGGAATGTTACGGACGTTCAGTGGCTTATAAAGATACATCCGTCAGAGCTGAATGACAATCCTGAAACGGGCTGTCAGAATTATCTGGAGAAAAATTTTCCTGATATGCCGGATCACATAAAAATAATAAAGATGGATGACGATCTTAGTCCGCTGGATTTTTACAATTTACTGGACGGCGCTGTAACAGTAATGGGAACCGGAGGGCTGGAACTTTCCATACAGGGAAAGCCGGTCATACTTGCAGGAGAAGCTCATTATTCCGGGAAAGGATTTACATTTGACGGAATAGATAAAGACAATTATAAAACTTTATTAAAGAAAGCGTCAGAGATAAAATATCTGAATAGTGAAATGCAGGAGTTGTCACTAAAATATGCTTACACATATTTCATAAGAAAGCAGATTCCGCTTACACCGGCTGTAAAAGAAGATCTTTATATCGATTTTACAAAACTGGAAGGTCTGCTACCCGGGAAAAACAAATATATGGATTTTCTCTGTGACAGAATAACAGACGGAGGAGATTTTGTACTTCCTGAAGATCTTATATCATCGGATACTGAAACAAAAGATGAGCAGATCAGACAATTCGCTTAATAAAAATTAATTCATAAAATGATAATAATAACAGGAGCATCAAGAGGTATAGGTAAATATCTCATGGAAGAGTATTTAAAATTAAACAGGAAAGTGATTGGAACATATTTCAAAGAGAACAGTGAATTTGAAAAAAATCCCTTGATGTTCAGATTGGATGTAACTGATATAAAAAGCGCGGAAAAATTTGCTGAGGAAATAAAAGATCAGCTTAATGAAGTAGTTCTTATAAACTGCGCAGGAAATAATTACAACAGTATTGCTCACAAGTCATCACCTGAGGAATGGAGTAATGTAATAAATACTAATCTTACCGGCACATATAATATTATCAGGGTTTTACTGCCGATAATGAGAGAGCAGGGTTACGGAAGGATTATTAATTTTTCATCGATTGTAGCGCAGAGAGGGATTCCCGGAACGAGCGCATACGCTGCATCCAAAGCCGGTTTATGGGGAATGACCAGAAGCATGGCAGCGGAGAATGCCGGTAAAGGAATAACAGTAAACTGTCTTAATTTAGGATATTTTGAAATAGGAATGATTACGGAAGTCAGTGATGAATATCAAACAGTTGTGAAGAAAAAAATCCCCACAGGAAAGTTCGGCGATCCTAAAAACATTTTAAACGCTTTAAACTTTTTAATCGGATCAGATTATATCAACGGAAGTTCCCTGGATATAAACGGAGCAATTTCCTGATAGAGTAAAATGAAATTTTCTGTAATCATATCGACATACAACCGGGAAAATATACTTCCAATGTGTCTGGATTCACTTGTAACACAGAATTTTCCTGCAGAAGATTTTGAAATAATAATTGTGAACAATAACTCAACTGACAGGACTGAAGAAGTAGTTGAAAGTTATATAAAAAAATATCCGGACATAAATATAAAATATTACTTTGTCCCGAGACCCGGACAGGTTTATGCAAGGCAGATCGGAATTCTGGCTGCGAAAAACGAGATACTGTCGTTTACAGATGATGACGCTATACTTGTTCCCGACTGGCTGAACGAGATAAAAAAAGTTTTTATGATAAATGACAAAGTAGCCGGTGTAGCCGGAAAGATAAAGATCAAGTGGGATGAAACTCCTCCCGAATGGATCTATGATTATGAAAGGCAGCTCGGAAGACTTGATTACGGCAGTGAAATAAAAATCGAGCCCGGTCTGTATATGAATGCGGGAAACCTGAGTATAAAGAGAGACATACTTTTTGAAGTCGGGGGATTCAATCCGGAGATGGTGGGGGAATGGCTAATTGGTGACGGAGAGACGGGACTTTGGAAAAAATTATATAAAAAAAATTATCTGATAGGGTGGGCGCCGGCAGCACTGATGTATCATTATCAGTCTGCAAAAAAAAACGCCACTGTGGAAGACATAGAAAGAAGATTTCATAATAACGGAATTTGTATTCCTTATAATATATACGCCGTAGATCGGGAAGGATTTAAACCGCTTATAAAGAATTCATTTTATGCAGCAAAGCAATGGATGAGATGGAGCATCAGAAAAATTAAATATGATATTCTGGAAAATGAAAAAAATAAATATTACGCAATATTCAGAAAGGCGTTTTATTTTGCGCAGATCAGTTACACATTCAAAATCCTTTTCAACAGGGAATTCAGAAATATGCTCGGCAATAATGACTGGAGCATTAATTTTAATAAAAAATGAAGAAGTAATATGAAAAAAGTTTATGTTGGGATGAGCGCGGATCTGATACACCCGGGACACCTTAATATTATCAATGAAGCGAGAAAGCTTGGCGAAGTTACGATCGGTCTTTTAACAGATGAAGCGATAGCAGGTTATAAAAGACTGCCTTCCTTAACTTATGATCAGAGAGAGCTGATAATTAAAAATATAAAAGGAGTGGAGAATGTCGTACCGCAGAAAACTCTTGACTATGTTTCGAATCTTCAAATGCTTAAGCCGGATTATGTAGTTCACGGAGATGACTGGAAAGACGGAGTTCAGAAACAGACAAGGCAAAGAGTTATTGATGCGCTGAAGGAATGGGGCGGAGAGCTTGTTGAAATTGAATATACAAAAGGAGTCTCATCCACTCAGCTGAATGCAAGTCTTAAAGAAATCGGAACAACTCCTGAAGTAAGGATGAAAAAATTAAAAAGACTGCTTGGTGCGAAACCGATTGTAAGAATTATGGAAGCGCACAGCGGGCTTACCGGACTTATAGTCGAAAACGTAAATGCCGTCAGAGATAATATTAAAGTAGAATTTGACGGTATGTGGCTGAGCAGTCTGACAGATTCCACTGCAAAAGGAAAACCTGATACAGAAGCAGTTGATCTGACAGCAAGACTTCATACACTTAATGACATAGTTGAAGTTACGACAAAACCAATTATATATGACGGAGATACCGGCGGCAGAACAGAGCATTTTGTATTCACAGTGAGAACGTTAGAAAGACTCGGAGTATCTGCCGTAATAATAGAAGATAAAACAGGTTCGAAAAAAAATTCTCTTTTCGGAACAGATGTAGAACAGACACAGGAATCTATTGAAAACTTCTGCATGAAAATCTCTGCGGGCAAGAAGTCCCGAGTAACTGATGACTTCATGATTATTGCGAGAATTGAAAGTTTAATTCTCAAAGCCGGAATGAAAGATGCTCTGGAAAGAGCGGGAGCGTATATTGAAGCCGGAGCTGACGGTATAATGATTCACAGCAAGGAAAAATCACCGGATGAGATAATTGAGTTTTGCAGGGAGTATAAAAAGTTTGAACGTAAAGTGCCGTTAGTCGCAGTGCCTTCAAGCTACAGTTCGATTCATGAAAAAAAGCTTGAAGAATGCGGGGTAAGTATTGTAATTTATGCAAATCATTTATTAAGAAGCGCATATCCTGCGATGCTTGAAACTGCAAAGTCAATTTTGGAAAACGGCAGATCATTTGAAGCTGACAATAATATGATGTCAATTAATGAAATTCTGAATTTAATTCCCGAAGGAAAATAAAGATTGAAGCCGCAGGATTTTTTTAAAATACTATCGGAAAAAGGAATCAGCTTTTATACGGGCGTACCGGATTCGCTGCTGAAAAATTTCTGTTATTATGTCAATGAAAATGTCGCGCGTGAAAATCATATTATCAGTACGAATGAAGGATCGGCAATAGCTTTAGCTGCGGGTTACTATCTGTCTTCAGGTAAGCCCGGACTTGTTTATATGCAAAATTCAGGTTTTGGAAACGCGGTAAATCCTCTGTTGTCGTTAACGGATCCTGAAGTTTACGGGATACCTGTATTATTAATGATCGGCTGGAGAGGTGAGCCGGGAGTAAAAGACGAGCCTCAGCATATAAAGCAGGGCAGGGTGATGACTGAGCTGCTCAGGTGTATGGAAATTCCATTCCGTATTTTCAACCAAAATACTTCTGATCCTGAATCTGAAATTTCTGAACTTTATTCAGATTCAATTTCAGGAAACCGTCCTGCCGCAATGCTGATCTCCGAAGGTTTCTTCGACAGCTATACTCCTGTAAGTAAAACAGAAAATCCTTATACTGTAAGCAGAGAGGAAGCTGTTAAAATGATTGCTGAAATGACAGGAGAAGAGGATATTTTAGTCTGCACAACAGGCAAAGCTTCAAGAGAATTATATGAATTTCAAAAGAAAAAAAATTCAGGAAATCTTAATGATTTTCTTACAGTGGGATCAATGGGTCACAGTTCCCAGATAGCTTTGGGAATTGCATTAAACAGGAAAGACAGAAAAGTTTTTATACTGGACGGTGACGGCGCAGTATTAATGCATATGGGATCGCTTGCAGTGATCGGATCAGAATCTCCGGAAAACCTTAAGCATATTATCCTTAATAACGGATCGCATGAATCAGTAGGCGGACAACCGACTGCAGGATTTAAGATAAGCTTTACTGAAACGGCTAAAGCCTGCGGTTATAAAATGGCTGCGCTTGCCGAAACTACTGAGCAGATCAGACATGAATTTGAAATACTGAAAAATTTTAAAGGACCTGCAATGCTTGAGATAAGGATAAGCAGCAGCTCAAGACCTGATCTCGGAAGACCTCATACATCACCTGCCGAAAATAAAAAAAGCTTTACGGAGTATATCAGAAAATGAATCAAAATGTAATAATTGAGAACGGAAGTTTAAGCAGTATAACTGATCATATAGATCAGCAGATAATAAAAAGAATTTTTCTTGTAACGGGAAAAAATTCATACGCTGCGTCAGGCGCTGAGAAAAAACTCGGAACGTTAAGAAGAAATTTTGAGATCATTCATTATAATGATATTGGCGAGATACCTGAGATCAGCAAAATTAAAGAAGGCGCGGAGATTTTTAAAAATTCTGACTGCGATATTGTTATAGCGGCAGGCGGAGGAAGCGTAATAGATACAGCGAAATCAATAAACATTATGTCATCGCATGACTGCGAAGCAGAAGATATAGTAACGGGAAAAAAGAAAATTTCCGTAAAAGGCAAGGATTTGATTGCAGTTCCGACAACAGCCGGTTCCGGCAGTGAGTCAACGCATTTTGCTGTAGTATATTCAGGAATAAATAAATATTCAATTGCGGATGAATTTATACTTCCTGAAATTGCTTTTATTGATCCTGAACTTACATACAGTCTTGACCCGCATATCACTGCTGTAACAGGCATAGACGCTTTCTCTCAGGCAGCGGAATCTTACTGGTCAGTAAATTCAAATAAAGAATCGAGAGAATATTCAAGAGAAGCTATTAAACTGATTTTGAAAAATCTGAAGAAATGCGTAAATAAGCCTGATGAAAATTCAAGATATAACATGTGCATGGCTTCAAATCTTGCGGGCAGAGCGATAAATATAACCAAGACAACAGCGCCGCACGCTTTATCATATGCAATGACATCGCATTTCGGAATTCCTCACGGACAGGCGGTCTGTATTACATTACCTGAATTTCTGGAATTCAATTATCATTTAACTGATGAAAATATTTCACCCGGGATTGATAAGAATGAGCACAGAAATCATATGGATGAGTTATCGCTGTTACTCGGTTACAGGAATATTTCCGATGCAAAAATGTTCATGAAAGAGTTTTTTGACAGTCTCGGATTGAAAATAAAACTATCCGACCTTGGAATAAAGGGAACTGATGATTTGAAAATAATTTCGGAAAATATAAATACTGAAAGACTTAATAATAACCCGAGAAAATTAAGTAAAGAAGAACTTGAAAGAATTTTACTTGAAATATATTAATTGAGAATCAGAACTGACACGGAGAAAAACAGCGGAAAAGGATATGTTAGGATCAAATCCGGAATGCTGATTGATAAATTCAGAAAAAAAAAAACTGTAATACTTGATATAGAGGAGTTGTCATTTATTCCTTACATATTACCTGTTTATGAATCTCTAAGAAAGAAAACCAAATCGATATCTTATTATATATCGACTCATTATCCGGGAGCGGTAGAATTGAATGTATTCGGCATACCGGTAAGCAGGCAGTTTAACATCAGCATGGCAAAGGATTTAAAGGAAACGGATTTATTTCTATCACCTCACATATACGGTAAAGGAAATAAAAATTCAATCAGGATACATATCAATCATAATCAGCCGGTAAAGTATCATTCATATAAGAAAAGGGATTTCATTAATTTTAATGTGCATTTTCTTACAAGTCCTCTTCACAGAGAGCAGACTGAAAACACCATTAAAGATTATTCTCTTGAGGAAATGGATATAAAACTTTTTAACATCGGATATTCAAAATCAGATGATCTCCTCAGCGGGAAGTACAGCAGAGAAAAAGTGCTGTCAGAGCTCGGGCTGGATACAGATAAGAAAACTATAATATATGCGCCATCGTGGGACAAAGGACTTTCACTCAGAAGTTTCGGAGAAAGTGTTATTGAAGAACTGCTGAAAATTGAAAGCGTCAATATAATTATAAAATTGCATCCGATAAGTTACAGTTCTGAGGACGGTCCAAATTATGAATTTTACACAGGCGGAATAAACTGGAAGAAGCATCTGGAAAAATTTAATTCATTTAAGAATTTCAGAAATGTAACCGAAGGCAAATCTGATCCTTTACTTGCTGCGTCAGATGTTATGGTAACGGATCTGAGCAGTGTTGCGCTGGAATTTATAATGCTTGACAGACCGGTCATTTACATTGACTGTCCTGAATTTTTTGAGAAGACATTAAAGGAAACTTATACCGGATTCGGTAAGACTTCCTCGGAGTATGTAAAAAATGATCCCAAGGCAAATGCCGGAAGACATACTGGGATTGTAATCGAAGATTTATCTCAGTTAAATGATGCTGTCGGGAGAGCATTAAGCAATCCTTCTGAATTTTCCCAAAAAAGAAATGAGCTTGCCGGGCTGCTGACATATAATAAAGGCAGAGCTGCTGATGCAGCTTCGGATAAAATATTAGAATTATTAAATCTGAAATGACTTCTGAATATTCGGAAACTGATAAGGATACAATTATTTCTGAACTTGCATCATGGTGGATCAAAAGCGGAATTGAAAAAGGCGATACGATACTCTTACACAGCTCTCTTTCCGGTTTTTTAAAATACTTAAAATCAATAAACAAAGTTGTAACGCCTCAGGAGATTCTTGACTCGTTCATAGAAGCGATCGGTACAGACGGAACTCTGATTTTACCTGTATTTAATTTTAGTTTTACAAAAGGAGAAACATTTGACATAAGAAATACAAAATCCGAAACAGGACTGCTTTCAGAGACTGCAAGGTTAAACAAAAATTTTATAAGAACAGGACATCCTATGTTTTCATTTGCAGTGACCGGAAAACTGAAAGAGGAATTTGGCGGAATAAATAACAGAAGCGCTTTTGGGAGTGATTCACCTTTTGCAAAGCTGACAGAACATAACGGTAAAATCGCTGCGCTGGATATACCGGGAGAGTTAAGCAATACATACGTACATTATGCGGAAGAATGCGAACTTGCTCCTCACAGATTTTTTAAAAACTTTAAAGGTAAATATATTGACGCTGAAGGAAAAGAAAGCACAAGGGAATACGCTGTATATTCCAGGAAGCTTGAAATGGGAGTAAAGACAGATGTTAAGCCGCTGGAAGATTATTTATGGTCCAAAGGTCTATACAGCGGGAGCAGACCGGGAGAGGGTACAAGACTTCATGTAATCAGAGCAAAAACATTATTTGAAGAGGTATCAAAAATAATCAGGGAAGGAAGATCATACGGAATGCTTTATACAACAGATAAGATTAATTGAAAAAAGAGATAGAAAAATATTTTGACAGACTGTGGCCGATTTGCAGGAGTCTGACAGGAGACGGCAACAGGGAAACTCTGAAAATATTATCAGAGACAGTTGATCTTAAAATCACAGAGGTTCCTTCCGGCACACAATGTTTCGACTGGAATGTCCCTTCCGAATGGAATATAAAAGATGCGTGGATAAAAGACAGTTCGGGAAAAAAAATAATTGATTTCAAAGATAATAATCTTCATGTGATGGGTTATTCTGAAAAACTGCATGGTAAAATGAATCTTGAAGAACTGACAAAATACATTTACACATTACCGGAGCAGCCCGGAGTCATACCATATCTGACATCATATTATAAATCACGCAGCGGATTCTGTATGAGTCATAAGCAGTTCAAAAAACTAAAAAAAGATGTATATGAAGTTTTAATTGATGCCGATAAAAATCCGGAAGGTTTTATGACTGCAGGTGAAGCGGTATTGCCGGGTAAAAGCGAAAAGGAAATTTTATTCTCAACTTATATATGCCATCCGTCAATGGCAAACAATGAACTGTCAGGTCCTCTAGTAACGGCATATATTTATAATGAATTAAAAAAAAATACAGACAGAAGATTCACATACAGATTTCTGTTTTTACCAGAAACCATCGGAGCAATCTGGTATTTATCTGTGAACGGAGATGAGTTAAAGAAAAAACTACATGCAGGTTATGTAGTTACTTGCATAGGCGACAGGGGAAATTTCACATACAAAAGAAGCAGAATAGGTGACAGTATTTCCGACAGAGCGGCGGAGTTAGTATTAAAGGAGACTGAAAAAAAATATACCATTGAAGATTTTTTCCCGACAGGAAGTGATGAGAGACAGTACTGTTCGCCCGGATTTAATCTGCCTGTCGGATCTCTTATGCGGACACGATACGGAAAATACAAAGAGTATCATACTTCCGCGGATAACAGGGATTTCATTTCTTTTAAAAAAATGGAAGAGTCTGTGCGGAAATATCTGGAAATAATAAAAGTACTTGAGACGAATTATATTTTTATTAACACAAGTCCTGAATGCGAGCCTCAGCTTGGAAAGAGAGGATTATATCCAACTATTGGATCGCAGAAAGATACTTCGGATTTTGTAAACGCCATGATGTGGGTTTTAAATTTGTCAGACGGTACAAACGATCTTATAAAAATATCAGAGAAAAGCGGATTGAAATTTGAATTACTGGCGGAAGCTGCCGGGAAATTAAGTGATAAAGGATTGTTGAAAATTGACTGACAGAAAAAATAACAGCGCCTGTAAAAAATATCTGATTACTGGATTCTCAGGATTTGTAAGCAGAAATTTTATTGAGTATCTGGACAGCAGAAATTCCGAAACCGAGATAATGGGTATTGATCTGAGGGAACCTGAAATGAGATATGATCTTTACAGAAAATTAAAAATAAATTTTCAAAGGACAGATCTGAGAGACAGGGAAAAATTATGCAAAGCTGTATATGATTTCAGACCGGACTACATATTACATCTGGCTTCATTCAGCAGCGTGGCAGGCAGCTGGAATAACCCATGCAACAGTTTTCAGAACAATGTCAATATTTTTCTGAACCTGCTTGAAGTAGTAAGAAGCATAGGCAGCAGATGCAGAATAATTTCGGTAGGTTCTTCGGAAGAATACGGCGAAGTGAAAATATCCGATCTTCCGCTTTCTGAGGATAAAATTCCAAATCCAACAAGTCCTTTTGGAATAGCAAGACTTTCACAGGAGATGATGGCAAAATTGTATGTCGAAGTTTACGGACTTGATATTATAATGACAAGATCATTCAATCATATCGGCGCAGGTCAGAGTGAAAAATTTGCAGTATCTTCCTTTGCGAAACAGTTAGTCGAACTATTGAAGGAAAGAAAAAGTGAATTTATAGTTGCAGGTGATGTAACAGTAATCAGAGATTTTATTGATGTGCGTGATGTAGTGAAGGCATATTACCAGTTGTTCAGAGAAGGTAAAAAGGGAGAAGTATATAACATATGCAGCGGATACGGTATATCCCTTCAGAATATAATTGAAATAATGAGTAACAAACTGAAACTGGACATTACTATAAAGGAAGATAAAAGTCTCAGAAGACCGAAGGATAATCCGGTAATTATAGGTTCAAACAGAAAAATAAAGTCCGACATTCACTGGAATAACGAGATATCTCTTGAAGAAAGTCTGACGGATGTTTTAAATTATAATCTGATTAAAAACGAATATTCGGCGAAAGGGAAAATCACAATTATATGAGTACGGTAATAAAGGTTGAGGATATTTCAAAACTTTACCGACTTGGAATAATTTCAAGTAAATCGATAGTACAGGATCTCAACAGATTCATCGCCCGCATAACAAAAAAGGAAGATCCGTTATCAAAGATCGGAGAAATAAATGACAGGACTTCGGGAGTTAAAACAGACTATGTATGGGCGTTAAAAAATATAAACTTTGAAGTAAAAGACGGCGAGATACTCGGAATAATCGGCAAAAACGGAGCAGGCAAATCAACACTGCTGAAAATTTTGTCAAGAGTAACATCACCCACTAAAGGCATCATAAAAATTAAAGGAAGAGTAGCTTCGTTGCTGGAAGTGGGAACGGGATTTCATCAGGAGCTGACCGGCAGGGAAAACATTTTTCTCAACGGATCAATATTAGGAATGACAAAAGCGGAGATAAGAAGTAAGTTTGATGAGATAGTGGAATTTTCAGGAATAGGCAGTTACATAGACACTCCGGTTAAAAGATATTCATCCGGAATGTATGTCAGACTTGCATTTGCGGTGGCAGCGCACCTTGATCCTGAGATACTTATAGTTGATGAGGTGCTTGCTGTAGGTGATGCGGAATTTCAAAAGAAGTGTCTTGGTAAAATGCAGAATGTTTCTGAGAAGGAAGGAAGGACGGTTTTATTTGTGAGCCACAACATGGCAATAATGTCAAAGCTGTGCAACAGTGTGATAGTTTTAAAAAACGGACAGGTGGATTTTCCCAAAGGTCCGACTGCAGACGGAATACAGCATTACATACTGGACAGAAAAGAAAAAGCTGAAATAAATATTGCTGAGAGAACTGACAGAATCGGAGAAGGCAAGATCAGGTTAATTAAGTTTGAAATGATGAACGAAAAAAATGAAAAAATTGACGTTGCAATTTCAGGACAGAAAATAAAATTCAGAGTGCATTATAAATGCATTAAGAATCCTGATCCGAAAAATATAACCGCAGGAATAGCGATTTCCAGATCAGACGGATTTCTTGTTACAGTACTCGGAAACGGAATATCCTCGAATGCATTTGATTCAATTTCACAGGAAGGATATTTCACCTGCGTTCTTGACAAGCTTCCGGTAACATCCGGACTTTATCTTTTGAATTTAATAGTATATCAAAACGGAATCAGACAGGACTGGATACAGGAAGCGGTAACAATTACAGTAGAGGACGGGGACTTTTATAACACAGGAAAAATAGTGCCGTCCACGCACAGAAGCGTGCTGCTTGAGCATAAATGGTATTTAAATGATTAAAAACTTCAGGGAACGGAATAAAGAAATTAATTTATTTTGAAGAAAGTATTGATTCTTTCATACAGTGATCTGAGCACGGATCCGAGAGTGATCAGACAGATAAATGCATTGAATAATCATTACTCGATAACCGCTTCGGGATTAAATCCTTCTGATATCGAAGACGTCAAAAATATTCCGATTAAACTTAAAGTAAATAAGGAAATAAATTTTCATTTAGATTATCCTTTACCTGTGAGAAAAGCATTTTCCTTTTTTATAAAAAACTATTTAAGGACAGAAAAAAAGATAACACGATTTCAGAAAAAATCTTTAGAGAGGTCTGCAAATTTTGAGAAGCGGTACTGGACAATTGATAAGATAAATTTCGTTGAAAGACTTGGTAAAGAAAAGTTTGATCTAATAATTGCAAATGATATAGATACTCTTCCGCTTGCTTTAAGAATATCAGGCGGCAAGTCAAAGGTAATCCTTGATTCGCACGAGTATCATCCGCGGCAGTGTGAGAATGACAGTGAGTGGGTGAAATATACGCAGAAATATACTGAATATTTGTGCAGAGAATACATGAGTAAAGCTGATTTGGTATTTGCAGTTTCAGAGGGAATTGCAGATGAGTTCAGAAAAAATTATAATGTAGATCCGCTGCTGCTGACGAATGCAACAGAGCACAATAACCTCAGTCCAGGAAAAGTAAACGAAGAGCACATAAAAATTATACATCACGGCTCAGCAAAAGAATCAAGAAATCTTGAAATTATTCTTGAAATGATGAAATTCACGGACAGCAGGTTCACGCTTGATCTGATGCTCATACCGACTCACAGAGATTATTATAATGAGCTGCTTATTAAATATTCGTCAGAAGAAAAAATAAAATTCACCGAACCCGTTAGGACAAAAGACATACCCGGATTCATAAACAGATATGATATAGGAATATTTCTTCTTCCGCCAGTTAACTTCAATTACGAATACGCTTTGCCTAATAAGTTTTTCGAATTTATACAGGGCAGACTTTGCATAGCGATAGGACCTTCCGCAGAAATGGAAAAATATGTAAAGAAGTACGAACTTGGGATAATATCAGAAGATTTTACACCTGAAAAAATGGCAGAAAAGCTTAACTCATTAACAGCTAAGGAAATATTCAGATATAAAGAGAATTCCGATAAGTATTCAAAAGAATTGTCAGCGGAAAAGAATTTGGAATTAATCAGATCGAAAGCGGAAGAATTGCTGTGCAGTCAGGAAATAATTACGGAGGATCAGAGATAATTGAAACTCAGGCTGCTGAAATTTGACACAATAAATCCGGAAGCATATCTTAAGACTAAAATAGAAAGCAATAAAGATGAGATTGAAAAAATGGGACGAAAGGAAACGCTTGAGTGGATAATATCATTGCGTTCAAATTTTTCGGATTTTTATACATACTATTTCAGAAAGCACGGATGGGAAGCGGAAGAATTTTTTGTAACAAATATATATCTTCAGAAAGTAGCGGAAGAATTATACGGCAGTAGATTAGGATTTATAAATTCAGCAGACAGAATAAAAAATCTCATAAGACCTGTAAAGAACAGGCGCAAACTGAATATAATATCAGATTACATAAAAGCATACAAACCGGATGTAATACTAGTCAGGGAACATACGGGAATTCCGAGCGATCACTGGAAGAATTCCGGAAAGCATTCGCTTATTGTTTCAAGATTAGCTGCCCCTCTTCCTTACAAGTGGGCTCCTTCAGACTGGGATCTGATCCTGACATCGACAACGGTTTATAAAAAATTTTTTGAAATTAATAATGTAAATTCAATTATAAATCATAATGGATTTGATCTTAGAATACTTGATGAACTTAAAGCGGGAGACAAGAAATTTGATGTAACCTTTGTGGGAGGTGCCGGGAAAAGATTCTGGAAAAAAAGAACGAAACTTATTGAAAAACTTTCTGAACTGGAAAATTTTAAATGGTGGGGATATATAGAAGATGAATTTCCGAAAGACAGTTTAATAATGAAAGCATGGCAGGGCGTAACATCCGGACTTGATATGCTGCAGATTTATAAGGATACAAAAGTAGTTGTAAATGATTACGGTGATATAGCTGACGGGGAGGGAGTAAATCAGAGAATATATGAAGTAATGGGAGTTGGTTCGCTTTTGCTGACAAGGGAATCAGACACGCTGAAAAGAAATTTTCCCGAAAATACTTTTGCTACATTCAGAAGCGATGAAGAGTGTAAGGAGAAAATTAAATATTTTCTGAGCAATGATACAGAAAGGGAGGAAATTGCCAAAAGAGGCCAGGAGTATATATCAGCAAATTATAATTATGATAACTTAATGAAAGATCTGAGCGGATTATTAAAGGAAAGGTATTTTAATAAATTTGAACCTGAAGCAAAATAAAAATTATGATAGAATATATAAAAAATAACGAGAGACTTTTGGCAATAATTATTCCAACTGAATACAGACAGGACGGAATACATTTTTTTACTTCCAATGATCTTTCACAGCAGCTTGCATATATGCATCATCCTGCGGGAAAAATAATAGAACCGCATGTACATAATCCTGTAGAGAGGCAGGTGCAGTATACTCAGGAAGTTCTTTTTCTGAAAAGCGGAAAACTCCGCGTAGATTTTTATGATGATGATCAGAATTATCTTGAAAGCAGGATTCTTAAAACAGGCGATGTAATTCTTCTGGCAACAGGAGGACACGGCTTTGAAGTCCTTGAAGAAATTGAAATGATAGAAGTAAAGCAGGGACCTTATGCGGGCGATGCCGATAAGACCAGATTTGAATCAATTAAGGAAGATAAAATCAGGATAAAATAAATTGGAATTTATACCAGTAAACGAACCGCTCCTGACCGGCAATGAAAAAAAGTATCTGAACGAATGCATAGATACAGGATGGATATCTTCAGAAGGACCGTTTGTAAATGAGTTTGAGAATAAGTTTGCAGCTTACTGCGGTCGTAAATACGGAGTTGCCGTTTGCAACGGAACAGCAGCTCTTGAAGCGGCGATGATTTCGCTTGATCTTGAGAAAGGCGATGAAGTAATAATGCCGTCATTTACAATTATATCCTGCGCATCTGCAATTATCAGAGCGGGAGGAACACCGGTACTGACTGATTCTGATCCTGTTACATGGAATATGAATCCGGATGAAGTAAGAAAAAAAATTTCCTCAAGGACAAAAGCTATAATGGCTGTGCACATTTACGGTTTGCCGGCGGAAATGGATCCGATACAAAAGATCGCAGAAGAATACGGATTAAAAATTATTGAAGACGCCGCAGAGCAGATAGGTCAGACTTATAAAGGAAAGAAATGCGGAAGTTTCGGAAACATCAGTACATTCAGCTTTTATCCTAATAAGCATATCACAACCGGAGAAGGCGGAATGATTCTGACCGATGATCCGGTAACAGCGGAAAGATGCAGGTCGCTGAGGAATCTTTGTTTCAAGCCGGGTAAAAGATTTGTACATGATGAGCTGGGTTATAATTTCCGCATGACAAATCTACAGGCGGCTCTGGGATTAGCACAGTTTGAACAGATTGATAACTTTATAAAGAAGAAAAAAAATACAGGAAGAAGGTATACAGAAGAGCTGAAAGATTTAGAATCCATTCAGATTCCATTGGAAAAAACAGATTATTCGGAAAACATTTACTGGGTTTACGGGATCCTGCTTAAGAAAGAATCTGGAATGAATGCAGAAGAAATAATGAAAATACTTGCTGAAAGAAAAATCGGTACAAGACCTTTCTTTTATCCGATGCACAGACAGCCGGTTTTTCAGAAAGCGGGACTTTTTAAAAATGAGGAATATCCTGTCTCAGATTATCTGGGAGATTACGGATTTTATATACCGAGCGGACTTGGCGTTACTGACGAACAAATCAGCAGAGTATCAGAACAATTAAAAGAAATTCTCAAATAATATTTTATGAAGATCGGAATTATAGGCTTCGGTTACTGGGGTACAAACTTAGTCAGAAATTTTGCAAATCTGAACGGCGCGGAGTTAATCAAGGTATCGGATCACAGAGAAGAGAGAAGACAATTTCTTGGTAAGCTTTGTCCAAGCGCAGTATTCTGCACTGACCCTGTCTCAATAACTGATGATAAAGAACTAGATGCGGTTGTAATCGCCACTCCAGTGTTTACGCATTATGAATTTGCAAAGAGATCCCTTGAAAACGGAAAGCATGTAATGGTGGAAAAGCCAATGACATCAGACCTGAAACAGGCGGAAGAACTTATAAATATTTCTGAGAAGACGGGAAAAGTTTTAATGGTGGATCATACTTATCTTTATACCGGCGCCGTAAGAAAAATGAAAGAACTTATAGATCAGGATCAGATCGGAAACATAAAATATTTTGATTCGACCAGGATCAATCTCGGATTGTTTCAACCGGATGTAAACGTGCTTTGGGATCTTGCGACACATGATATTTCAATTTTAAATTTTTTAATAGATGAAAAGCCGGTAAGCGTTCAGGCGACCGGTGTATCACATACCGCAAACGGAATTGAGAATATTGCATATCTGACCGTAAAATATGATTCCGGATTTATCGCGCATTTTAATTGTTCATGGTCATCACCTGTAAAGATAAGAATGATGCTGATAGGAGGAGATAAGAGGATGATAGTATTCAATGATCTGGAGCCGACAGAAAAAGTAAAAGTTTATGATACAGGTTATGAGCATAAGACAGATGAAGACAAAACAAGAATACTTGTAGATTACAGGGCGGGAGATATATATATTCCCAAGATTGAAAATAAAGAAGCGCTGGCAATGATGGCGATGGATTTTAAAAATGCTATTGAAAAAGGAAGCAGTCCGTTATCTGACAAATATTCGGGGCTTGAAGTTTTAAAAATACTGGAAGCTTCGCAGAAGTCAATAAAAAATAAAGGCGCTGAAATAAAAATATAAATTTTTAATTTTTGATACCAATAGCAAAGCCGTTTTTAGACAAAGAGGAAGCTCAAAGCGCTTATGATACAATTATGTCAGGATGGGTGGCGCAGGGTGAGAGAGTTGAGGAGTTTGAAGGAAAATTCCGCGAATATACAGGTGCGAAATATTCAGTTGCTGTCTCGAACTGTACGAATGCATTACATTTAGCAATGATCGTATCCGGTATAAAAGCCGGAGATGAAGTGATCTGTCCTTCGATGAGTTATATTGCAACTGCAAATTCAGTTTTATACACAGGAGCTAAACCGGTATTTGCAGAAGTATCACAGCTTGATTACAATACTGATCCTGAGCATGTAAAGAAATTAATATCAGAAAAAACAAAGGCACTACTGCTGGTTCATCAGATCGGGATGCCTGCGGACATCGAAGCATTTAAAAAAATTTGTAAGGATAATAATTTAAAGCTTATTGAGGACGCAGCATGCGCAATAGGTTCTGAATATAAAGGAGAAAAAATCGGAGTTCATTCCGAGCTTGTTTGCTTCTCGTTTCATCCGAGGAAAGTGATTACAACAGGAGAGGGCGGTATGATAACAACTTACAATGAGGAATATTATAAAAGATTAAAGCTGCTTAGACAGCATGCTATATCAATTTCAGGTAAGGAAAGACATACTTCGGAAGAACTTTCATTTGAAGATCACCTGGAAACCGGATATAATTACCGGATGACAGATATACAGGCGGCAATTGGAATTAAGCAGCTTGAGAAACTTGATAAGATAATTGAAGAGAGAAGAAAAATTGCCGAAAAATATATTGACGGATTAAGCGGAACAGACTGTATAAAACTTCCGACAGAACCTGAAGACAGAAAATCCAATTACCAGTCTTTTGCAATTTACTTAAAGAAAAATTCCCCTGTAAGCAGAAATGAATTGATGAAGAAGTTATTAGCGGCAGGAATATCTGTAAGGAAAGGCGTAATGACATCACACAGAGAAAGCGCTTATATAAATTCAGGAGAGAAGATTAAATTACCGGTTTCTGAAGATCTTTGCGATAACAGTTTTATGATACCTTTATATGTTCCGATGGATCAGAGAGATACGGACTATATTATAGAAACAATCAGAAAAATATTGTCATAGTTAAAAATATTTTTATCAGGAAAGAATATTAAAGCACACCTCTGAAAAGTTTTATTAAAAATCTAAAATACAGGAATTTAATTGATCCTAGATTAAAGTATCCGGAAAATAAATTCGTAATCTACACAAGAGGAAGGACGGGTAGCACGCTGTTAACAGAGCTACTAAACTGTCACCCTGAAATGTATTGTGACGTGGAGATATTTAATTTTATTTATTCCGGGTCAGTAATCAGATTCCCTGAGCTTTATATAAAGAGCTGCAGTAAGCGGGCTTCTGCAGCCGGCAAAAGTGTTTACGGATTTAAAGTAAAAATCGCGCAGCTCAGATATGAGCATAAATATAAAGATTACGACAGGTTATTAATGTCGCTTTATGAGCAGGGGTGGAAATTTATACATCTGAAAAGAGTTAATTATCTGAGACATAAACTGTCAAATATAATTTCATATCAGACAAACATTTATCATCTGAGAAATAATGATGAGGAGTTTAATAAAAAAATAACCGTAGACTGCAGTCAGCTGCTTGAAGGAATAAAATACGGGGAGGAAGTTGAAAAGACTGAAGAAGAGAATTTAAAAAACATACCTCATATAAAAATAATATATGAAGAAGATCTGCTGGACAACAGCAAATTTCAGAATACTGCTGACAGGGTATTCAGTTATCTCGGAATAGATTCGTTTCCGGTGGAATCCGGATTAAAAAGAATAACGAAGGAGAATCTGGAAGATGTAATTGAGAATTATAAAGAAGTTGAAAATTTTTTTAAAAATACCGGCTATGAAAAATATCTCGGATAAAATATAAAATGAATAAAAAAGTATTTGATTTATATTCGAAATATTATGATCTGATTTACTCTGACAAAGATTACAAAGCCGAGGCGGAATATATTTGCAGAGCTGTAAAGAAGTTTAATCCTGAAGCAAAGACAATACTGGATCTCGGATGCGGCACAGGAAAGCATGATGAGGAATTTTGTAAAAGAGGATACGTGACTACAGGTATTGAACTTTCGGAAAATATGTACAGAATAGCTGAAAGAAACAGACAAGAAATTTCCGGAACAGTAAATCCTCCGGATTACATAAATGCAGACATAAGAAATGTCATATTGAAAAAAAAATATGATGTAATAGTTTCTTTGTTTCATGTAATGAATTATCAAACCAGCAATGAAGATCTTATATCTGCAGTAAAGACTGTAAAAAGACATTTAAAGCCGGGCGGAATATTCATGTTTGACTTTTGGTACGGACCTGCGGTACTGCAGGATAAACCGTTAAAACGGTTTAAGGAAATCTCAAACAGCGAGTTAAATGTTAAAAGGCATACCATTCCTGATATGGACATTAACAAAAATACGGTTGATGTTAATTTCAAAATTTATGTAAAAGAAAAAAAATCCGGGAAAGTATCTTCATTTGAAGAAACTCATTCTATGAGGTATTTATTTCTTCCGGAGCTTGAAATTATATTCAGCAGTAACAAATTGAAACTGTTACATACGGAGGAATGGATGACAGGAAAAAAACTAAACAGTAAAAGCTGGTCTGCTTTTGCCGTTGTAAAGCATATATGATCAGTAAAAATTCAAAGACAATCGCATTTCTTTCACCTAAGATAGATACATTCACTAATCCGACGCTGGTTGTACTGATCCAGAAATTAATAGCAAAAGGATATAAAATAATTTACTACGGTTTTGATCAGTTGTTTGTACCGAGCGAATACAGGAAATACTTTGAATTCAAAGAGCTTCCGTTTAACTTTTATACCTTAGACAAAAATCCGAAAAGCATTTTAAAGTTTGTTAAGCAGTATCTGAAGCTTATTCTGGATTTCAAATGGCATAATAAAATTAATGCGTTAATCTGCGTTGATCCGATGGGTCTTGTCATAGGCGGACGCATAAAGAAAGTTATAGGATTTAAGTTAATATACGCATCATTTGAAATTTTCTTTGAAGATGAATTTTTTGTACAGAGAAAAAGAGTATTGAAAAAACTTGAAATGAATTATTCGAAACTTTCTGATATAGTAATTATTCAGGATGAGAGAAGGGAAAAACTTTTAAAATCCGTTAATAATTTTTCTGATAAAACAATTTTCCTGAAAATACCGGTATCGCCGTTAAAGACGGAAGTTACGGAGAATGACTATGATATTTATAATGATTTAAAAATACCGGAGGATAAAATCATTGTTGTATATTCAGGGTCACTTCAAAACTGGAGCGGGATAAGCGATATAGTATCTCTGTTTCCGGAGAAATGGGATAATGATTTCTGGCTATTGATACATACGCATCAGAAGCTTGAGGAAAACAGCGAATTGAAATATGAGATTGAAAACCTGATCGCGCATAAGCAGAATATAACTTTACATGAAAAACCGTTTTTCAGATTTGAAGAGTATTTTAATTTTCTGTCGAAGTGCGGAATTGGAATAGCAACTTACTTCCCGAACAATCTCGACATTTTCGCAGGGAAAAATCTTGAAGCGATCGGTTTGTCATCGGGAAAGTTTTCAACATATATGATGCTCGGCATTCCTACGATTACAACAAATCATTATACTTACAAAATTTTGAATAACAAATACGGATACGGTGAGATTATAAACAATATTTCGGAATTACCAAACGCTTTAAGAAAAATCAGACAAGATTTAGCTGCTAAATCAGAATCCTGCAGAATACTTTATGACAATGTTCTGAATCCTGATTTAAGAATTGATGATCTGATTAATAAAATTGAAAACAGTTGAAGGACATCCGGACTAAAAATAAAAATCTGATCAGCGAACTTCCAATTCCTCCTGAAGGAAATTACGGATGGCCCTGGACTGAAGAGTTTACATTCCCTTATAAAAACGAGATTAAAGAATACCCGCGTATTACAATAGTTACTCCGAGTTTTAATCAGGGAAAGTTTATCGAGCAGACTATCAGATCTGTGCTGTTGCAAAATTACCCGAACCTTGAATATATTATCATAGACGGAGGAAGTACTGACGGTACAGCAGAGATTATTAAAAAATATGACCGATGGATAAGCTACTGGGTAAGTGAAAAAGACAATGGTCAGTCAGACGCAATAAATAAAGGTATCGGCAAAGGAACAGGAGAGATATTTAACTGGATTAATTCAGATGATTATTACAGCAAAGATACTTTCCAAAAAATTTCGGAAACTTTCACAAACAGCGGTGCGGATGTTATAATCGGAAATTACAGATATTTTGAAGATGAGAATGAAAGTAAAAGCAAAGACAACGGTAAAACAATTGATTTCAGATTAAGAGAAACACTCGAAGAGACAATAGCATTTGTATTATTAAATCAGCCGTCTTCTTTTTTCAAACTGAATTTAATAAAAGAACTCGGAGGTCTCAATTCCGATTTAAATTTCGTAATGGATCAGGATATATGGAAAAAGTATCTTTTCAGATACGGACAAAAAAATGTCAGCATTGTTGATTTTATGTTTACTCACTTCCGGCTTCATTCTGATTCAAAAACTTTTATGAATGAATTCAACAGTGAGTATATGAATATTTATTATTCAATTGCAGTTCAGACGGATATGCCCAAACATGCGGAATTTTTAAAAAACATTTACGGGAACGGATTCCGCAAAAATTATATATTTAATTTTGAACTTACCCGCGAGAGTATTGAACTTTCCCGCAGGGTGATTAATTCTCTCATATATTATAAAGCCAGAATTGCATTTACATCGGGAGACATTACTTTTTTCAAAAAGTGTATAGAAGTAGCAGATCCTTTATATCTGAATAAGACTCAGAGAAATTACTTAATGAAAATTAAGATCAAATCCTTTCTTAAGGAAATGAAACTTGAACCGCTGTTAAATCTCTGGACAAGCATTACAGGAAATAAAGTAAAAAACAATAACGACAGCGCAGATCTTGAACTGGAAAAAAGTAAAGAGAATAATTGAAAAGAATAGCTTTTATATCCTCAAATAAATCAGAGTGGGGGGGAAGTGAATATCTCTGGTATAAAACCGCTCTTAAATTTTCTGAAAATAATTTTGATGTATTGGTTTCGGTACCGAGATGGAAAATAATTCCCGGGCAGCTGGAGGATCTCAGGAGAAAAAGTATTCCGTTATATTTTAATACCGACTCATCATCATTTAAAAAATTGTTTAACAGATTCCTTCCTTCTTCAATGCAGTTTGATTACCGGAATGACGGATATGAAAGCATTAAAAAATTTTCACCGGATCTTACGGTGATAAATCAGGGCGGAAACACAGGCGGAGCTGATATTATGGAATACTGCATAAGTGAAGGACTAAAATTTGTAACTATATCCCAGGCTGCGAATGAAGCGAAGTGGCCTGATGATAAGCTGAATAAAAAATTATCTGAATTTTTTCCGAGATCCGAAATGAATTACTTTGTAAGTAAAGCAAATTTAAATCTTACTCAAATACAGACCGGACAGGATATTTTAAATTCGGAAATAATTTTTAATCCTTTTAATGTAAGCTATAATGTAAACCTACCTTATCCTGATGATACAGAAAATTACAATATGGCAAATGTTGCAAGGCATGAATTTTATGCAAAGGGACAGGATATTCTTTTTCAGGTATTAAATGAGAAGAAATGGAGAGAAAGAAATTTAACTGTAAATCTATTCGGTAAGGGCGAACATTCATACCAGGTTAAAAAACTGAAAGATTATTTTAAACTGGATAAGATAAATATCAAAGGTCATAAAGATCCGGAAGAGATATGGAAAGAAAATCACGCTTTGATACTTTCGTCAAGATATGAAGGTCTTCCGCTTGCTCTTGTCGAGGCGATGCTTTGCCGAAGAGTATCTGTAGTAACGGATGTAAGCGGAAACAGGGAAGCAGTAACTGACGGTATAAACGGTTTTCTCGCGGCAGCTGCAGTACCTTCATTACTTGATGAAGCAATGGAAAGAGCCTGGAACAGAAGGAACGAATGGAAGCAATTAGGAGAAGCTGCCGGTAAAGACATTAGGAAAAAAATTCCTGAAGATCCTGTCGAATATTTTTATAAAAAACTAAGAGCAATTGACTGATAAAATAATATCGGAAAAAGAACCGGATACGAAAATTCAGTTTTCTTCAGGGAAGAATCTGAAGTATAAAGTATGTATAGTTTCTGCAATACTTCCTCCCGCATACGGCGGTGCGGAAGTAGCTGCATTTAAGTATGCGCAGAGATTAGAGAGAGATCCCGAGTCGGATATTCTGGTGATCGGCTGGGACAGAACCGGAGGATATAAAGACAGCATAATAAAATATGATTTTGTCGTGCCTGTAACTTTGCGTGAGAATCCGAAAGACGCCAAAGGAATATTAATATATTTCCAGCAGTATTATCACATGTGGAAATGTTTTGTCAAACTGTTAAGACCAATGTGGAAGTACAGAAAGGATTATGATTACATACACAATTTTAATTCAGGATTTGCATTCAACAGAGTTTCGATACTGATAGGAAAAATACTCGGTAAGAAAATTGTTACAGAGACATCACTGGTAGGTGATGATGATCCTTTGTCACTCGGAAGATTTCTTGACTGGAAAGATTATCTGAAACCAAAATTTATCAGGTATCTTTTTTATAAAATGGCTGACAGGTATGTGAGTAAATCAAACGTGATTACCGAAATTTACAGAAAGTCCGAGATCTCCATGAATAAAGTTGTTCAGATCCCTTATTCAGTGGATGTAAATAAATTTTATCCTGCGGATGCAGATAGGAAATTAATGCTCAGACATAAATTTAATATAAATGAAAATGATATAGTAATAATTTTTGTAGGCGGAATAAATTCCAGGAAAAACGTACACCTTCTTTTAAATTCATTCATTGAAATTCAGAAAAATATAGATTCAGTAACTTTACTGATAGTGGGTCCTACATACAAATATGATCAGGAATATATCAGTGATTTAAAAAGAAGCATTTCGGAAAATTCGGTTCAGAGTAAGGTGCTGTTTACGGAAGATAATGTAAGCAACGTGGAAGAATATATGCAGAGCTCAGATATATTTGTGCTTCCTTCCAAACAGGAAGGATTTCCGATCTCAATAGTAGAGGCAATGTCATGCGGACTTGCAGTTATCGGTTCAGATATTCCCGTGATATCAAAAGCGCAGATCGTAAACGGAGTGGACGGCTTTGTATTTCCGCTTGATGATCCTGATAAGCTGACTGAAATATTAAGAAAGCTGATATTAAAAAAGGATGAAATTAAGAAGATCGGAAATGAAGCGAGGGAGAAAGCTTTAAAATACTGGTCTGATGAAATTGTAGATGAGAAATATAAAAAGTTATATTCTTCAATAAACTATGAACTCCCTTTAAACAACGTCAGTAATAAAGACGGAAAAAAAGAGAGAGAGAAAATCAAAATATTATATACCATTCCGAATTTTAATACTGCAGGAAGCGGTAAAGCGCTGATCAATGTAATATCAAGATTAGACAGGAATGTTTTTGAACCATGTATATGCTGCAGACATGAAAAAGGAGATTTGTTCAGTCAGGTAAAAGATCTTAACGTTCCGGTTTATATTTCAGAATTTACGGTTTCTACGAAACCCAGGATAAAAGGTCTGAAAAATGTTTTAAAACTATCCAGAAATTTTAAAAATATAGATCCTGACATAATACATTCATACAATTATTCAGATGATTATTCCGAAGCTCTTGCGTCAAAGCTCGGAGGTATTAAATGGGTTTATACAAAAAAAAATATGGGATGGGGCAGCAATGCATGGAAGATAAGAACAAATCTTTCAAGCGCAATCATACCGCAGAACCGTGAAATGGTCGAAACATTTTTCAACGGAATAAAAGAACAATACCTGATCCCAATAGGAATTGACATTCAGGAATTTGATAAAACGAGAAGAGACGAAAGCATTATTACAAAGTATCAGCTTTATAATTCCAATCCGATAATAATAACTGTGGCAAATGTTATTCCCATTAAAGGAATAGATTATCTGATCAGAGGATTTGAGCTTGCTCTTGAGGATTTTGGAAACGCCAAACTTTTAATAATCGGTGATGATACTACGGATTATGCAAAGGAGCTGAAGAGAAAAACTATAGATGCGGGAATGGATGGAAAAGTTATTTTTACAGGCAAGCAGAAAGATATAAAACCTTTTTTCAGTATAGCGGATATGTTTATCCTCTCTTCAAAGAAGACGGGGGAAGGCGGACCGATCTCAATACTTGAAGCTATGGCAAGCGGTATAATATGTTACGGAAGTGATGTGCCGGGTATCAGGGATCAGTTCAGAGAATTTGAAGATCAGTTGTTTGAATCCGAAAATCCGGGATCGATAGCAAACAAGATTATAAATTTCATGAGAATGAGAGATGACCTTAAGCGTGATAAAATTTCCAGACAGCTTGAATTTGTTAAAAAGTATTATTCAATTGAAAACGAAGTAGATAAACTCCAGAAGCTGTATCTTAAAATTTCAAAGAAGTAGTTTCAGTATTTAATGAGCAAATTAAGAATACTAAGATATCTTCCTCATTATTTAAGAAAAAAATTCGATCAGAAAATAATTGTGATTGAAAGTGATGACTGGGGACTTGAAAGGGGATTAGAAAATTCTTCAATTGAATTCTTAAGAAAAAAATTCGGAGACGGAAAATTCAGCAGGTGGACTTTAGATGCGCTTGAGACAAAGGAAGATCTTCAAATGCTTTTTGAGCTTATTGAAAGTTATAAAAATAAATCATTACACCCTCCGGTTATTACTGCAAATTTTATAACTCACAATGTTGACTATTCTTCTGACAAAGAGCTTAAATTTATTCCTTTAAGCAAAGGATTTAACCGGAGTACTGAAGATGTCAGATCAATATATAAAACAGGAATAGAAAAAAGGATTATTTATCCGCAGCTTCACGGATACAGTCATTACAATCTTTCCGAACTGAATAAATATTTTTATACGGAAGAAGCTAAAGAATTTTATGCAAATGGTTTTTTAACGGGAAGGTCAACGATTAAGGGAAACATGAAATTTCTTCAGGGTGAAATGAGTGACGAAAATATGGATTTAAAGATAGAGGAGTCGTGTGATGAATTTTACAGGATGTTCGGTTTTAAACCGGATACTGTAATTCCTCCGACTTATATTTTAGATAAGCAGGCATTGGAGAAATTAAGGCAATGCGGGATTACTATGCTGCAGTCTTCAAACAGATTATTAAGTTCAGACGGCAGAAGATATAATATACCATACTACAGAAAAAGAAAAGGTTTTGTCTGGTCAGTCAGAAATGCAAGATTAGATCCGCATGAAGATTACGGATTTAATTCGGATCAATGTATTGCGGATATCGGAAAAGCATTTAATAACAGACTGCCGGCGATAATAGATTTCCACAGAGTTAATATTTCCGGCAGATACGCACCGGCATACAGAGATAAGACACTGAGTGAACTTAAGAAATTATTTGATAAAATATATTCGCAGTGGTCTGACGTAAAATTTTTAAATTCAAGCGAGTTAAATAAAATTATATGGCAACCGGAAACCAGATAAGTTTTTTAAGAGCGAACGCTGATATGATCTCCGAACCCGTTCTGATAGTCGGTTCGAAGCATTATGATTTTGACAAAGAAAATATAAGAAGCAGACTGAACGAAATGAATATAAAGGACATAACCGGAATAGATATTTTCGAAGGGAACGGAGTGGATTATGTCGTTGATATTACAGACAGTGAAAGTGATTTTATAAAAAATAATTCCGGTAAGTTTTCAACTGTGATATGTATGGAAGTGCTCACACACGTAAGGAATCCGTTTAAAGCTGCAAAGAATCTTACTGCATTTGTTAAAGAAGGCGGTACGGCAGTGCTTTCTGAATGTTATGTAAGAAAAATTTCAAAGATGCCAGTAGATCTCTGGAGATTTACATATGACGGAACAAAGGAGCTGTTCAGCGAATTGAAATTTGACGACAGCCGTGCAAGAGTATCCTTAACCCGTGAAAAGAATGAACAGCTTCTTGAGCTTAAATATCCGTTGCCGCAGTTACTCGCTCAGAAGAGTGAAGATGAAAATTCCATCGGATACTTTTTAAGAAGACTACACAGGAAATTTTTCGCAAAAGGAATTTTTAAAATTTCAAGATTGCTTCCGGAGACTACAATTTATTCAATAGCAAAAAAATAAATTAAAATAAGATTGGGAAAAGACAGCATTTACGAAAGAATTAAAGACAAAGCGGCTTTCACGCTTTCAAAGAGAAAATTAAAAAAGATTTTAACTTCGGATAATATTGATGAAGTACTGGAATCAATTAAGAGATATAAGGGCAGGGGATTTTATGATAAGATCAGATTAGCTCAGGAGCATAATGAATTAAGAGATCTCTGCATCAGAGTTCAGAAACATAAGCCGAAAGTAATTGCCGAAATCGGCACATGGAACGGCGGAACGTTTTATGTATGGACGAGAATAAATCCCCTGGCAGAAAAAATTATAAGCATAGATCTTCCGGACGGCGATTACGGAGGCGGATATGACGAAAAGAGAATAAAATTTTTCAGCGAGTTTACTGCGGATAGGAGAAACACTTCACTGTCATTTATCAGAGGAGACTCTAAATCAGAAAGTACATTGAAAATGCTCATGTCAGTCCTTGGAAAAGATACAATTGATTTTCTTTATATAGACGGTGATCATACATATGAAGGAATTAAAAAAGATTTTGAGATCTATGTAAAACTGATGTCGCCTGACGGTTTAGTAGGTTTTCATGATATAAATACTTTTAAAGACGGTTACGGAGTTCATAAATACTGGAATGAGATAAAAGAAAATTACAGGCATGAAGAATTCATCAAGCCGGGAAGCAGAGTAATGGGTAACGGATTAATTTATTTAAAAAAGGATTAATTGCCGTCTATATCTATAATTACGCCGTTATATAACGGAGAAAAAACTCTTCATGAGACAGCGGAGAGCGTATTAGCGCAGGATTATACAGACTGGGAGTGGATACTATTTGACGACGGAAGTAAAGACGGCACGAAGGACATTGCAAAAAAACTATCGGAAGAATACACTGATAAAATTTTTTTTCACACTCACGAAGGAAATTCAAATAACGGCACGGCTTATACAAGAAACAGAGCTGCAGAGTTATCAAAAAGCGAAATAATATCTTTTATCGATCAGGATGATATCTGGTATGAAAACAGACTATCACATCAGATGAAATTGTTTGAAAGCAAAACAGACTGCGCGATGATATGGGGACCGGCGCTTTACTGGTACGCCAACAGATCATTTAAACAGCCGGTCGGTTTTAGAGGAAAAGGGCTTGAAAGCGGAAAGTATGATCCGCCGGACTTTGTGGAAATATTCTTAAGCGACCTTAGAGGAACGCCTTTACCAAGCGCAAGTCTTGTCAGGAGAAAAGAATTTGAAAAAGTAGGAGGATTTGAAGAGTCTATAAAAGGTTCGGAAGACATTGTCCTATGGCTTAAGCTCGCTGAAAAATTTTCAATTTATTATGATGATGAGATACTAATTAAATACAGAAAGCATCAGGATTCAACTCTAAGGATTGCAAGCAGCAGCGGGAAAATGGATGAGTGGAACTTAGAATTTTACAAATGGGTGCTGGATTTTTTAAAAAGAACTTCAGCGAAGCAAAGTATTTTTGATGAAAATGAATTTGCATATTATAAAACTCTGAAAAATTTATCCCGCAAAAAAAATTATATAAAAAGCAGAAAGGATCTTTACAGAGGTCTTAAATCTTTTCCGGAGTTAAAAAAAAAATATTCAAAGGATTTTTTGCTGGATCTTATACTGCCTTTTGACACAGCATCCAGAATTTCTGCAAAATTAAGATTTGATATATTCAGAAGAAAAGAAATTGAGAACAAAAATAATTCCTGAGCGACAGATTTTTTATAAGAACGGGAATGACTCAGGTATGGATTACAAGGCGATCTGTGTTTTCGCTGCGATCGGTTTTTTTCTCGGGAAGGATACTTATTACAAAGACACGGAAGCGTTACAGCCGGCGACGGATTATACAACTGATGAGAATGACAGAATAGCATCTTCCGAAGTTTACTGGAAATGGCACTATACGCCGCGCCAGATAAGCTTAAAACAGGCAACGGAAGAGTTTGCTCATTTATTTGATAAACTGAATTTTGAAAATCTCAAAGGGAAGAAAGTAATACTTCCTCTTTCAGGCGGGCTTGACAGCAGGACTCAGGCGGCTTCAGTTGACAAAAGAATTGATGTGAATTGTTATTCATATAAATTTGAAAATAGTTTTGATGAGACAAAATACGGAAGAGAAATCTGCAAAACTTTAGATCTGCCTTACAGTGAATACATTATACCTGAAGGATATTTATGGAAAGTAATAGACGAACTTGCGGAGATTAATCAATGCTGCGCTGATTTTACTCATCCGAGACAAATGGCTGTCATTAAAAAGATCTCAGAGCTGGGCAACATTTTTTTTCCGGGACACTGGGGCGACGTGCTTTTTGATTCGATGGGTGTAAAAGATGATCTGACTTTTGACGATCAGGTAAAAATGCTAACCGGTAAATTAATTAAAACCGGCGGAACAGAGCTTGCGGAAAAATTATGGAAACACTGGGAAATAACCGGAAATTTCAGAGAATATTTTGATGAAAGAATTTCAGTACTGCTGAGTGAAATTAAAATTGACAATGCGAATTCAAGGATCAGGGCGTTTAAATCAACATACTGGGCGCCGAGATGGACAAGCGCAAATATGAATGTATTCAGTAATTATCATCAGATTTATCTCCCGTATTATTCGGATGAAATGTGCAAGTTTATATGCACTGTTCCCGAAGAGTTACTTAGCGGAAGAAAGATTCAGATTGAATATATAAAGATGAAGAATCCTGACCTTGCAAAAATTCCGTGGCAAAGTTATGAACCGCTGAATTTATATAATTACAATACATTCGGTAATATTTCGAATCTGCCTAACAGAGTTTTAAGAAAAGCAAAGAGAATTTTTAAAAAGGAAATTCTTAAAAAGAGAGATGTGAGAAGCAACTGGGAAATACAGTTCCTCGGAAGAGAAAATGAGAGTATCTTAAAAAATCATTTATTTGAGAGCAACGCTTTTAAGAAATTTATACCTGAAGAAATTGTATCGGATATGTATGAAAAATTTATCAGCGCTGACAGTAAAAAATATTCTCATCCGGTGAGTATGCTTCTTACTTTATCGCAGTTTTCAAAAACAATTAAGTGCTGAATAATTTTAAATGAGAGTAGCTATTTATTCGGGAAACATACCGTCAACAACTTTCATAGAGAATCTGATTAAAAACATTTCTTCGTCAGGCATAAAAGTCCTGCTGTTCGGAAAAAAATTCAGAGAAGTAAAATATAATGAAAATGTTGAGATACTTGACACGCCTGATTCAGGACTTGAGTTATTATTTTTTATAATTAAGGAATCAGTAAAAAGTATATTCAGGAATCCCGCTAAGTATTTAAAAACACTCAGGAAAATATTTACGGGTGACAGAGGATTTAAGAATAAACTAAAAGAACTCGGCATGATGCTTCCGATCATTAACAATCAGCCGGATATATTTCATATTCAGTGGGGCAAGACATTGCAGAAAAATCCGTATTTGTTTGAACTGCTTAGCTGCCGTTTTGCGCTGAGTCTTAGAGGCGCTCATATAAATTATTCCCCTTTAAATGACAATGCGCTTGCTGAAAGCTACAGGAAGTATTTTCCGGTGATAGACGGATTTCATGCAGTATCAGAAGCAATTTCCGCAGAAGCGCAGAAATACGGTGCTGATTCAAAAAAGATAAAAGTGATTTACTCAGGTGTATCAGACGAATTTAGGAATGTAAAAGCAGAAATCAGGTCTGATGATTCCGGAATGTTAAAAATAATCTCAATCGGGCGATACCACTGGAAGAAAGGTTATCATTACGCACTTGATGCGATGAAGATTTTGATTAAGAACGGACAGGAATTTAAATATACGATAGTAGCGCAGGGAGAAGTCCCGGAAGAAATATTATTTATGCTTGATGATGATGAATTAAAGAGCAGGGTAGAATTAAAGAGCGGTATGCCTCACGAAATGCTGATGAAAGAACTTTCGGAATCTGATATGCTTATACTGCCGAGCGTGGAGGAAGGAATTGCAAATGTAGTACTTGAATCAATGGCACTGGGCATTCCGGTAATCAGTACAGACTGCGGAGGTATGAATGAAGCGATTTCAGACGGCATTGACGGATTTATTGTAAAAGTAAGAGATCCGGAATTGCTTGCGGAAAAAATTACCGAACTCAGCAATATGAAGACCGATATTAAGGAAAAAATTATATTAAATGCGCGTAATAAGATAAAGGAAAAATTCAGTAATGAAAATCTGAAAAAAGGATTCGTGGATTTTTACGCTTCAATACTGAAGGCATAGTAAAATGAGAATTGGACTGGTATTGCCGGAAGCGCCGCAGTATTCGGAAACGTTTTTTAATTTGAAAATACAGGGACTTAAAGAATCAGGATTTGATGTAATATTATTTACCGGAAGCAAAAATAAAAAAAAAAGCGATCTTGAGATCAGAAGCGCATATCCTGTAAGGAAAGGTAATGTTTTTATACAGGCTTTTTTATATGCTTATGTATTAATGAAATCATTTCTGTTCAGTCCGAAAAGAACTTTGAATTTATTAAAACTTGAATCGGAAGACGGTAAAAATTTCAAAGAATGTCTGAAGTCAGTGTATATTAATGCACACATTTTTCCGGAGGATATTGACATACTTCATTTCGGGTTTACTACAATGGCATTAAAAAGAGAAAATACTGCAAAGTCTATGAATGCACTGATGAGCGTAAGTTTCAGAGGATATGATATAAACATTTATCCTTTGAAAAATCCCGGCTGTTATAAAAAGGTCTGGGAGAACACGGATAAAGTTCATACTATCTCGGAATATTTAAGAGGCAAAGCCGTTAAATACGGACTTTCTGAGAATACACCTTATAAAAAAATTACACCTGCAGTGGATCCGGATAAATTCCCTCAGTCTGAAATCAGAAAAGAAATTTCAGTGCCGGTAATACTTACGGTCGGAAGACTTAACTGGATAAAAAATTATGAGACTGCAATATCAGCAATGAAAATGCTTGCCGATGACGGTGTAAATTTTAAGTACACAATAGTCGGTGAAGGTCCGGAGACAGAGAGACTGAAGTTTGCAGTTTATCAGTTAGGTCTCAGAGATAAAATTATTTTTGCAGGTAAAAAGTCGCATGATGAAGTAAAGGATTTGATGAGTAAAACGGACATTTATCTTCAGCCGAGTTTTGAGGAAGGATTTTGTGTGTCAGTCCTTGAAGCTCAGGCAGCCGGACTGATGTGTATTGTCAGCGATGCGGAAGGTCTGAAGGAAAATATAATAGACGGAAAGACCGGCTGGATAATTGCTAAAAGAGATTTCAGGTCGTTCAAAAATAAAATAAAAGATGTTATGGAAATGAATTATGAACGAAGAAAGGAAATTTCTGACAATGCGCGGTCTCGGATAATAAATGAATTTAAAGCCGAAGAACAAAAAAAATATTTTAAAGAATTTTTTGAAACCATGACAAAAAAAGCATGAGCAGAAAAATATCAGTAGTCAGTCCGGTATATAAAGCCGGAAAAATTGTGGACGAACTGGTGAAGCGTGTATCGGAAGAAGTTTCGAAGCTCTCGGATAAGTATGAAATAATATTAGTGGAAGACTGCGGAGGAGATGATTCATGGAAAAAGATAGAAGAGAACTGCAGAAAGAATCCGAATATAAAAGGTATCGGACTTAGCAGAAACTTCGGTCAGCATTACGCCATCACAGCCGGACTTAAGGCAGCAACCGGAGACGTGGTAATAATCATCGACTGTGACCTGCAGGATGATCCTGTATATTTTAAGGATCTGCTTAAAGTGTTTGACGAAGGAAATGAAGTAGTATTCACAAAAAGAATAGGAAGGAAGCATTCATTTTTTAAAAAGATAACAGCTAAAATTTATAATTCTCTATTCAGATTATTTGCCGATAAAAATTTTGATCTTGAAGTTGGCTCAATGACAATGATCAGCGAAAGAGTAAAGGACGAATTTGTAAAGTTAAAAGATCAGGACAGACTTTATATACAGCTATTAAAATGGATTGGATTCAAATCTGCATATGTTCACGTAGAACATAAAAAAAGATACGAAGGTAAATCATCATATACATTATCGAAACTATTTTTCACGGCAATACAGGGATGGACTTCGCATTCGGACAAGCTCCTGAGACTTTCCATTTACGGCGGATTACTGATATCATTTGTGACATTGCTGATAGGTATTTATATAGTCATTAGCTATTTCATGAAAAGCTTTCAGGCAGGCTGGCCCAGCTTAATAGTTGCTGTATTATTTTCGACCGGGCTGATCTTAATGAGTATCGGAATTACCGGAATATATATAGGAAAGATATTTGAGCAGACAAAGGGCAGACCGCTTTATATAATAGATAAAAAAATAAATCTTTGAATTGAAAAAGGTTGTAATTACACAGTCAAATTATATTCCGTGGAAGGGATTCTTTGATTCGGTAAACTTAGCGGATGAGTTTGTTTTCTATGATGATATGCAGTTTACAAAAAGAGACTGGAGGAACAGGAATCAGATAAAGACAAAAGACGGCTTGAAATGGCTGAGCGTACCTGTTGATGTGAAGGGAAAATATTTTCAGAAAATAAAAGATACAAAGATCAGCGATCCCGGCTGGGCTAAGAACCACTGGGATACAATTGTTCATAATTATTCAAAAGCGGAATACTTTAAAGAGTATAAAGATATATTCAGCGAGCTTTATCTGGGAAGGGAATATGAATTTATCAGTGACGTAAATTATACATTTACGAAAGCGATCTGCGGAATACTTGGGATAGAAAAAAAAATCCGGTTGTCGGAAGAGTTTGAGCTGCTTGAAGACAGAACTGAAAGACTTATTGATATTTGCGAAAAGCTCGGTGCAACTGATTATTATTCCGGTCCTGCAGCAAAAGCTTACATGGATGAAAGCAAGTTTGAAAAAAAAAATATAAAGGTTCACTATTTTGATTACTCCGGTTATCCCGAGTACAGGCAGCTTCACGGTGAATTCACTCACGCCGTCAGCATTATAGACCTGATATTCAACGAAGGTCCGGATGCAAAAAAATTTATGAAAACATTTAAGTAAAATGAAAAACAAAAAAGTTATTATAATAGGAAACACTTCAAATGCGCGGCTTGCAAAGTATTTTTTTGATATAGATTCGGAATATGAGACTGCTGCATTTTCAGTAAATAAAAAATATATAAGCGAAACTGAATTTGAAGGACTGCCTGTCATACCGCTTGAAGATATTGATAAAACTTATCCGCCTTCGGAGTATGAAGCGTTTGCAGCAGTCGGATATACGAATATGAACAAGATTAGAGAGGATCTTTACAACCAGTGTAAAGACAAAGGATACAGAATGGCTAATTATATAAGCTCAAGATGTTCTTACCTGTCGCAGTTTCAGCCGGGCGACAACTGTTTCATACTTGAGGATAATACGATCCAGCCGTTTGTAAAAATCGGCAACAACGTAGTGCTCTGGAGCGGAAATCATATCGGACATGATGTTATAATTGAAGATCATAATTTCATAACATCCCATGTAGTTGTCTCCGGATTTGTTACAATCAAAAGAAACTGTTTCCTCGGAGTGAACGCAACAATACGAGACGGCATTACCATAGCTCCTGAAACACTTATTGCCGCAGGTGCAATCATCATGAAAGACACTGAAGAAAAAGGGGTGTATCTTCCGGCAAGGTCAACGCACTTTGATAAGAAAAGCGATGAAATCAAAATATCCTGAAAAATTTAATTCATGAGTAATCAAAAATGGAAAAAGCTGGGACTGATGTATGCTCCGGACGGTAAGTCTGAGTGGATGCACACTCACGCTATGATGCCGGTGCTTGTTAAAAGAAATAATGACGAGGCGAGAATATTTTTTTCTGCCCGTGATGTTAAGGGAAGATCTCAGGGAGCATTTATTGATATTGATTTGAATGATCCGTTCAGAATATTAAGAGTAAGTGATGAACCTGTGCTTAGACTCGGTCAGCTTGGCGCATTTGATGATGCGGGAATTATGCCGACTTCCTGCGTCAGTTTTGAAAACAAAGAATTTCTATATTATAACGGGTGGACACTCGGAAAAAATGTTCCGTTCTTTTCTTTTAACGGAGCGGCGGTAAGCAAAGACGGAGGGGAAAATTTTAAAAAAATTTCCAGAGGTCCTGCTGTGCTATATTCAAATGACATTGATCCTTATTCTACCTTCGCTCCTTTTGTAATAAATGATGAAGGCAAATTAAAAATGTGGTATGTCTCGCTAATAAAATGGACTGAAGAGGATGGAGAACTCAAGCATTATTACAATATAAGATATGCAGAATCGTCTGACGGAATTAACTGGGACAGAAATGGACAAATTTGTATTGATTTTAAAAATGAGTTTGAATACGCTATCGCGAGACCATTCGTTCTTAAAGAAGAAGGTATATATAAAATGTGGTATTCATACAGGGAATCAGAAAAGAATAAAACTTACAGAATAGGTTATGCGGAATCGCCTGACGGAAAGAGCTGGCAGCGTATGGATGATGCAATAAATCTGGAAGTATCAGACTCCGGCTGGGATTCGGAAATGATTGAATATTCTTTTATTTATGATTTTAAAGGAAAAAGATATATGCTGTATAACGGCAACAGTTTCGGCAGAACCGGTATGGGACTTGCGGAACTTGAAGTATAAGAAATGAGAATATTTTTAAATATAAAAGCAGATTCATATTTATAAAAATTGGAAAAAGAGAAAAGACACATAGGCTTTAATAAGCCGTATCTGACAGGAAAAGAAACAGAGTATATACTTGAATCTGTGAAGTCAAGAAAAATTTCAGGTGACGGGATGTTTACAAAAAAATGTCATGAATTTTTTGAGCAGAGGTACGGATTCAAAAAAGTGCTGCTTACAACTTCCTGCACTGATGCGCTGGAAATGTCTGCAATATTGATTGACATAAAAGAAGGGGATGAAGTAATAGTACCCGCCTACACTTTTGTATCTTCGGCAAATGCTTTTGTATTAAGAGGCGCGAGGATAATTTTTTGTGACAGTGAGGAAAATACTCCGAATATAGATGTAAAAAAAATTGAGAAGCTTTTTACGCCGAAGACGAAAGCTGTTGTAGTCGTGCATTACGCAGGTATAGCGGTTGATATGGATCCGCTGATCGAATTATCAAAGCGGCATAATTTTTTTATAATAGAAGATGCGGCTCATTCAATTGATTCGTATTACAAAGGGAGACCTCTCGGTTCCATCGGACACATTTCCGCATTTTCATTTCATGAAACTAAAAACGTAATTTCAGGTGAAGGCGGAATGATCGTCATTAATGACGAAAGATTTTTTGCAAGAGCCGAGATCATCAGGGAAAAGGGAACAAACAGGTCTTCATTTTTCAGAGGTGAAGTGGACAAATACGGATGGGTAGATATAGGATCATCTTTTCTGCCTTCTGATATCCTCGCTGCATTTTTATATGCGCAGCTGGAAAATCTTGATGACATTCAGAACAAAAGAAAACATATCTGGGATTACTATTATAAAAAACTAATGCCGTTAAAAGACAAAGGATATTTTAAGTATTCATACATTCCGGATTATGCCACAAATAACGCTCATATGTTTTTTATAGAATGCCGGAATCAGACTGAAAGAGGTGAGCTGATTTCTTTTCTGAAGGAGAAAGGTATATACGCTGTATTCCATTACCTGTCACTGAATGAAAGTCCTTATTACAGAGATAAATGTGATGGAACTGAAATGACAAATTCAGACAGATATACTGACTGTCTTTTAAGACTTCCGATGTATTATGAATTATCTGATGATGATCTTGAATATATAACCGGGCATATTTATAATTTTTTTAAAACTATTGGCGGATAAAATTTTAAAAATATACAACGCCACAGGCAGAACCGGGAATATTATTCTTCTGGGACTAATAATACTGTTTGGATTTATCAACAGAATGTTTATGGCGGTAAAGTACCGAGAAGCGGATTACATTATAGAGGCAGGATTAATAGTTCTGGCGTTAATAATCGTCAGAAAATTATTCAAAAGAAGTGATCAGCTTTTTCACAACAGAAAAGTAAAACTTTTCAGGATAATACTTTACGCGGGTATTTTTATGAGAATATTATTTGCAGCACATGATCTTATGAACCGGCCGGTGCAGGACAGTGATTATGAGAAGCATGAAAAACTCGGACAGAGAATTGCAGATGAGGGAGAGTTTTATGACTTTGCGGGAGTGGAGTTAAGAAATTTCAGACAGCCCGGACTTCCGCTGATATTTGCAGCAGGTCTGAAAATTTATAATCATCCGGTTACATTTTCAATTGTAATGATCCTGTTTTCATTCGGCATTCTTATAGCCGGTTATTATTTATTCAGGGATCTGGATAATATAGCATCATTTCTGATTTTTGTTTATCTGAGTATATCTCCGAATATGCTTATGATGGCTTCGAATTCCAATACGCAGCTTTCATTCTTTTTTATACTGATTATACTTTTCATTGTATTAAAAAATTTCAGAGGCAAAACTTACGAACTGCTTTTGATCGGAGCTTTACTCGCTGCGGAAATGTATATAAGATTTAATTTCCTGATGATATTTCTATTAATTCCTTTCTTTATGGAAATTTATAAGGAAAAGAAGATAACATTTGCCGCCGGAAAATTTGCAGTTGTATTAGCGGGATTCCTGATATTGTATTCGCCCTGGATCATCAGAAACTATTATACTTACGGAACCATCAGATTAATGCCGACTTCGGGACTTGGACTTTACAGCACGAATGTAACTAAGGAGCCCGGCAAGGTCGGTGATTACAACGGAGTGCCGGATTCTGTTTTAAAAAAATACAGTCATCTGAGCGAAATGGAATTTGATGAAGCGTTAAGAAATGAAGCAATAGAATTTGTTAAGGAAAATCCGGATGTTTATTTAAAGGGTATGCCGTATAAAATGTTTAAATATGCCGGCAGACAGGACTGGACTATAAGTTATTTCTTTCAGTATACGGAATATAAGGGAGACAGAATTACGGAAACTATATTTCAGTCGGTTGAAAATTTTCTCTTATGGCTGATACTTTTTTATTCGGTATTTTATCTGTTCAGAAATAAAAAATTCGGTGCTCTTCCTGTTTATATATTATGGTCATATCTTATTTATACGCTTATATTATTTCCTGTTTCCGAAACAAGGTCAAGATATAATTTCCCGTATATATTGTTTCCGATAATTGCAGTTTCACTGACAGGGAGAGGTGATAAACCTGTAAAGGAGAATAACTGATGCCGGGCAGACTGCTTATAATCTGGGACTTTGATTCAGCGCTGGGGCAGATAAATTCTACGATGCCTTACAATTTCAAATATGATCCCATTTATCAGGAGATTGAAAATGTAGATTATATATTAACAAGAGCGGATATTGAAAACATACAGATGACATTTGCATGTCTCGGCTTTGCCGCAGAGCCGGGAATTTATCCGTTTAACATACCTGACATTATAAGTAAAATATTTTCAAAAGGTCATGAGATTGCGTCTCACTCATGGCGTCATGAATGGTTTCCGAATCTGACTGAAAAGCAGGTTTACAGAACGCTGGAAAGAAGCAAGCAGGCGCTTGAATTGTGCACCGGAAGAATAGAGAATGTGACGGGTTTCGTACCTCCTCACAGCAGACCGATGAGCTGGATAAAAAAGTTTTCTATAAGTATCGGTGACAGGGGATTATATCCGTTTCATAAAGGAAGCGATATTGGATATGTGCTGAAGCAGCTGGACAAGCTGCATTACAGATGGTGCAGGGTGCTGACAAATTACAGACCGGTCTGGGAGAAAATTTCCGGACATTCAAATGAAGATAAAGTGAATTTTTCCCAATGGGAAATACATGAAAACATTGTATGCGTCCCGCAGCATTATACAGGTTTTGACAAACCGGCTATTGATTATATTAAGGAAGCGGTAAATAAAAATGAGACGGCTGTCATCAGCGGACATCCTGCAGCTCTCAGCCGTGATAAGTCAGAAAGCCGTGAACATTTCGACAGGTTCATAACAAAGGCGGTTCAGCTCAGAAATGACGAAGGTCTTGAGATACTTACTGTTTCAAATTACATTAACAAGAGATTTCCTAAGTGAGATTAATTTTTTATATTTTCTAAAAAATTATTAACTGAAGGAGTTAAAAAATAGGAATTCAGATTACGCCTTATACCGATGAGTTAGTAAAACCGCATGAAGAGTTTTGTCTGAAAGTATGGCCTGAAAAGAAACGAAGAAGGTCGGAAAAATATAACAGATGGAAATTCAGAGGTAAAGAAAAAGGAGATGTTAAAGGTTTGCTGCTTGCAGTGAACGAAGGTAAAGTAATAGGTCAGCTCGGACTTATCCCTGTCAGATTAAAATACGATAAAGAAATTTTTGAAGCACAGTGGGCATGTGACTTATTAGTGGATCCGGGATTAAGAAAAAAAGGGATAGGAAATTTATTATTTGAGGACGGGATGAAAAGAAACATGATAACGCTTGGAAACAATCCCAGTCCGAAAGCGAAATCTCTGATGCTGGCAAAAGGATTTAAACATATTAAGTCCGCAGCAAGAATGACGTTTCCCCTTGATCCTTCGGATTTACTTAACTGGGTGCTTCCATCAAAATTGAAATTTTTATCAGAAATATCCGGAAAAATATTAAAGCCATATTTTAATATTAAGCGAAAAAAATATAACGCCGAAAAATCGGAATTTAAATATTGCGATGCCGGCGAAATTGCTCCTATAATTTCAAAATACCAATCTGAAAGAAAACAGGCGGAGATTCTGCACGACAATGAATTTCTTGAGTGGAGAGTAAACGGACTTGAAAACTTTTCTCACAGACTTGAAACTATGAAAGCCCGTGAAGACAGTTATGCAGTCCATTCCCATTTTCTGCCTTATTACAATGTTTACGACTGGAACTGCTCTGATGAGAAAATATTTATTGAAATGCTTTCGGAAATTTTTAACGAAGCGGTGAAGTCAGGAGCGAAGACAATTCAGATAATGGCTAATAATCCATTTGAGGAAAAATTACTTAAAGATGCGGGTTTCTTAAGACCCAGAAATACTGAAACTGTTATTCAGTATTCCCCCGGAAAAAGCATTGACAGCGCGGAGTATTTTCACTTTACGTATTATGATACCGATAATAATCTCTAAGAATTATTTTAATAGTTGAAGGCGTTTAGAAATTTTAAAATAATAAAATATCTGAACCCCGGATGGTATTTTAATCTGATGCCTGAAAACAGAGTTTCGTATTCAGCCGGAATATTTAATTCTGATCTGATGAAACTGCCTGACGAATATGAAACGATCGTTTTTCCTGACAGCAGGTATGAGACAAAGAGCGCAATTGATCTTGACGCCGGATTTCAGGCATGGAACAGGGGAGTGATGCTTACGGCTGAAAATATTCCGGCGGAAAAACTTCAGCATAAAGAAAAGATATCCGTCAGGGATGAATATGTTTTCATTAGAAAATTTTATAAACGGCACAGAGTTTATTATTATTTATTTAAAAACCTTCTTAGCTTTCACAATCCTGTAAAAGAGATCGGAGCATTTTTTGCAACAAGAAATATTGAAAAGACGGATTTGATAAAGCCGCATCTGAAATATGAAAAATATGATGAGTTTGATTCACAACTTGTAAAAAGCAGTCCTAAAGTATCGGTGATCATACCGACTCTGAACAGATATAAATATCTCAAAGATGTACTGCAAGATCTTGAGAAACAGGATCACAAAAATTTTGAAGTCATAATTGCTGATCAGACAGACAATCCGGACAGAGAATTTTACAAAGGATTTAAACTGGATATAAAAGTAATTTATCAGAAGGAAAAAGGTCAATGGCTTGCGAGAAACGAAGCAGCGGGATTGTGCAGCGGAGATTATTTTTTATTTTTTGATGATGATTCAAGGATTGAAAAGGACTGGATAACTGAACATTTAAAAGGTCTGGATTTTTTTAATGCAGATATATCTGCCGGAGTTTCATTGTCGGCGGTCGGGGATAAAATTCCTGAAAACTACAGTTTCTTCAGATGGGCTGATCAGTTTGATTCGGGAAATGCAATGGTGAAGAGAAATGTATTTGAAACGATAGGATTATTTGACAGACAGTTTGATAAAATGAGAATGGGCGACGGGGAATTCGGGCTGCGAGCATATCTGTCAGGATTTAAGAGCATATCACATCCGTATGCTAAGCGAATTCATCTGAAAGTCAGCACAGGAGGATTAAGACAGATGGGTTCATGGGATGCATACCGACCGAAAAATTTTTTCTCACCGAGACCGGTGCCAAGCGTTTTATATCTTTACAGAAAATATTATCCTTCAGATTTCGTTACAAACGCTTTAATAATCGGAATGCTGCCTTCACTTATACCTTACAGATGGAAAGGAAAAAAATATTTATATCCATTTGGCGCATTGCTTGCGGTATTCGTTCTGCCTGTCCTTCTGATACAGCTCAGAATATCATGGAAAAAGTCATCAGAAATGTTAGAGGAAGGAGATAAAATTGAGCGGCTCGGATAATTATCTGATTATTACCACTGAATTTCCTCCGGGACCGGGCGGTATTGGTAATCATGCATATAACCTTGCAAAATTTTTAAAACTGAACGAAATTAATGTAACTGTTCTGGCTGTTTCTGATTTTGTAAGCGAAGATGAGAAGAAAGAGTTTGACAGGAAACAGGATTTTAAAATTATCAGATTTGAAAGATACAACAGTAAGTTAAGGACATACAGAGAAAGAATTTCCTTAATCAGGAAAAAAGTGAGAGAAGAAAATTATTCAAATATTATTTTTTCAGGAATGTCATCGCTAATGTCTTTGCTGCTGCTGAGGAGACTTAAGTCAAATTCAAATTTTATTTCAATAGCGCATGGCGGTGAAATAAATGCAAAGAGTTTTTTCGAAAAAACAATAGTGAACAGGGCATTAAAAAATTCGGATCTGATAATACCTGTATCAAGATATTCGGGTACAAAGATAGACGGTAATATTGACAGGAAAAAAATGCATGTAATACCAAACGGATTTGATCTGGATATGTCTGAAGTAATTCAATTGAAGGCAAAGGTCAGAAAGGAAATAAACGGAGCTGTCAGACTTGTAAGCGTAGGCAGTATATGGCCCAGAAAAGGTCATCATAATGTACTGAACGCGCTTCCTGAAATTATTTCAGATCATCCGGGTACAACATATGATATTGTGGGCAGAGAGTCGGACACTTCTCTATGCAGGAAATATTTCAATGATGAAAAATTGAAAGACAGCATAAAGATACACGGACAAATCTCAAATGAAAATATGTATGCTGTTTTAAATTCGTCTGATATTTTTATTTTATTAAGTGAAACTCAGCCGGGCGGAGATTTTGAAGGATTCGGGATTGCAGTGATAGAAGCGAATTATTTCGGACTGCCTTCAATTGGTTCACTTGACAGCGGGATGGAAGATTCCGTAAAAGACGGAGAGAGCGGAATACTGGTAAATCCCAGAGACAAGAATCAGATCCGCAAAGCAGTAAACGATATCTGTAATAATTACGGTCACTTTTCCGAAGGAGCGAAAAAATGGGCGGAAGAACATCACTGGTCAGTCATAGTAAAAAGATATATTGATGTCATTAACAGAATTAAATGAAGCTTGTAATAATTTCACATACGCCTCATTACAACAAAGAAGGAAAAATCGTCGGTTGGGGTCCGACGGTAAGGGAAATAAATCATCTTACAAAATTATTTGAAAGAATAGTACATATCGCTCCAATGCATCAGGAGCATGCGCCCGGAAGTTCGATGAGATATAATGAGGATAAAATCGAATACATTCCTATAAAGCAATACGGAGGCGAAAAGTTTTCAGATAAGATTTCTATATTTACAACAGCATATCATAATCTGAAAATTATCAGAAGCGCTTTAAAAAAGTCAGAGTGGGTGCAGTTCAGAGCACCGACTGCAATGGGATTATATGTGCTTCCGTATCTAAGTATAATTAAAAAGCCGAAACGCTGGGTAAAATATGCAGGAAACTGGAATCAGAGCAATCCGCCTTTATCATACAGGATACAGAGGTGGTGGCTGAAGAATAATCTTCAGAGATCAAAGGTAACTGTAAACGGAAAGTGGAAGGATCAGCCGGAACATATACTGGATTTCAGGAATCCCTGTCTGGACAATGATGAACTGGCAAGAGCGGAAAAAATTTCAGCAGTGAAAGATTTCAGCGCTAAGAAAATTTTTTGTTTTGCTGGAAGTCTGACAAAGAATAAGGGTGTTCATATAATACTTGAAGCGCTTGAAAAAATCAGATACGGCGATGACATTGAGGAATTTATTTTTGCAGGAGGCGGTCATGACAAGGAAATGTTTGAAATTGCGGCAAGTAAAATGAAAATCAAAACTTCATTTACGGGATATATAAGCAGAGAGGCGATGGAAAAAATTTACGAAAGGAGTCACGTTATATTATTGCCGAGCGAATCGGAAGGATTTCCGAAAGTTATATCAGAAGCGGCTGCTTACGGATGCGTTCCGATACTATCCGATGTGTCAGCGGTCAGTGAATATTTTAATGACTCAAACGGATTTTTACTAAAAAGTCTGAGCAGTCAGTATCTTGCAGATGCAATTGATCTTGCATTGAGCAATGTTGAGCTGTTGAAATTAAAATCCCGGAAATGCGCTGAAACCGGCAGCTTATTCACTTTTGATGATTACATGCAAAATCTTAAAAGTAAAATTATAAACGCATAATATTATAAAATTGAATATTTATTTTCTAATAAATAAATTTTAATTTGAAGTTGTGAAAAACTCTCCATACAAAGCCGAAATATATACAGCGCTGAACATTGTGATGGCAATGGTGCTGCTGTTTAACCCGAGACTTAGTACAGGTTTTTCTATCATCATTGTATTGCTCGGCGTTTATAAGATATTTAAAAATAAAAATGCAGACGGCGCAGCTCACATATTCGCAGCTTATGTAGTGGGTATTGAAGTTCTGTTCAGAATGAACTCCGGAGGATTCGGTTATGAATACGGAAAATACGCTACAATTTTATTTTTAACTCTTGGAATTCTTGTCGGCTCGAGAAAGAGAAAACTACCCGCTTCATTTATAGCATTTTTATTATTATTACTGCCTTCGATATTTTTTGTTGATTATCCGACATTTGATCTGTCAAGACAGATGGTATCCTTTAACTTATCGGGACCGATAACACTTGGAATAGCCGGTATATATTTTTACAGAAGAAGAGTTCCGATTGCTCAGCTGCGAAAGACATTCCTTGCTATGCTGTATCCAATTATTGCAATGTCAATTTTCGTTTACTTCAGGTCAGGTTCGCTTGAAGATATGGAATTTACAACTGAATCAAATTTTCAGGCAAGCGGAGGATTCGGACCAAATCAGGTATCAACTATTTTCGGTCTGGGAATTCTGTTAATAGCTGCGGCGTATTTTATGAATATCAGATTGTTCAGAATCAAAAATCTTGATATAATCATTATGCTTGCATTATTAATTAGAGGACTGGCAACATTTTCCAGAGGCGGAATGCTTGCGCCGATTGTAGCAATAATTTTATGCGTAGTAATTATGTCTCTTACAGATGCAGGATTTCAGGCAAAGCTCAGCAGGGCTGTATATACATTCATGGCTGTTTCTATCGTTGCGACAATCGGATTTTTTTATGTTAATGAAGCGAGCGGCGGACTGCTTGAGATGAGATTTAAGGGAGAGTCAATGTATAATGCTGAGAAGAGCAATCTTTTCAGCGGAAGGATGGAAATTTTTGAGGAGGATATTGAGATTTTTCAGAATAATGTATTAACCGGAGTCGGACCCGGAATGGCGTCGGAAAAAAGAGGTGAGATCAGCGGTATATTTTCAGCAGCGCATATAGAATATTCCAGACTGCTGGCAGAACACGGATTATTCGGAATAGTTGCAATTCTCATAATAGTGCTGTTTCCGGTAAGCACTTTCTTTAAATTAAAATCATCAGATGAAAAGATCCTTCTGATACTCTGCACTGTATTTGTGTTCATTACACTCGGTCATGCAGCAATGCGGCTTGCAGCTCCCGGATTTATTTACGGTCTTGCATACATCGCTATTTACAGAAAGACAAGATGATTTTGTATGCCGGAAACATTCTTTCAAAACACGGTTTTACTCCTACCGTCATAGAATCTTTAACCCCAAAACTTCGTGAGCGTTATGATATAATTTCCGTATCTGACAAAAAAAATCAGATACTAAGAATGCTTGATATGATATATGGTTTTTTGAAATACAGAAAAAAACTAAGTGTTGTGCTCATTGATTCCTACAGTATGAAAGCATTCTGGTTCACGTATATACTGGCAATACTGTGCAAAAATTTTAATATACCTTACATTCCGATATTACACGGAGGAGGATATCCGGACAGATTTAAGAGTTCTCCGGAGAAATGCAATTTGATATTCAGAAATTCATACCGCATCGTATCACCATCTTTATATCTAAAGGAATTTTTCGAAGGTAAAGGATTTGAAGTAACTTACATTCCGAATTTTATTCATATAAATAATTACAGATTTAAAAAAAGAGATTCGGCCGGAGCAAACATACTCTGGGTAAGATCTTTTCATGAAACATATAATCCCATGCTCGCTGTGGAAATATTAAAGGAGTTGGTTAAGAAATATCCTGACGCAAAACTCTGTATGATAGGTCCGGAGAAAGATGATACGCTGAACGAAGTAAAGAAAGCATCCGTGAAATATAAATTAAACGGTTCACTGATAATAACAGGAAAGCTTACAAGAAAAGAATGGACAGACAAATCCGCAGACTATGATATATTTATTAACACAACAAATTATGATAATCAACCGGTAAGTGTTATCGAAGCAATGGCACTGGGTTTTCCAATTGTATCTACAAATGTCGGAGGAATTCCGTTTCTAATTACGGATAAAAAAGACGGCTTACTTGTTCCGCCGGAGAATAAGGAAAGATTTATTGAAGAAATTGAGAAACTCATATCCGACGATAAACTTGTATCAGAGATTTCTTCGAATGCAAGAAAGAAAGCCGAAGAGCTTGACTGGGAACAGGTAAAATATAAATGGTTCGAAATATTAGATCCCGCCGTAAAAATTTAATTATAAAATTACCACCAATAAAATGTCTTTCCTGGAATTAAGTCTTAAGCTTAAAGGATTCCCGATGGAAAAAGCTGATAAAGAAATTCAAAGGCTGAATTCACTTTCACGAATGGAGTTTAAGGAATGGCAGAATGAAAAAAAATGGGAAGCGGCAAAATATCATTTAAAGAATAATCAGTTTTACAGGAACAAACTGAACGATTCATTGCCATCATCCTGGGAAGAGATTCCTATTCTGAGAAAAAAAGATTTTCAGATATCACTCGACAATTTAATTTCGGACACAATTGATAAAAAGGATCTGTACACGGGATATACTTCCGGATCATCCGGTCATCCTTTCAGATATGCGAAAGATAAATTTTCTCATGCTATGACCTGGGCGCTGATAAAAGACAGGTATAACAGTTACGGAATTTCGCTTGATTCAAAGCAGGCGAGATTTTACGGGATACCTCTTGAAAAAATGGAATACTATTCGGAGAAGACAAAGGATTTTCTTGCTAACAGAGTAAGATTCCCCGTTTTTGATCTTTCGGATACGGCGCTGAAAAATTTTCTTGAGATATTCAGAAAAAATAAATTTGAGTATGTTTACGGATATTCAAGCTCGATACTGCTGTTTGCGGAATACCTGAAAAGAACAGGCATTGTCCTGAAGAAAGAATGTCCGACATTAAAAATATGCATCTGCACATCGGAAAACTGTTCGGATGAGGATAAGGAAATTATTGGTAAAGCATTTGGAATACCGGTTGTAAATGAATACGGGACTTCTGAAGTTGATCTGATTGCTTTTGAAAATAAGGATGGCAACTGGAGGCTTTCGGATGAAAATGTATTTACTGAAATACTTGATGAAGACGGTAAAAATATCACGGACGGAAGAGAAGGCAGAATTGTGCTCACATCTCTTCATAACAAAGCCATGCCTTTTATACGATATGAGATTGGAGACAGGGCGACTGCTATACAGGATGAAAACGGAGTTAAATTATTAAAATTATTCGGCGGAATAAATGACGAACTGATTTTACCAAGCGGAAAAAAATCATCCAGCATTACTTTTTATTTTGTAACAAGAAGCATTCTTAATAAAATTGATTCGCTGAAAGAGTTTGTGATAAAGCAGACAAAGCCGGACACTTTTGTATTTGAAATGGTGACAGAAAAAGATATCAGTGAAGAAGAAGCAGATAAGATCAGGAAAAAAATGGATGAATATCTGGAGCCGGGATTAAAAGCAGAATTTAAAAGAGTTGATAAAATACAAAGGACGAAAGCGGGAAAAATGAAACAGTTTTATTCATATGTCAGGCAGAATTGAAGTTAGCGATACTTACACAATATTTTTATCCGGAAACCGGCGCTCCTCAGAATAGGCTTTATGAGCTTTCAAAAATATTTGAGCGATTAGGCTGGGAGATAAAGGTAATAACAGCAATGCCGAATTATCCAAAGGGTAAAATATTCCCTGGTTACAGAATGAAATTTTCCGTGAATGAAAAGGAAGACGGAATTAATGTTTCCAGATATATACTCTATGCATCAAACTCTGCAAATAAAATTCCGAGAATAATATCCATGCTTTCATTTTCACTGACTTCACTTTTCGGATATTTCAGACTCAGGAAATTCAGACCGGATTTTATTTTTACTGAAAGTCCGCCTCTGACACTTGCATACAGCGGCTATCTGCTTTCAAAATTTACAGGTTCAAAAAATATAATGAATGTTTCCGACATTTGGCCGCTTTCAGCAAAAGAGCTCGGAGCAATCAGCGACGGAGTTTTGTATAAGAAACTTGTATCGCTGGAAAAATTTCTATATTCGAAAGCGTTTCTCTGTACCGGTCAGTCTGAAGAAATTGTCAGACACATGAAAATGTCCGGAGCGGATAAGACATATCTATTCAGAAACGGAGTGGATATAAACAGATTTAAAAATTCCGCTGAATATAACTCTGATGAAGCCGGGGGTAAAATTAAAATAGTTTATACCGGACTGCTTGGCGTTGCGCAGGGAATTTACGGAATAGTCAGCAACATAAATTTCAAAGAACTCGGTGCGGAGTTTCACATTTACGGGGAAGGCGCAGAGAGAAAAATTACAGAAGAATATTTAAAAGCTAATCCGGATAACGGAATTATACTTCATGACAGTGTAAAGAGCAGTGAGATACCGGTAATATTGCAAAAATATTACTGCGCGATAATACCTCTGGTAAACAACATATTCGGCGCTGTACCTTCAAAAATTTATGAAGCGATGGCAGCCGGTCTGCCGGTCTTATTTTCAGGGACCGGGGAAGGTGCTGCGATTATTAATGACAACAGAGCCGGTCTTGTTTCACCTCCTAAAGATTATTTAAAGCTAAAGGAGAATATTTTAATCATTAAAAATTCTCAGAAAATGAGAAACGAAATGTCAGAAAACTGCAGAGCAGCTGCTGCTGAAAAGTTTGACAGGAATGCACTTATAAAAAATTTTTCTGATAAATTAATTTCATACTTAAAGTAATTATCCGGGTTCAGATTTTGAAAAAAATAAATTTTACCGTTATATAAAGTAAATGAGAAGTGTATTTATAGGTTCGAGAAATGAGTTTGATGAATTGATTGTGGACTGGCTTGCAGAGAATACAGAGCTTGCGGGAGTAGTATGGTCTGATTCGGCTACATGGAGAAAGACATGGAAAGGCAGAATTGATTACGGTAAGAAGAGAGCAAAGAAGTACGGATATTTTAAACTGCTGAATGAACTGATGCTGTTTTTTTATATAAAGAAAAAAGTTGCGGCGAAAGATCTGGGGTATTTAAAAAGAGAAGTAATAAGACCATACTGGAAAGGTAAGGGAAGAAAGTTCAGTGATCTGAAATTTAAAGAGATAAGTTCCGACAATGTTAATAAGAAAGAAGTAATTGATTTTCTTAATGAAGTAAAACCTGATATAATTTTTGCAATGTGCGTTAATGATTTTTTCGGAAAGAAGATCAGGGGAATTGCAAAGCACGGAGTTTATTTATGGCATGAAGGACTTACGCCTGAATATAAAGGTCTGTACTCTCCGTTCTGGACAATGTATAACGGAGATTATGAAAATCTCTCATACTCATTTTTGAAAATGAATGATGAAATTGACGCGGGGGAAATTTATGCAAGCGGTAAAGCAAGAGATATTGATCTTACAAAACACAATTATTCTTTTATAGGACATAAAGCTATATATGACAGTCTTCCTGAGGTAAAGGATTTTTTAGTTAAGCTCGAATCAGGAGAACACAAGACACTTCCGGGAAGAAATTCGAAACCGGGATACTATACATATCCGGGGTTGACACAATATATAAAAATGAGAAAGCGACTGAAAAAATATTTATCCCAAAACAAAAATAAATCCTTGTGAAAATACTTGTAACCGGAGCAGCGGGTTTTATCGGATTTCATACATGTAAGAAATTGTGTGAAGAAGGATACGAAATTACCGGCATTGACAATATTAACAATTATTATGACACCGGACTGAAGGAAAGAAGACTTGAGCTTTTGAAAGGATATAACAATTTTGATTTTATAAAAACAGATCTTACGAACAAAGCAGAACTGAGTAAAGTATTTGAGAAATTTAAGCCGGACTTAGTAATAAATTTAGCTGCTCAGCCGGGAGTGAGATATTCCATCACAAATCCTGAAGTCAGCATACAGAGTAACATTGTATCTTTCTTCAATCTTCTCGAGTGTTCAAAAGAATTTAAAATTAAAAAGTTAATTTACGCATCTTCAAGTTCGGTCTACGGCAACAGCGTAAAAATACCATTTTCCGTAAAGGATAATGTAGATCATCCGGTTTCACTTTATGCAGCCACAAAAAAGTCCAATGAACTAATGGCATATACTTATTATCATTTGTATAAAATACCGATGACCGGACTAAGATTTTTTACGGTGTACGGTCCGTGGGGCAGACCGGACATGGCGTATTTTAAATTTGCAGAAAGGATAATGAAGGGAGAGACAATTGAAATATATAATAACGGAGATATGGAAAGGGATTTTACATACATAGATGACGTGACTGAATCCATTTCAAGATTACTTAAAAAAACAGACGATACGGAATACAGACTTTTTAACATAGGCGGAGAGCATCCGGTAAATCTTCTGAAATTTACAGAGACACTGGAAAGTAAACTCGGAAAAAAAGCTGTTAAAGAATTCAGGGGAATGCAGCCCGGTGATGTAAAAGTTACATCAGCCGACACGACTGATCTTGCGGAGTTTATTGATTACATTCCTGAAGTAAGGATTGAAGAAGGTTTAGAGAAATTCGTCAGCTGGTTCAAAGAATATTATAATTATAAATAAAAATGTGCGGCATAGCAGGCAAGAGCCACTGGTCTAACTCCGGGGGAGAAACGGTTAAAACCGTTTCCCGAATGTGCGAATCCATCTCACACCGCGGTCCCGATAATCAGGGCATCAAATCATTAAACGATATTACTCTCGGTCACAGAAGACTCGCTATCATTGACCTTTCGGAAAATGCCAATCAGCCGATGTCTTCAGCTGACGAAAGATTTCATATTGTATTCAACGGAGAAATATATAACTTCATCGGGATCAAAAATGAACTCAAAAAATCAGGTTATTCATTTCAAACAAATTCCGACACTGAAGTAATTTTATATGCATTTGAAAAATACGGCGAGAGTTGTTTTAAAATGTTTAACGGAATGTTTACGCTTGCAATCTGGGATTCGAAACTCCGGACTCTTACTTTTGCCAAAGACAGATTCGGGAAAAAACCGCTTTACTATTATTTCGATAAAAATGGTAATGTTACTTTTGCTTCGGAAATAAAAGCCCTTAAGCAGGACAGCTCAATTCCGTTTGAAGTGTCTTACGAAGCGCTAAATTGTTTTCTTGCAATTGGATATATACTTTCGCCGATGACAATTTACAAGGATATATATAAACTCGAAGCGGCACATTATATGAAAATATCCGACTCCGGGAAAAGCATTTCCAAAGTCCGGTACTGGGATTATTCGGATTCTTTCAGAATTAAAAATAAAGACAGTGAAGAGGATACAGGCAGGCATATACTTCATCTGCTGGAAGAGTCGGTGAAAAGAAGAATGATCAGCGATGTTCCTGTAGGAGCGTTTCTCAGCGGCGGCGTTGACTCCACTTCCATTGCAGCTCTGATGAAAAAATTTCATAAAGGAGAGCTGCATACATTCAGCGTTGGATTCAATCAGAACAGTTATAATGAACTGCCCGATGCTGACAGAGCTGCGAAAATCATCGGAACAAACCATCACGGGATGATCTGTGATATAAATGATGAACTGGAATTTATAAACAACGCAGTCGATATTTTCGATGAACCTTTTGCAGACAATTCATTAATACCTATGATAGAAGTTTCGAAGCTTGCTTCGGAATATGTTACCGTAGTGCTCAGCGGAGACGGGGCGGATGAAATATTCGCAGGTTATATTACTTACAAGGCAGATAAATATTACAATTATGCGAAACCAATTCCGGATTTATTAAAAAAATTTATAATCGGAATTTCTGAAAATTCCAATAACAGGAATAAGCTGAACTGGCAGTACAAGCAGAAGCAGTTTCTGAACGGCACGCTGCATTCTCCCGAGCAGGCGCATTATATGTGGAGACAATTTTTTTCACCCGAAGAGCGCGTTAATATACTCGGTAATAAATTTAAAGATCTTGTCTATGATACGGATCCGTATTTTATTTTTAAAAAGTATTATGACAAATGCGCAGATCTGGAACCTCTTGACAGAAATTTATATGTGGACGGCATGACCTGGCTAACGGATGATATACTTGTAAAAGTTGACATGACTACAATGTATAGCAGCATAGAAGCAAGATGTCCTTATTTAGATCCGGAACTGGTGGAATACGCAGCTTCAATCCCTGCAGGCAGAAAAATGAAAGGATTAAAACTGAAATATATACTGAAGAAAGCTTTAAAAGACGTTGTTCCGGAGTTTGTAATAAATAAGAAAAAAAGCGGATTTAATTCTCCGGTAGGTACATGGATCGGAGCAAACGGAAATGACGAATTCAAGACTTTTAATAAATTTGTTTATGACAGAAAGTTCTCCTGATTTACAGAGCAAGCAGTCAGAATGGAGTCAGCAGTGGACTTTGCTGCAGGACAACGAACTATTTCTATTCAAGGACTGGATACTTCCGAACACACTTGAAGATTTCAGAAATATGGAAGTTCTCGAATGCGGATGCGGCGGAGGTCAGCATACATCTTTTATCGCTCCGTATGCAAAAAGCATAACTTCAGTTGATCTGAATACAACAGAAATTGCAAAGGAAAGAAATAAAGATTTTTCCAATATTGAATTTATAGAAAATGATATTGCGAAAATGGATCTTGGAAAAAAATTTGATATAGTTTTTTCTATCGGAGTTGTGCATCATACTGACAATCCGGATCTTACGTTTGAAAATATGAAGCGTCATACTAAATCAGGCGGAAAGACAATCGTCTGGGTTTATTCAGAGGAAGGTAACGCTTTGGTAAAATACGGTGTAGAGCCGATCAGAAAAGTATTCCTGAAAAACATGAACAGAAAAAATCTTCTCGGACTTTCAAAGTTTATTACCGGACTTTTATATATTCCTGTTTATACTGTTTATAAATTACCATTGAAGTTTTTACCTTTTTATGAATATTTTGATAACTTCAGAAAAATGTCATTTGAGAGAAACACGCTTAATGTATTTGATAAGCTGAATGCGCCGCAGGTTGACTTTATCAGTAAAAGCAGAATATCAAACTGGTTCGGCAATGGTGATTATTCTGATGTGCATATAAACGCATATAAAGGAGTAAGCTGGAGCGGGAGCGGTATTAAAAAATAGCTGCATATGAGTTTTCTTTTTAAATACAATGAAAAGCTGAAATTCGATACGGGGAATGAGAATTATTTTGAACTCATCAAAGACGCTTTGCTGCATTTTTCAAAAGTCATTACACTGATATTTTCGCCGGTGATGAAAATTGTACTGACAGCAAACGGAGTAAAATACGGAAAGGGAATAAAAGTATTCGGAATGCCGAGAATTGAGAACCGCGGATCCATTAATCTTGGAAACAATATGCGTCTTATCTCTGCAAAGTGCGGATACAATTCAGGTAATATCGCAGGCGGTGTATTTATGAGAACTTCGAAGGAAGGAAAAATTATTACGGGTGATGAAGTTTATCTGAACGGCACTTCCATTATCAGTGAAAGAAGCGTAACGCTCGGCAGCAGAATTATGATAGGAGCGAATACAGTTATAATGGATACGAATTCACACAATGTACCTTATGAAAACCGGCTGAAGAGATGGGATAAAATAAAGCGAAGTCCGGTCGTCATAGAAGATGACGTTTGGATCGGAGCTAACTGCTTTATTATGAAAGGCGTGCGGATCGGCAAAGGTTCTATAATCGGGGCAGGCAGCGTTGTGAATAATGAAGTCAAACCGTTCAGCATTTACGCAGGTAACCCTGCTGTTTTTATTAAAGAAATTGATAAGGATTAATTAATGTCAGAACTTTTTACATCTGCTGAGCAAATGCAGAAAGCCACAAATTATAATCAGTGGACATTCGAACAGTTTGAAGAATATATCAGAGGTGACGTACTTGAAGTCGGTTGCGGAGTAGGTTCGTTTACAAAAATCATTACGGAAAAAAGCGAGTTTGACTCTTTATACTGTATTGACATTTCATTACCTGCGATAGATCATATCAGAAAAAAAAAATTCAGAAGAGAAATAAAGACTGAATGTATTGATTTAATAAACGTAACTGGCAGTTATGATTTTATTTTATGCATGAACGTAATGGAGCATGTGGAAGATGATGCAGCTTTTTTCGCCAAACTGCTTGACCTGATGAAACCCGGAGGAGTATTGTTTCATCTTGTACCTTCTCATAAATTTCTTTATTCAAATTTTGATACGGCGGCGGGACATTTTAAAAGATACACCAAGGAAATGATGAATGATCTTGCAATTCCTTCAAATGTAAAACTGATAAAACAATATTATTTCAATCCTATCGGCGCGCTTGGTTACTGGCTGGTTTATAAAGCTCTGAAATCCGGAAACATAAATGATACCGAAGGTGAGATAGGAATGTTTGACAAATACATAGTGCCTTTCTCAAAAAAGTTTTTACCGCTAAGCAACCCTGTCGGAATTTCTCTTATAAGCGTTTACGAAAAAATTAAATAAAAAAATGATCTCAGTAGTCATACCAGCTTACAACGAAGGAAGCGTCATTGCAATGACGGTCTTTGACATTAAAAAAGTCGCGCAGTTAAATAATCTCGGAGAAGTTGAGATCATAGTAGTCGATGACGGTTCCACTGACAGAACTGCGGAGATGAGCGAGAAAGCAGGAGCGATAACAATTAGACATCCGCATAATATCGGCTACGGCAAATCACTTAAAGACGGGATTGAAGCTGCTTCCAATGACACGATAGTGATCACGGATGCAGACGGAACATATCCGCTTGAAATGATCCCTGTGCTTGTAAGCGAATACAACAAAGGATTTGATATGGTGGTCGGCGCAAGGCAGGGAGAAAATTACGATGAGTCATTCAAGAAAAAAATACTGCGGCTGATATTAAAAAAACTTGTTGAGTTTTCCGCGGGAAGAAAGATTGATGATATAAATTCCGGGCTCAGAGTTTTTTCCCGTAAAAAAATCCTGCCGTATTTTTCAAAACTCTGCAACACATTCAGTTTCACTACATCACTTACGCTCGCTTATATGATGAATGCGCTTTATGTGAAATATATTCCGATAGATTACAAAAAAAGGGAAGGAACGACAAAAGTCAGATTATTCAGGGATTCAATGAGAACTCTGCAGTTTATCACCGAAGCGATTCTTTTTTATAATCCGATAAAAATTTTCATTGTATTCTGCGCGGTTTTGCTGATCTTCGCAGGAATAAATTTTATATTTTCGCTTATCTTCAGAATGCCTATTACATTCTATCTGGGACTTGGCAGCATACTGCTTTCAATTCTTATGTTCGGTATGGGACTTATTTCAGTACAGATCAAGCATTTAATAATTTCAGCTGATATGAGAAACCGGCCTGAATGAAATTCCTAAGAAAATTCTTTTTTGACGGAAGAAATACTTTCCTGAAAGGAAGTCTGATATTCCTGTTCTTTTTTCTTTTAACAAGACTGCCTTATCTTTTTTACTATCCTGTAAACATTCTTTCCAACGACAGTGCGTCATATATATCTGCTGCTTTTTCCATATTAAATTCCGTAACTCCTCTGTTTGATATCAGGACGCCCGGCTATCCGGTTTTCCTGGCAAAGATTTGGTATTTTTCCGAAAGCATTTTTACGGTTTCACTTATGCAGATCATATTCTCGCTATTTACGGGAATCCTGCTTATCTTTATTTTCAGCGCTGTTTATAAAAAGTATGCTGTTGTGTTTGCATGTTTCCTGACGGTTTATATGACATCGTCTTATTTTTTGATTCTTGAGTCGGCGCTGCTGACGGAAGGTATTTTTACAAATGTACTGCTGATCTGCGCAGCGCTGATGATACTTTCTTTAAAAAGGGACAGGAATGTTTATATGGTTTTGTTTTCAGTATCAGCAGCAGTTCTTATTTTTATCAGACCTGCCGGTATGTTTTTTTTCGGCATTATGATACTTATGATTATTTATTTTATTATCAAAAAATACGGAGTATTAAAATACATATCGCTTATAATTCCTGTTTCAGTAATGATCACCGGACTGTGTATATACAATTATTCGACACTCGGTAAATTCACAATAACACCTTTCGGCGAGGCAAACCTTGCAGGTGTAACGATTCTTTTTATGGAAACATCCGATGAGTATCCCGGATTTGTGAATCAGGCAATTCAGCAGACACTTGATTCTATTCCGAGAAAAGATAAATCATATATAAGAAACAGTTTCGGCATAACAAAACTTTTCAGCGTATTCAAAGATAATTTTCACAGACAGCTGCAGTTTGCGGGTAATCTGATGGGTGAAGATACATTAAAAAAGTATACTGATATTCAGCCGCATATGCGGATGGTTTCTTTAGATGCCATCAAAAAACATCCGGATATTTATGCGAAATTTTTTATCAGCAACTTTATATACTTCTTCAGAAATCTGGGAATAGAAGTAAAATATTTTGATCAGCTTATGTATAATTACAAACGAAACATTGTTGATAAAAGATATATAACGGAGCTTGATAAAAAGAAATGGCTGCAGATCTCTTCTGACAGATCAATGAATGAAGAGATTAAAAAATTTCTGCAGAAGGAAATAAATCTGCAGGAGCAGTTAAATTATATTATCGTAACTGACAGCGGTGAAGTAATTGCTCAGGAAACAGTTTTGAAAAATATTTATGAGTTGTACGAGAGTTTTTACAACATCTTCCTGAGAAATACAGTCTGGTATCTTACATTTTTTGCAATGTTTTTATTCAGCGTTTATTTACTTTTTAAAACCGGATTTAAAAATACCGACGCTGTGATTGCGTTTCTGATATGTATGATATTTCTTGCAAAAGCCCTGATGGTAAGTCTTGTGGAGTCATCACTTGAGCGTTACAGTTATACGGTAGAGTTTGCTGTCTATTTCAGCGTACCTTTCCTTTTAATATTAACCGATAATTATAAAATTCTGAAATCAAATTCAAAAAAAGTATGATACCGTTTTCACCACCGTATATTGACGGTGATGTAATAAATGAAGTGCTGGACTCGCTTAACTCAGGCTGGATTACAACAGGACCGAAAGTGAAAGCACTGGAAACTGAAGTTGCGAAACTGACCGGAGTAAAAAATGTTTTGTGCGTGAATTCCGCTACTTCTGCAATGATGCTGATGCTTCACTGGTTTGGTGTCGGAAAAGGCGATGAAGTTATTATTCCTTCTTATACTTACTGCGCAACTGCTCTTGCAGTAATGCATCTCGGCGCTTCGCCTGTGATGGCAGATTCTGATAAGAATTTCTGCATGAATGTTTCAAAAATAAAAAATCTCATCACGGAAAAGACCAAAGCGATTGTGCCTGTTGATATTGCAGGGTTTCCGTGTGATTATGATGAGATATATGAAATTATAAATGAGCCGGAAATTAAAAATTTGTTTAAGCCGGCGAATGAAACCCAGAAAAAGCTCGGAAGAATTTTTGTGATGTCTGACGCAGCTCACTCTATAGGCGCTGTATATAAAGGTAAAGAAAGCGGTTCACTCTGCGACGTGTCAGTATTTTCCTTCCATGCAGTAAAAAATGTAACCACAGCCGAAGGCGGAGCGATTTGTCTAAATCTGCCAGATGGGTTTGACAACGGTGAATTATACAAATGGCTTAGACTGTTGTCTCTGAACGGGCAGACCAAAGATGCGTTCACGAAATCTCTCGGCGGCAACTGGAAGTATGATATTGTGTATCCCGGATTTAAAATTAATCTTAATGATCTGTGTGCTGCAGTCGGACTTGCTCAGATCAGAAAATATTCCGGTGATCTGCTTTTAAGAAGACGGGAAATTTTTGAAAAATATAACGACTTTTTCTCGAAGACCGGATGGGCTCAGCTTCCGCCTTCGAAAGATAAAATTAAGGAAACTTCATATCATATTTATCTGCTGAGGATAAATGGTATATCGGAAGAGCAGCGTGATAAGATCATTGAAGAGATAAATAAAAGGGAAGTGGCTGTTAATGTTCATTTCATTCCTCTTCCGATGCTTACGGTTTTCAGGGAAAGAAATTTTAAGATTGAGGATTTTCCTGAAAGTTACGGTAATTATTCGCGGGTAATTACGCTGCCCGTATATCCACAGCTTTCCGATGCTGATATTAAAATAATTACTGAATCTGTTCGTGATTCATATAATGCTGTTTTAAAAAGTTAATTGCTTAAAAGAACATTTGATATAATATTCTCTTTTTTAGGTTTATTATTACTGACTCCGTTTATAATAATAATTTCAATAATTATCAAAGCCGGTTCAACAGGTCCGGCTTTTTATATACAAAGCCGCGTAGGAAGGAATAATAAAGACTTTGGTCTGTATAAATTCAGATCGATGAAAAAAGAATCTGACAGATCAGGATTACTAACGGTAGGAGACAGGGATCCGCGCATTACCGGCGCAGGATATTATCTGAGGAAATACAAACTGGATGAGATACCCCAGCTGCTTAATGTATTTAAAGGTGATATGAGTTTTGTAGGACCGAGACCTGAAGTAAGAAAATATGTGGTTCTGTATTCAGAAGAGCAAATGAAAGTTCTTAATGTCAGACCGGGAATTACTGATCCTGCATCCATTAAGTACAGAAATGAAAATGAACTGCTTGCAGGCGCTGAAAATCCTGAAAAGTATTACGTTAATGAAATAATGCCGGACAAAATCAGAATAAATCTTGAATACTTAAATGACAGATCTTTTTTCAGTGACGTTAAAATAATACTAAAAACTCTTAAAGCTTTAGTAAAATAAATTTAATTATTTATTATCATTAATATAAAAAATATAATTGAATCAGAAATATGATTTAATTAACTTTGCTAAATTAACTAACAAAGCAATATTAACTGTACTTACTGAATAATTTTGTTCTTATTGATAGTATTAATTTCCCCGGGAG
>DDUU01000050.1 GCA_002344965.1 Candidatus Tepidiaquacellales bacterium UBA2330 | reverse complement strand
AGAATATTAGGAGAAGTTTTTTCATTAAATATGTTTTATGCAGATATAATTAATGTTTAAAATCCAATTTTGTGCTTTCACATTTTTTATAACTTAATCAAAATGACACAAAGAAACAATTTCACGGGAGGAGTTGAAATTTCAAAAATAAAAAAAGCCGGATCAGTTTACCTGAGCCGGCTTTACTTGAATATTTTCTGATATTATTTAATTAACACCATTCGCTTCGTCTGAACAAACTCACCTGCTTCTAATTTATAAAAATATACTCCGCTTGAAATTCCTCTGCCGTCAAAACTTACTGAATATGCACCTGCGTTCTGATTTTCGTTTACCAAAGCAGCAACTTCTCTACCCGTTATATCATATACTTTTAATGATACAAAATTAGCAGCAGATATCTGATAGTTTATTATTGTATTCGGATTAAACGGATTCGGATAGTTTTGCGATAAACTATATCCTTCCGGAACGAAATTTTCAATGCCGGCGGAATTTATTCCTGTCAGCGTCCTTCCGAGTTTTAATGCTTCCCAGCAGTTAATAATCCCCCACCCGATTAGTCTGTCAGGAGAATTAGAATTACTTGCTGTCTGTGTCAGTATTTGTCTCATCTGCATCGGAGTGATATTATAATTTGCTGAGAGAATCTGAGCGCAGACACCCGCTGTCATCGGACATGAGAATGAAGTGCCGCTTCCTGTAGAATATCCTGTATTACCCGCTCCGGCTGCAGCGACTACATTTCCGCTTCCAAGCGCGCATACATCCGGCTTTATCCTGCCGTCTGTAGTCAGACCGACTGAAGAAAATGAAGATCTGTTTCCGTTTGAATTAACCGAGCCTACAGAGATCACGCTGTCGCCGTCTGCCGGAGCCATGAGAGTATTTCTCGTTGAATGAAATCCTTCATTGCCGGCAGAGTTGCAGACTATAATTCCTTTATTAACCGCGAGATCAGCGCCTATTGTTATAAAACAGCTGTCTCCGTTCATCCATTGCCATGTATATGAATGTGAAGAACCGTTATCCATTTCAAGATATCCAAGCGAACTCGTAATAATATCTGCACCGAGACTATCAACCCATTCTGCAGCAGCAATCCAGTTATCCTCCTCAAGCGGAGTTTCGCTGTCAGTGTTTTCAGTCTTAGCGAGAATATAGTATGATCTGAAAGCCGGTGCAATCAGATTTCCCGGCCGGTAACCGCCGACAAGCGAAAGCGTCTGCGTGCCGTGGGAACCGCTGCCCATCTGACCACTCTGATTACCGACTATAGTATCGTGATTTACAAAATCATAGGATCTGAAACCTCTTGCGCGAAGCGAGTCGAAAGCCGGATGCTGAAGATTATCAAAACCCGCGTCAAAAGATGCAATTACAACACCCTGCCCGAAATATCCGCTGTCATGAGCAATGGTAGCGTTTATGATCTGCATTTGATTTAGCGAACTTCCGTAATTCAGAAGTAAAGGATTATCAGGGTTTGATGATTGATTTTCAGGGGTGATTTCAGATGAATTATTTTCAAATTCAATATTGTCATAATCTTTTTTGTATGTTCTCACAAGATCGATTTTACTGACAATATCTTTTGAAGCTAAAGCTTCAATCTGATTTCTGTCTGCAATACAGGAAATACTGTTAATCCACTTTGACCTGTTTTTGATTATTATACCTGAAGAAACTAATTCCGAAATGTAATTTTGATTAAGAGGAATATCTGAAAAATCAACAAGCGCATCTGCCGGCTTCACTTTCATCCTTCTCTGAATCGCCCTTTCAGTCAGATATCTTTGCGGCCGGGATAAAAGTTCATTCACATTATTTCCTTTATCCTTAAATGTAACCCAGATAAGAAATCTTTCATTATTCTGATCTGATATGATTTCTGAATTCAGAGCTTTGCTTAATTTAAAATTATAAGAGAAATTATTGCTTCCGGAAACTATTATAAAAATTATTGTGAATATTGATATCGAAATTGTTTTATTGAAAATTATTAGGTTTTTCATTGGAGTCGTTTTAAATGTTGATTGGTTTTATACAAAATTATATATTTTAATTATAAGAATCTTTATACTATTATATCAGAAAAGCAGTGATTATAAAACAAACCTTTCCTGTATAATCAGGAAAGGTTTTATTATTATATAAACGGTTCTTATTTTAAAAAATTACCTGGTACTTAAAAAAATTATTATGGAGTAACTGTAATAATAAAATTACCCGCATTATTATCAGCATATAACAGATCTGCTATATCCGTAACATTATCACCGTTCAGATCCGTCGGAAGATATCCTGTCAGAAAATTAGATGCGTCATTGTCAATAAAAGTCAGGTCTGCAAGATCTATGGATCCGTCTCCGTTTACATCGCCGGAATAGAACGTCCATTTTGCGCCTTTAAGTATCATATTGTCGCCGTATGCCATAACGGCTGCGCTTGTAAAATTATAATTCAAAACATTTGAACTGAAACTCTGCGGATTTTTACTCCATGTCTCAAGTCCGTTTCTGTGAAGCACCTGAATATAATAATTAACACCGTTTGAAACATTGTCATATTCGAATGATACAGTTCCGTTATTGTTTAAAAATCCTTTTGCCTGATCTATTATATTAAAAGGGGAAGCAGAGCTACGCAGATTTACTGTAACAGTATCAGGTGTCATAATATTTAAATTTTCATCAAAAAATCCTTCTATCATTGCAGTCATATTTAAGGTTTTCGGCAGAGCCATTTTGACAGCTTCCCAGGCGTCAATAATTCCGTAACCGTAAAATCTGTCCGGAGTGTTATACCTGTCTGCTGATTTGTATAGAATTTCCCTCACCTGCATTGGCGTAAGATTTGAATTTGCCGAAAGTATCATAGCTCCGACTCCCGCTGACATCGGACATGAAAATGATGTGCCGCTGCCGTTTGAATATCCTGTATTGCCGGGTCCCGTTCCGGCAAATTTATTATTGCTGCCCATTGCCATAATATCCGGTTTTATTCTTCCGTCAACGGATAAACCAACCGAAGAAAATGAAGATCTTAAAGAAGAAGAAGTAACTGACCCGACGGCAATTACACTGTCACCGTCTGCAGGAGCTCCTAATGTATTTCTTGTTGAATGCGACCCTTCGTTACCTGCAGAGTTAAAAACAACTATGCCCTTATTCACGGCAAGATCAGCGCCGATAGTAATAAAGCAGCTGTCGCCGTTCATCCACTGCCAGGTGTATGAATGTGAAGACCCGCCGTCCATTGTTATATATCCGAGTGAACTTGTAATAATATCCGCACCGAGACTGTCTGCCCATTCGGCGGCAGCGATCCAGTTATCTTCTTCAAGAGGAGTTTCAGAATCCGTATTTTCGGTCTTAGCAATAATATACATTGATCTGAAAGCCGGGGAAATCAGACTTCCCGGTCTGTAACCTCCGACAAGAGAAAGTGTCATTGTCCCGTGCCAGCCGTCACCCATCTGACCGCTTTGATCCGCTATGTTGGTATCGCCGTTTACAAAATCAAAAGTTCTGATGCCTCTTGCCCGAATAGAGTCAAAACTCGGATGTCCTAGATTATCTACTCCGGCGTCAAATGAAGCAATCAAAACTCCCTGTCCGAAATATCCGCTGTCATGAGCCATCGGAGCATTTATTAATTCCATCTGTGTAAGCGAAGTACCGTAATTTAAAACATACTGCACTCCGTTTGAATTATTATTGCCGTCAGTTTCAGGAATATTATTCTGCTCCTGAAACTCAATATCATTATAGTTTTTTTTGAACTTCATCACCAGATCAACTCCGTTAACGAAATCCTCACTGATGATTTGACTTATCTGCTCTTTATCTGCATAGCATGATATCCTGTTGAACCATCTTGATTTATTTTTAACTTCAATGCCTGTTCTTTTCAGATCGTTTATATAATTAATGTTTACGGGAATGTCCGTATGATCTACAAGTCCGTTTAAAGGTTTTACTTTTTTTCTTCTGTCAAGAGATTTTTGAGTTACAAGTCTTTCAGGAAATGAAAGCAAAGTGCTGACGTTTTCACCTTTGTCCCTGAAAGATATCCAAATTAATACTTTTTCATTTTCCTGAAGATCTTTCATAATAAAAGATAAATTCTTACTAACCTTAAAACTGTTTGTAAAATTATTGCTGCCAGTCATAGTCAGCAGAAAAAAAACAGACACGGTTAACAATGAGATTCTGAAGTATTTGAATTCTTTTCTCATAATAGTAAAGTTATAATAGTTAAATAAATAATATTTAATTTTTGAGAACCATTTTTTTGGGGAGGGGTTAAAACCGGGATTCTGACTTAATTTATTTCTTTTCTTATATATTTACAATTTATTTTTTAAAACTCACTGAAACACCTGTAAACCGCTGAGATCAACTACATTACTGTGAGTTATGATCATTCCATTCTTTACAAGGTATATATCCATTCCTTTCATTTCTGCTGTCGCCATTGTCGGTTCATAATTCAGGAATTTGTTTTTAAAAGTTCCTTTCATTATCCAGCTGACAGCAATCTTTTCCCCTTCTGATACCATATCTTTAATAAAATATTCTGCATCGGGAAATGAATTAAAAATAACAGTCAGTCTTTGCTCTATTCCTTTTATTCCCTGCACTTGTCCGGGAAATGCATCCTGCTCAGTGTAATCCGGACTAATAATTTCATTAATTGCCTGAGGATCTTTCCTGTTCAGTACATCATTGAAAAGTCTTTCGATTATTTTTTTATTTTGCTGCAATATTATTTATCATTTTATCTAATATAACAGAACAGATTAAATTTTTTTAATCAGAAATTTCTTTTACTGAATACTAAAAGGACTGCTGAAAAAGATTTACTTTTTTTAAAACGCTTTTATCCATATTTGATTTTCAGAATCAGAGTTATGGTAATAAAAATAAACGAAACAATATTAGCGGCAAGAAGAGGTATGTTTGAAATCATAACTCCGTATATTATCCAAATGATAATTCCGGTCTCAAGCATTATTAAAGTCGTGAGTGACAGATCGCCGGTATGCTTGGTTTTTATAGCTCTGATTGACTGGGGAAGGAATGCAAACGTAGTAAGACTTGCTGCGATCAGTCCTGTGATTAATACCGGATCCAACTTATTCAATTTTTGATTTCAGGTATTCCTTTACTCTGTCTTTCTGTATCCTCTCCTGTGCCATCGAATCCCTGTGTCTTATCGTTACTGAATTACCGGTCAGCGTTTCCGAATCTACGGTAATACAAAACGGCGTTCCGCATTCATCCTGTCTTCTGTATCTTCTTCCCACTGCGCCTGAATCATCATAAAATACATTGAAGCTTTTTCGAAGATCATCAGTAATTCCGTGCGCAATGTCCTGCATTCCGTCCCTGTTAACTAACGGAAATATTCCTGCCTTCACAGGAGCAAGTGACGGATGAAATCTTAATACAGTTCTCGTTTCAGATGACTCGCTGCCGTCTGAATTTTCCTTTTTAATTTCTTCTTCATCATATGCATTGCACAGGAATGCAAAGAAACTTCTCGAAGCGCCCGCCGATGTCTCTATTACAAAAGGTGTGAATCTTTCCTTTGTCTGATCATCATAATATTCTATCTTCTTACCTGAGTATTCTGTATGCCTTTTCAGATCAAAGTCAGTTCTGTTGTGTATGCCTTCTATCTCACCCCATCCGAACGGAAATTCAAATTCAATATCAACAGCCGCCCTTGCATAATGCGCAAGCTTTTCATGTTCATGAAATTTAATCTTGTCTTTGTTCATACCGTATCTCACAAACCAGTTATATCTCTGCTCTTTCCAGTAGTCATACCATTTAGTATCTTCTTCAGGATTCACAAAAAACTGCATTTCCATCTGCTCAAATTCCCTCGTCCTGAATAGAAAATTTTTAGTATTAATTTCATTCCTGAATGCCTTTCCTATCTGAGCAATACCAAACGGAATTTTCTGTCTCGATGATTCCCTTACATTATTAAAATTTACATAAATTCCCTGAGCAGTTTCCGGTCTTAAAAAAACCGCGTTTGAAGATTCTTCAAGAGGTCCGACATGAGTTTTAAACATCAGATTAAAATTTCTTGCTTCGGTAAATTTTCCTTCTTCAAAACACTTCATGGCTTTTCTGCCTTTGAATCCTTTATTGCCGCAGTCAGACTCATCTAGCTGATCAGCCCTGAACCTGCCTTTACATTCCTTGCAGTCCACCATCGGATCGGAAAAATGTTCAACGTGTCCGGATGCTTCCCATACTCTCGGATGCATTAATATAGAAGAGTCTATACCTTCCACATTTTCACGATAGGTCATTTCTCTCCACCAGGATTCCTTTATGTTTTTCAAAAGCTCCACTCCGAGCGGACCGTAATCATAACATCCGTTCAGTCCGCCGTATATTTCCGACGACTGAAATATGAATCCTCTTCTCTTTGACAATGAAACTATTTTATCCGTTACGTCAGTCTTAATACTTTTATTACTCAATTTTTTTTTGTGATTAAATGAATGTGAATTATATCAAAATTTTTTATGAATTTATATCAGACTTCCACTCCGAAGTCCGCTTTAAGAACTTCCCTGAGTCCTTCTTCAAATGCTCTGGGACTGAATTCAGGCATTATGCTTTTCAGATATGTTATGTCCGTTCTCTTCTCATACATTCCGTCCGGTTTTGAAGTATCCCATTTTATATCGCCGTTATATTCAAAAACTTTTTTCGCAATCTCAATATACTCTTTGATTGAATTATCAAAACCCGTGCCTATATTTACAATCTCAGGTTTATTATAATTTTCCATCAGGTAAATACATGCATCAGCGCAATCATCCACATAAAGAGCTTCCCTTCTGGGTTTACCGCTTCCCCAGAAAACAAGTTCTGTTCCGTCTCTGTGAGCGTTCACGAACTTCTGAACCATTGCCGCGATGAAGTGACTGTTGCTCAGATCGTAATTATCATTTGGTCCGTAAAGATTTGTCGGCATTGCAGCTACAGCGTTGATGCCGTACTGCTGTCTGTAAAGCTGACATGCGATAATCCCCATTCCTTTTGCTACAGCATAACCTTTGTTGGTCTCTTCAAGAGGTCCGGTCATAAATCTGTTTTCATTTATCGGCTGCGGATTTTCTTTCGGATAAATGCAGGTAGAACCTGTATAAAGCAGTTTGGTTTCCGGCGAATGGTTTTTTAATGCTTCTATAACATTAAGTATCATTATCGAATTCTGATAAAGAAAATCCGCCTGTCTTGTATTATTGGCAAGTATCCCGCCTACAAGTCCTGCTACCATATAAACTTTTTCCGGTTTTTCATTTTTAAAATATTCATCAACATCGTTTTTTATCAGTAGGTCAAATCCGTCTTTTCTTGACGGTGTTGAGATATTTTCAAAACCTTTTTTACCAAGCTGTCTCACTATTGAGCTTCCAAGCATACCCGTTCCGCCGAAGACTGCTGTTTTTGCTTTATTATTCATTTGTTTGTTAAGTATTCCGGAAATTATAATTTAATAAATTGTAAACATCCGGTAGTAATAATTTTTCTGGTTAATATTATTCTGGAATTTAAATCTGTATGGAATGAATATCTGCCGTAAGAATTTATGACAAATAATTTTTCCCGCCGATAAAATCAAAACGAGATAATTTACAAAATATTTAACGGATTTTTAAGAACTTTATAATTCTGTTTTGTAAAAAATGAAAACAAATTGCGAACGATCTTTAATAAAAAAATTTTTGAGTAAACTTATTTTCACATTATCACCATAATTTTTCTCTCAGTCATTTCCTCAATTGCATATTTAACGCCTTCTCTGGAATTTCCTGAATCCTTCACTCCGCCGTATGGCATTGAGTCCATTCTGTATGTAGATACATTATTAATTATGACTCCTCCCGTTTCAATATTTTCAAAAGCATAAAATGCATTGTCTATATTTTTCGTGAATACTCCCGCCTGCAGTCCGAAATCGGAATTGTTCACTTCCCCAACTGCTTTTTTAAAATCAGTGAACTTTGAAACAGTAATAAGCGGAGCAAAGACTTCCATTGCATTTACTTTCATTGCTGCTGTTGTATTTGCAAGCACAGTCGGCTTCAGTACAGCTTTATACCTTTTTCCGCCTGTCAGTATCACCGCACCTTCCGCAACCGCTTCACCAATCCACTTTTCAATCTTCTCCGCATCAGCTTCCGTGATCATTGATGCAACGTCGGTTTTTTCATCATAAGGGTCGCCGGTAATTATCTTAGCCGTCTCTTCATTTAATAAATTTTCAAACTCACGATAAATTTTCTCATGAATAAAAACTCTTTGAACTGAAATACAGCTCTGACCTGCCTGACCGAATCCTCCCAGTATAATTTTTTTTACTGCATCTTTTATGTCAGCAGTCTCATCTACTATTACTCCTGCATTCCCTCCGAGCTCAAGTGAAATTTTCTGCCTGTTCAGTTTCTTCTTTAACTCCCACCCGACTTCCGAACTCCCGGTAAAGCTTACCATCTTAACTCTTTTATCCGCTGCGAATTTTCCCGTTTCGCTGCCGGAGGAAGTAATGACATTCACAGGACAATATTCCATTCCCAGCTCAGCGCATGATTCTTTAATTATTTTTACAATTTCGATACCGCAGGTAAGAGACGCTGAAGCAGGTTTTAATAATACAACATTGCCTGAAGCCAGTGCGGGCGAAAGCTTATGCGCAACCAGATTCACAGGGAAATTCCACGGAGTAATTGCAAGTATCAGACCAATCGGAAATCTCTTTACTATTCCTTTAGCATTTTCAGAGCCTTTCAAAAAACTAAGATCAGTATATTCCCCGTCTGTCCTTCCCGCTTCATTGCTGCCGAGTCTGAATGTAAACACAGCTCTGTCAACTTCGATCCTGGAAAACTTAATCGGCTTTCCCGTTTCATCTGTAATAAGTTCTGATAAAAAATCCTTTCTTTCACTGATCTTATCTGAAATTGCAGAAAGAAGCGATTGTTTTAAATATAGCGGTTCATTTTTATATTTATTAAAAACATCAGTCAGATAATCAAGCGCAGCATTAATATGCCTGCTGTAAGACTTATAAACTTTTCTGACAGTGATCCCGGAATAAGGATTTATAATCTCTGTTACATCATCAGAAACAGCGAAACTATTTTCTATAAAAAATTTTTCTACATTCATTTATGAAAGTTGAAATTTTTAAAACATTACTTAAGGAATTTCAAACTGAGCTTTCTAATTCAGCGGACCGGATTTATATTTAAATCCGGCAAAAATAAGTAACAACCATCCTGTCAGAAAAGCAACGCCACCAAGCGGAGTGATCATCGAAAGAAATTTAACTGAAGTTAATGCATAAAGATATAGTGAAAATGAAAACAATATGATACCGATAGATAAGAAAAAAGCAGCTCTGAAAAATTTATTTATTCCTGTCAGTCCAATTGTCAGAATGACGGCAGCGTGAATCATCTGATAGAAAACACCGGTTTTAAAAATTTCAAGCATCTCAGGTGCGAGAATATTTTTGAGAGCGTGAGCACCGAAAGCTCCAAAGACAACCCCGGTAAATCCGAACACACCGCCTGTTATTATCCAGAATTTTTGTCTGCACATGATTATTTTTTTTATAAAATACTTTATATGAATCAATATAAAAGCATACTAATAAATAGCATAAACGGAAAAATTCGAAAAGCAGTCAGATTGTAATTGTATAAATAAATTATTTGAGCTATTTTTGGAACTTGCTAAAGGAGTCGTAGTTCAGTTGGTTAGAACGCCTGACTGTCACTCAGGAGGTCGCGAGTTCGAGTCTCGTCGATTCCGCGTAATAAAATAAGGAGCTTAGCTTAATTGCTAATGCTCCTTTTGTTTTTTTGCATACGATTTGGATACGATTCTTAAAAAGTTTATACTTTTTTTCCCACGGCAGAGTCACCGGCATTTTTCCGGGACTTATAACTCAGCAGATTCTTTCCGCACTAACTATATAAATTTAAAATTGTAAGCAGAATGTAGACTCAGCAGGGTCGGAAAAATTGTTGGTGTCCAAAAAGTATTATTTTGTGAATCTTAAAATTCAAAATCTGATTCAAAACTTTTTGGAGCACTAAAAATGACTCAAATGTCTGAACCATGATTAAAGGATTGAAGGATTTCTTAAATTGTCTGAACCATGATTAAAGGATTTAAGGATTTCTTAAATTGTCTGAACCATGATTAAAGGATTTAAGGATTTCTTGATTTTTGACTGTTGAAAAATAGTGGCTGTTTATGAAATCAGGTAATCCTGAAATCAGGTGAATCAAATGTCTGAACCATGATTAAA